>JBBRDR010000030.1:0-23943 GCA_038203745.1 Burkholderiales bacterium | reverse complement strand
ATCCGCCCCCAACCCGGCTGCACCGGCCTGACATTCGGCGCGTACAGATGCTGAAAAATCGCCAGTTGCTCCTGGGAAATCTGTTGCGGCTGTTTAAGCACCAGCCACAGCACCTCTTCAGAGCACGGGGGCGTGGTCAGTGACCCCAAGAAGGTAAAGTAATTTTTGTTCTCCGGCAGCAAACGCATCGTATCGATGCTCTGTCCCGGGGGAGCTACATCGCCGCCCCTCTGAAGCGGCAGGTTATTCAGCGCCACTTGGACCACCGGATTCTCCGTACCCTTTTCCAGCAACACGACGACGATGGCCAGTTTGCCGTCCTCTGATTTGTGCACCAACTGAGCGTCCATGGCGTAGACCTTGCCATTAACCGTCATCTCGGACGGGCGATGGAATCGCATGCGGATCAACTCATAGTTCTTGCCGAGCAGGCTAAACCCACCGCCATACACAGCCACCTGCAGGCTCCGCCCGCTGTCGGATACCCGGAACGATGTCGGCCGGTAGCTAAACTGAATCGGCTCAAGATCAACCGCGATGCCGTCACGAATGTCGATAGGCGACTGCATCCTGCCGGACGCGCAGATCGCGTACTCCGGCTTCAGATTGCTCCAGTTGTCCGGCCCGCCTTCGCCGGCATAGTCCCACGAAACAGTTGACGGCATGGCAGCGGCTGCATTTTTACGCCCCCCAACTGCAGCACTACGCTTGCTACCCAGCATCGCCGCTGCGCGCGTAGAGGTTTTCTGCAAATCCTTGCCGACTTCCTTGGCGACAAGCGCTTCATTTGCCTGGCGTAATTCATCCGTAATTTCGTTGACCCTCTCCACGGTCTTAACGGCTGACGGTGCTGCATCGCCCAGGGACTTCGGCCGGCAGACTTCACGCAACAACTTGTCGTCCGGCGTGCCCGAGCGCACCGGCATGTCAAAAGGCGCCCTGACCTCCTCCTGCCGAACCAATTCGTCATCTTCCTTGAAGTAGCTGCGTTTCAGCGTGGCGGACGTGCGCTCTTTACAGTCGTAACGGTTCTCTATTTCAATGATTTGATAGGACGAAGATGTTTTCGGGTCAACAATCGGCCTGTCGAGCACGATTCGCCCCTTGGCCATGGCTTCACCATCTGGATTGATAACAATGCTGGCACGGTCGATCTCAACGCGCTTGCCCTGTTCGGTAGCCACCAGTTGCCAGGCCGCTGATGTCGCAGCCGGAAGAGCCGCCATAATGCTGGCAGCGAGGGCGAAGAGAAACTTGACGCGCATGACCGGACTCCCGTTATTCGTTTTTTTGCTCATCTTCTATTCCACGGAAAACCTGAGGAATACTTTAGCCGAATTTCCAGAAATAACGGGAACAAACATCGGCACATCGACATCAAAGACCGGTGCATCTTGCTTTAAGTCTGCATTTTTAGTAACTTACACAATCACGTTAGGGGTGCGGCGCCAATGTCGGTGCAGCTGAGACAGTCCCTTTGAACCTGTACGGGTAATGCCGTCGTAGGGAAGCGGAAAGAAGCTGTTTTATTCCGTCATCGCCTGCTTCGCCATTCCTTGCTTGCTTCAACGTTGTAGTACGTTTTGCCCCTGCGCAAGGAAACGCCATGAACGCCAATGAAAAATTCATCGCCTCCGACGCCCACGTCGATGCGGCCGCAATAAAGCCCTTACCTAATTCTCGCAAAATCTACGTCGCCGGCAGACGCCCCGATATTCAAGTGCCGATGCGAGAAATTTCGCAGGCCGACACGCCGACCGGCATGGGCGGTGAAAAGAATCCGCCGATCTTCGTCTACGACTGCTCCGGCCCCTACTCCGACCCGCAGGCCAAGATCGACATTCGCCATGGTCTGCCGGCGCTGCGTGCGCCATGGATTGCCGAGCGCAAGGACACTGAATCGCTGAGTGATTTATCCTCCGAATTCGGTCGCATCCGCGCCGACGACAAGACACTTGATGAGCTGCGCTTTCCCGGCCTGCATCGCAATCCCTTGCGTGCCAAAGCCGGCCAGAATGTGACGCAGATTCACTATGCGCGAAAAGGCATCATCACGCCGGAAATGGAATTCATCGCCATTCGCGAGAACAACAACCGCGACGCCTACATCGAATCACTGCGGACCTCCGGCCCGCAAGGCAACAAACTCGCTGATCTGATGTCCCGCCAGCACCCCGGCCAGAATTTTGGCGCCTCGATCCCGAACGAAATCACTGCGGAATTCGTGCGCTCTGAAGTCGCCCGCGGTCGCGCCGTCATCCCGGCCAATATCAACCACCCGGAAGCCGAGCCAATGATTATCGGCCGCAACTTCCTGACCAAGATCAACGCCAACATCGGCAACTCGGCGCTCGGTTCCAGCATTCAGGAAGAAGTCGAGAAAATGACCTGGTCGATCCGCTGGGGCGGCGATACCGTGATGGATCTGTCCACCGGCAAGAACATCCACGAAACGCGGGAATGGATCATCCGCAATTCGCCCGTACCGATTGGTACCGTGCCGATTTATCAGGCGCTGGAGAAGGTCGACGGCAAGGCCGAAGAACTCACATGGGAAATTTTCCGCGACACGCTGATTGAGCAAGCCGAACAAGGCGTCGACTACTTCACCATCCACGCCGGCGTACTGCTGCGCTACGTGCCGATGACCGCTAACCGCCTCACCGGCATCGTTAGCCGTGGTGGCTCGATCATGGCCAAGTGGTGCCTCGCGCATCACAAGGAAAGCTTCCTCTACACGCACTTTGAAGACATGTGCGACATCATGAAATCCTACGATGTCGGCTTCTCACTCGGCGACGGCCTGCGCCCCGGCTCGATCTACGACGCCAACGACGAAGCGCAGCTCGCCGAACTCAAGACCCTCGGCGAACTCACCGATATCGCCTGGAAGCACGATTGTCAGGTCTTCATCGAAGGCCCCGGCCACGTGCCGATGCACATGATCAAAGAGAACATGGACCTGCAGCTCGAACACTGCAAGGAAGCGCCGTTCTACACCCTCGGCCCGCTAACCACCGACATCGCCCCCGGCTACGACCACATCACCAGCGGCATCGGCGCGGCCATGATCGGCTGGTTCGGCACCGCCATGCTGTGCTACGTCACGCCGAAGGAACACCTCGGCCTGCCGGACAAGAACGACGTCAAGGAAGGCATCATCACCTACAAGCTCGCCGCGCACGCCGCCGACCTCGGCAAAGGCCATCCCGGTGCGCAGATTCGTGACAACGCCTTATCGAAAGCGCGCTTCGAGTTCCGCTGGGACGACCAGTTCAACCTCGGCCTCGACCCCGACAAGGCCAAGAGTTTCCACGACGAAACCCTGCCCAAGGAATCGGCCAAGGTCGCCCACTTCTGCTCGATGTGCGGCCCACACTTCTGCTCGATGAAGATCACGCAGGACGTGCGCGACTTTGCAGCGGCGCAGGGGATTGATGAGAAAGCGGCTTTAGAAAAAGGAATGGAGACGAAGGCGGTGGAGTTTGTGAAGAGTGGGGCAGAAGTCTATCGGCGGATATAGGGATCAGCGTTTCCTGGCTGGAGGGGGTCATGTTGCTCGCGGGCGACCTGATCCTCGGGCTGGCATTTTCTCTCGCCCCCCGCATAAGCACTGAAACTGACCGGGATCACGACCTTGATCCGTCATTCATAACCAGCCAGAACGCTTGAAGCGGAGATAAAGAAACCCGCAGGCCGCAGCGATAGTGAGCAGTGCTACCGGGTAACCGTATTCCCATTGCAGCTCGGGCATGGCCTTGAAGTTCATTCCCCAGATACCGGCAAACGCTGTGGCCACGGCAAAAATACCGGCCCAGGCCGCCAGCTTCTTGTTTACTTCATTTTCCTCAATGGTCACCATGGAAAGATTGACCTGGATGGCAGTGCCGATGGTATCCCGGATGTTCTCGATAGAAGCGTTGATGCGGGTCAGGTGGTCATGGACGTCGCGGAAATAATGCCGGCTGTTGGCGCACACCTCTGGCCCGCGATTTCCGGAAAGCTTGCCGGTTGCCTCCATCAGTGGGGCAACAGCATGCCTGAGTAGCGTGATCTTGCGTTTCAGATTGTAGAGCCTTTCGATGCTGGCTTGTGCCGCACCCTTGTCGAAAATCTGCTCCTCGATCTCATCCAGTTCCGTCTCCAGCCTGTCCATGATTGGAAAATAGCGATCGACGACCGCGTCCATCAGGGCATAGAAAACGAAACTGGCGCCGTGCTGCAGCAATTGTGGTTCCCGCTCGCAGCGCTCGCGTACCGCGAGGAAATTTTGTTCACTGTGATTCCTGATTGACAAGACGAAGTTGCGACCGACAAAGACGTTGACTTCGCTCACGCTGAACTCGCCCTGGTTCAGCTCAATCTGGTGCATGACACCGAACAACGAATCACCATAGTCCTCGATCTTGGGTCGCTGGTGACCATGGCGCGCATCTTCCACAGCCAGTTCATGCAGATCGAATTCCTCTTTCATCTGGTCGAGTTCGTGCGGCGTAGCGTCGCACAGAGCCACCCAGACGAAGCAATCCGGCCTCTCAAGGTAGTCGCTGATTTCCTCCACCTGCAAGTCCGTCAGACGGGTTCCGTTTCCGTAGGCAACGCAATTAATCAGCACAATTCATTCCTTGATTTTTCGACAGGCTCTATCCTGCACGCTTTGGGAAATTTCGGCGAGTACTCTAGACAGTGTCGTCACGAGACAGTTAGCCAAAGAGCCAAGCAGCGGACTTGCACGGCTGCAACAAATGAAGGCAAATTTTTCGCATAACGGGTGGCAATGCCACGCCATCGCTTGAGATGCAGGAATGCATTCTCGACCAGATGGCGCAGTTTGTAGAGCCCCTTGTCGTACCCCCTTTGTTCCTTTCGATTTTTGCGTGGTGGAATCACAGCCTGCGCCCCCTGTTCTTTCGCCTTCGCCACGATCGCGTCGCTGTCGTAGCCTTTGTCAGCAAGCAGATGCTCCATTTCGAATCCGTCAATTAGCTTTTCAGCTTCTGCGCAATCTGCTCGGGTACCTTCTGTAACAACAACTCTAAGCGGCATACCATGCGCATCCACGGCTAAGTGCACCTTAATGTTAAGCCCCCTTTGGTGCGACTCATGAGGTATCGTCATGCGCCGTGACGATGATTTGCGCCTGGGTGTGGATCGGACGCTTGCCTGCCTGTATCGCACTGGAAACATCAGTCCGGTGCTGCAACGCTGACTTGGACCACTCGGCGCACCTTCCGAGGGCTTGAAGGCGATGGTGCTTCTCAACGGCCTGCCGGAATAGCCATTTCGGCGATCTATCTGCCATCCTGAAATACCGGGCGCTCTGCTAGACTTCGTCTTCGCACAAGTCCAAGGGAGCGCTCCATGTATCGCACTGTTTTCTCACCCGTCCTCTTCCTGCTCATCGCTCTCCTTGCGTCTACAGTACAAGCTCAGAGCACGCTGATTCTGCCCAAGAATGCTGACGATATCCGGGCGCTGACAAAGCCGGCGGCTACGAGCGGGCCGTGCACGACCTGTGGGATTGTCACCAACGTGCGTAGCGAGCAGGTTGATATCGGCAAGAAGACACCTCTGACCACCCCTGGCGGTACAGTTCTAAAGGGCGCACCGATCATGGGCACGGGCACGGACGTACAAGACGCGCGGAAATCCTCAAAGCAGGCTCGCTGGAAGGTGACGGTTCGTTACGACAACGGCCAGTATGCCGCCTTCGATCAGGACGGCGAGCCGGCGGTGCGCAAGGGGGACAAGATCCAAGTCATCGACGGACGGGTCGAACTGCGTTAGTCGAAATAACTGCGCGCTGACTCGTAGCGCTGCGCATAGTAACTGACACCCATCTGGTCGATACGCACGCGTCCATTGGTTGATGGTGCATGCACGAAACGCTCGTCGCCGATGTAAATACCGACATGCGAAAACGATGTGTTACGGGTGTTGAAAAAAACCAGATCACCGGGGCGCAGGCTGTTGCGCTCAACGGGGCGACCCTTGCGGGCGATGTCGGCGGCGCTCCCGCTGATTTTTAAACCCGCCGCTTTGCCAAAGATGTAGCTCACCATGCCGCTGCAATCCAGACCCGCCTCCGGGTTTTTTCCACCAAAGCGGTAACCGGTATCGATCAGGCCCATGGCGTAAATAGCGACTTCCTGACCTTTTTCAGAATAACTGGCACGTCGTGACGGCGACGCGGGGCCTGTATCCGGCGCAGGCGGCGTGCTGCTGCACGCGGCAAGCACGAGCGCAAGACAACAGACGGCAAGGCGGTAGACAGGCATGGTGTGAAGTATAAACTGTTGCGTGTTCCCATCAAGGATCATCACATGCGCCTTTCTAACACCAAACTTCTGTGCAACCTTGGTTACATCAACGGCATCTGGTTGCCCGCCGACAATGGCGCGACGCTGGTTGTACGTAACCCTGCCAATGGCGAGCTCCTTGGGGCCATACCGGACATGGGGCAAGCTGAAACGCTGCGCGCCGTTGCTGCCGCCGATCAGGCCTGGGTAGGCTGGCGCCAGACGCCGGCGCAGGAGCGCGCCGCAATCCTCAAACGCTGGTTTGCGCTGGTGCTGGCCAACGCGGATGATCTGGCCAAACTGATCACGGCCGAGTGCGGCCGACCACTGGCTGAAGCGCGTGGCGAAGTTGCCTACGGCGCCTCCTTCATTGAGTGGTTTGCCGAAGAAGCCAAACGCGCCTATGGTGAAACGATTCCCAGCCCGACCGCCGACAAACGCCTGATGACGATCCGACAGCCGGTCGGGGTTTGCGCCGCAATCACGCCGTGGAATTTCCCTTTGGCCATGATCACACGCAAGGTCGCACCGGCACTGGCGGCCGGCTGTACGGTAATCGTCAAGCCGGCCGAGCAGACACCGCTGTGTGCGCTGGCACTGGCCGTGCTGGGTGAAGATGCCGGTATTCCACCGGGTGTGCTCAACGTGGTGACTGGCGATCCGGTGGCCATCGGCGGCACGCTTAGCGCCAGCCCAATCGTACGCAAGCTCTCGTTCACCGGCTCGACCGAGGTCGGTCGCCTGCTCATGGCGCAGTGTGCGCCCACCATCAAAAAGTTGTCGCTGGAACTCGGCGGCAATGCGCCTTTCATCGTTTTCGACGACGCCGATCTTGACGCTGCAGCTGAAGGTGCGCTGCTGTCCAAGTTCCGCAATACCGGGCAGACCTGCGTATGCACCAACCGTCTACTCGTACAAGACAGTATTTACGAGGCCTTTGCTGAAAAACTTGCCGCACGCGTTAGCTCGCTCAAAGCGGGTGACGGTAGTGAGAGCGGAATCACTCAAGGGCCGTTGATCGATAGCGCGGCACTGGCCCGCGTCGAGGAACTTATCGCCGACGCTGTCAGCAAGGGCGCAAAAATCATTTCCGGCGGCAAGCGCCACGCGCTGGGTGGCAACTTTTTTGAGCCGACGATTCTGTCCGGCGCCACGCCCGGAATGCGCATCGCCCACGAAGAAATCTTCGGCCCGGTTGCCCCGCTCTTTCGCTTCAGCACCGAAGCGGAAGCCATCGCTTTGGCCAACGACACCGAGTTCGGGCTCGCGGCTTACTTCTATTCCCGCGATGTGGGGCGCTGCTTCCGGGTGGGCGAGGCGCTCGAGTACGGTATGGTCGGAGTGAACACCGGCATCCTCTCCAATGAAGTCGCCCCCTTCGGCGGCATCAAGCAATCCGGCCTTGGGCGCGAAGGCTCAAAGCACGGACTGGATGAGTTTCTGGAAATCAAATACCTGTGTTTCGGGGTGTAATCACACCCCGTTATTCTTGAACCACGCCAACAGCCGCTTCCAGCCGTCCTCCGCCGCATCCTTGCGATAGCTCGGCCGATAGTCCGCATGGAAGGCATGCGGGGCGTTGTCATACACTTGAATGCTTGACGCCTTGCTGGCCGCATTGCCCTCGGCCAGCGCCTTGCGCATCTGGTCCAGGGTATCGAGCGGGATGCCTTGATCCTGCCCGCCGTACAAACCCAGCACCGGGCCATTGAGTTTTGTCGCTACGTCAATCGGGTGTTTCGGATTTATTTCGTTAGCCGGGCCGACAATGCGCCCGTACCAAGCCACACCAGCCTTGATCTGCGGGTTGTGTGCGGCATACAGCCAGGTGATGCGGCCACCCCAGCAAAAACCGGTAATACCCAGCCGCCCAAGATCCCCACCATTAGCCTTGGCCCACGCGGTACAGGCATCCAGATCGGTCATTACCTGCGCATCCGGCACCTTGTTCACCAGATGGGTAATCAACTCCTGCGTGTTCGTATACTGTCGCGGATCACCCTGCCGCGCGTAAAGTTCCGGCGCAATGGCCAGATACCCCTGCTTGGCAAGTCGCCGGCACGTGTCCTTGATGTACTCATGTACGCCAAATATTTCCTGCACCACAAGAATGACCGGGAAATTTCTGCCCGTCGCGGGCTGTGCACGATAGGCCGGCATATCACCCACCTTGATTTCACCAGCGGTCAGCCCGACGGTATCGGTCGTTATGGCGGTTTGCGCCATCACCGGCTGTACCGACAGGGCAAAACCGGCGGCCAGCGATGTCACCATAAAACTGCGCCGGCTAAAGGGAATAGCGGGAACAAGGCTGTCAAACTCAGGGCTTGGCTTGGTACTTTGTGTCATTGCGATCTCCTTGGCAACAGGTGGTGTTGTGTATCATGGGCAATTCTGAAACTCATAGACATGGAGAAAAGCAATGAATTCCCACGGTGGCTACAATATTGAAGATTTGCAACCCGGCATGAGCGCGAGCACCGCCAAAACGGTAACCGAAGCGGATATCGTCATGTTTTCAGGCGTCTCGACCGACATCAACCCGGTTCATCTGAACGAGGAGTATGGCAAAACCACCCAGTTTGGCGGGCGCATTGCCCATGGCATGCTATCGGCGAGTTTCATTTCAGCCGTACTGGGCAACAAGTTGCCCGGGCCGGGCACCATCTATATGGGGCAAACGCTGAAATTCAAGGCACCGGTGCGCATTGGTGACACCGTTACCGCCACGTTGACGGTACGCGAAGTGCTTGTCAGCAAAAAACGCTGCATCCTCGATGCCGTGTGCACCGTCAACGGCAAAACGGTGATTGAAGGTGAGTCGACGATGTATTGCACGACATCGGCCTGAAACAAACCCAACGCTTGCAATCAAAATCGTAGCGAGCAGCAAAGTAATAACGTTGCGCGCTACGATTTTTGCAAGCGATCAATTCAGGCAGACCCTGTTACGCCCTTGCTGTTTCGCTGCATACAAGGCCTGATCGGCGGCTGCCACCACCCGATCGGCTGTCGAATTCCGGTCCGGCAGAATTGAAGCAACGCCAATACTCACCGTCACATGCTCAGCCACTGAGGATTTTGCGTGCGGAATCTTCAGCGCAGCGACCGCTTCGCAGAGAGTGAGCGCAAACTTGTAGGCACCCTGAATCGCCGTGTTGGGTAAAACCACGACAAACTCCTCCCCGCCATAACGCGCCAGCAAATCTACCGCGCGCACCATTTTATTTGCTACGGCTTTAGCCACGAACTGCAGGCAGGCATCCCCGGCCAAGTGACCGTAGTGATCATTGTAGTGTTTGAAAAAATCGACATCGATCATCAACAGGCCGATCGGGTATTGTTCCCGGATCGCGCGATTCCATTCGTCGTACAGCCGGGTGTCAAAAAACTTGCGGTTGGCAATATTCAACAAGCCGTCGGTCTGGGAATAGACTTCAAGCTTTTGGTTGGCTACCACCAGCGCCTTGTTGGCCTGCTCCAGTTCGGTAGTGCGCGCCACCACCCGTTCTTCCAGGAAACGGTTTGCCGACATCAGCTCCAAGCTGAGTCTGGAGACAACCTGATAGGTGTTACGTAGCGCCTTAACCATGGCGTCCACGCTCTTGTCCCTCGGCCGGAGCAGTTCCATCTCGTAGGCATGCTGAGACGTTTCACCACTTTCTATCTGCGCAATTTGACGCGACAAGGCTTGATCGACGCCAAGCACATGCAAACAGAGCCAGGAGGTCAGAAAAGACAGGAATACTTCAGCGGGATTGCTTAAGGCACCCCGCGCGCTCCACATGGCACGCACCTGCTCGATAAACTCATCGTGCAGTTTAAGGTGCAGCACAATGTGCCGCTGATCCACATTTTCCCGCCGCATCAGGGCTTCTTCGGCAGAAAAATGATACTTCGTGTACGCCATCAACTGCGTAAACGCGACTTGAACAGCCGCTTCACCCGAGCCTTCTGTTTCCGTCAGAGATTCGCTGAGCTTGTTAAATAAATTAACCAGCCCATGATGCTGCTCATCAATGGCGCCGATCCCGGTATAAAATTCTTCACCCCAAACAAAGGTTTGCATGGCCCGGCTCCCGATTACCCGTTAGCGTATCAATTAGTCGATGGAACGGAAGTAGGAAATCAATTGCTGCAGTTGTGAAGCACTCCCTTTCATGAGAACTTTTTTTTCGTTTATTTCAGAAATTAAGGTTGCTGACAGATTGCTTTTCATCGGGTGATTCCCTTTGAATCCTGTTTCATAAAAAAGTTACACGCCAACATCAATTACATCAAAACAATGTCGTATTGTTCCTGCGCATAACTGGGTTCAGCCTGAAGCGAAATTGGTTTGCCAATAAAATCAGAGAGCATGGCCAGCCCCTGTGATTCTTCATCCAGAAACACGTCGATAACCGAGACACTGCCCAGCACACGAAACTCTCGGGCATTGAACTGACGGGCTTCGCGCAGCAGTTCGCGTAATATTTCATAGCATATCGTTCGGGCCGTCTTGACCTCGCCGCGCCCGCCGCAGGTGGGACACTCTTGGCATAACACATGTGCCAGTGATTCGCGGGTGCGTTTGCGCGTCATCTCGACCAGTCCCAGGGCGGTGAACCCATTGACCGTCAGGCGGGTGTGGTCACGTGACAAGGCTTTATTGAATTCGGCCAGCACGGCGGCTTTGTGCTCTTCGTTCTCCATGTCGATGAAGTCGGTAATGATGATACCGCCGAGATTGCGCAAACGCAGTTGCCGGGCAATGGTTTGCGCGGCCTCCAGATTGGTCTTGAACACCGTATCGTCAAAATTCCGCACCCCGACAAAGCCGCCGGTATTGACGTCTACTGTGGTCATGGCTTCGGTCTGGTCGATGATCAGATAACCACCGGACTTGAGATCAACGCGCCGTGCCAGCGCCTTCTGGATTTCGTCTTCGACACCGTACAGGTCAAATAGCGGGCGTTCGCCGAGATAATGGTTGAGCAACGGCGCGACCGTCGGTGTGTACTCGGCAGCGAAGGCAGTCAGCTTCTGAAAGTTCTCGCGCGAGTCGATGACGATGCGTGTGGTATCCGGATTGACAAAATCACGCAGCACACGCTGACCTAGCGACAACTCCTGATACAGCAGGCCGGGGGGGGCAATCGTTTTTGACTGTGTCTGAATGTCCCGCCAGATCTTGCGCAAATACTCAATATCGTTGGCCAGTTCTTCTTCTGTTGCCCGCTCGGCCATGGTGCGCACGATGAATCCGCCCGGCTCGTCGTCCGGCACCAGCCGTGTGATTTTCTCACGCAGCGCCTCGCGCTCGGCTTCACTCTCAATGCGCTGTGAAATTCCGATATGTTTATCTTGCGGCAGGTAGACCAGCATGCGCCCGGCCACCGACATCTGTGTTGTCAGTCGTGCGCCCTTAGTGCCGATCGGGTCTTTGACAACCTGCACGACCACACTCTGCCCTTCAAACAAAATACGCTCGATGGGGCGTATGGGATCTCCGTTGGTACGCGGCTCCCAGATGTCGGCCACATGCAGAAACGCAGTGCGTTCCAAGCCGACATCGATGAAGGCGGACTGCATTCCGGGCAGAATCCGAACTACGCGTCCGACATAAACATTACCGACCAGACCGCGATTGGCGGTGCGTTCGATGTGCAGTTCCTGTGCGGCGCCCTGATACATCACGGCGACGCGCGTTTCCTGCGGCGTAAAGTTGATCAGGATATCTTCTGGCATGGGAGTCGATCCGGAGAATGCGGGTAAAATGAAGCTCGTGCCTCATTCTACCTTGACTTCCCTGTTCCCCACCAAAGCTTCCATGCCCGATATTTCCAGCTTGTCCAATACCCATCTGCGCCGTCCCGAGCTCCTCGCGCCGGCCGGTTCGTTGACCATGATGCGTACCGCTTTTTCGTTCGGCGCCGACGCCGTCTATGCCGGCCAGCCGCGCTACAGCCTGCGCGTGCGCAACAACGAGTTCGGCAATATCGACACGCTGGGCGGTGCCATCGCGGAAGCGCATACCCGCGGCAAGCAGTTTTACGTGGTCAGCAATGTGCTGCCGCATAACGTCAAGGTGCGCAGCTACCTGGCCGACATGGCGCCGGTCATCGCGCTCCAGCCGGATGCGCTGATTATGGCCGACCCCGGCCTGATCGACATGGTGCGCGAAACCTGGCCGGACACGCCCGTCCACCTCTCGGTGCAGGCCAATACCGTCAACTTCGCCACAGCGCGTTTCTGGCAAAAACTCGGTGTCTCACGCATCATTCTCTCCCGCGAGTTATCCCTCGATGAAGTCGCCGAAATCCGTCAGGAATGCCCGGATATCGAACTCGAAGTCTTCGTTCATGGGGCGCTGTGCATTGCCTATTCCGGCCGCTGCCTGCTGTCCGGCTACTTCAACCACCGCGACCCGAATCAGGGATCGTGCACCAACTCCTGCCGCTGGGACTACAAGGTCAAAGCCGGCGAGGAAGATGCCGGTGGCGACGTGCACTCGGCCAGCAAAATCTGGTTGCTCGAAGAAAAGGAGCGTCCCGGCGAACTGATGCCGATCGAGGAAGACGAGCACGGCACCTACATCATGAACTCGAAAGATCTGCGCGCCATTGAACATGTGCAGCGTCTGATCGAAATCGGCGTCAATTCACTCAAGATCGAGGGGCGCACCAAGTCAGCCTACTACGTGGCGCGTAGTGCACAAACCTACCGCCAAGCCATTGACGACGCCGTGGCCGGCCGCCCCTTCAACCCCGCCCTGCTTGGCCAGTTGGAAGGATTGGCCAACCGGGGCTATACCGATGGTTTCTACCAGCGCCACCACGAACACGAAATGCAGAACTACCTGCGCGGCCACTCTCAATCCGGCCGTAGCCTTTACGTGGGCGACGTTGTCACCGTTGATACCGTGCGCGGCCTCGCTGAAATCGATGTCAAAAACAAATTCTCGGTCGGCGACCGTATCGAAATCATTCATCCTTCGGGCAACCGCGAAGTCACGCTGGAATGTATGGAAAATACTGAGGGTGTTGCCATTACCGTCGCCCCCGGTAATGGCCATCGTGTCTGGATAGCGCTTGAGGGCGCACTGGATGGCGCGCTGCTGGCACGGTTTATATAGAAACAATTAACCACGGAGAGCGCGGAGAAAGAAAAAAAAGTAACTACGATCGGTTGCTCTGCACATGAAATGCAAGATATTTTCTTTGCTTTTCTCCGTGCCTTTGTGCTCTCCGTAGTTTCAATTCTTATTTCTGGATCAAGCACCAATGCCGCATCTCTTCGTCGACATTTCCTCGCACGGCTTCGGCCATCTGGCACAAACCGCACCGATCCTCAATGAACTCGCACACCGGCTGCCCGGCTTACGCCTGACGTTACGTTGCGGCCTGCCGGAAGCCAAACTACGCGCCCGCATCCACACTGAATTCAAGCACATCCCGACCAGCAGCGATTTCGGTTTTGTCATGCAGGACGCAGTACGCATCGACCATGCGGCTACCGCACAAGCCTATCGCCAGCAGCATGCCGACTGGGCGCAGCGTGTCGCCACTGAAGCGGCGTTTCTCACTGGCGTGCAGCCCGACCGGGTACTCACCGATGTCGCCTACCTGCCACTCGCAGGTGCCGCGCAGGCGGGTATTCCTTCACTTTCGATGTGCTCGCTCAACTGGGCCGATTTGTTTTCCCACTTCTTCGCCAGTGAACCCTGGGCCGCCGGCATTCACCAACAGATACTTGCCGCCTACAGCAGTGCCGAATGCTTTCTGCGCCTGACCCCCGCCATGCCGATGCACGATCTGCGGCGTTTGCGCGCCCTGCCCCCGGTCGCCGCACTCGGACAAAACCTTCGGGATACCCTGCACAAGAAGCTAGCTTGCTCACCCGGTGAACGGGTTGTCCTGATCGCCTTTGGTGGCATCGAAAAACAATTGCCCGTTGACCACTGGCCGCGTAGCAATGGCATTCGCTGGCTGATTCCGCAAAGCTGGAAAATAGAGCGTGATGATTTTTCTGCCTTTGAGCCGCTTGGCCTGCACTTTACCGACCTGTTGTGCAGTGTCGACGCCGTGCTGACCAAACCCGGCTATGGCACGTTCACCGAAAGCGCGTGTAATGGCACGCCAGTGCTCTACCTGCGGCGCGACGACTGGCCGGAGCAGGACTGTCTGATCGAGTGGCTTGAAAGCAATGCCCGTTGCCGCGAGGTCAGTGATTCGGCGTTGATGACAGGTGGCCTGAGTGAAGCACTTGAGGAGGTATGGCAACAGCCGGTACGGCCCGTGCCGCCGGCGGACGGAGCAAAAGAGGCCGCCTCGCTGATTTCAGACTGGCTTATAGCGGGTAATCAAAGCGCCTGAGCAATGCGCCGGTCTCGAACAACGGCAGCCCCATCACCCCGGTATAGCTGCCGCTCAATTGCTCGACAAACAATCCGGCATGCCCCTGTATGCCATAGGCACCGGCCTTGTCCAAGGATTCGCCGCTGGCCACGTAGCGCCTGATCTCGGCCTCGTCGAGCACGCCAAACCGCACTTCACTGACCGACAGCACCGATTCAATCCGCCCTTCAAAAGCCACAGCCACGGCGGTCAGCACGCGGTGCGTGTGGCCTGAAAGGCGGCGCAGAATGGCACAGGCATCGTCGTTATCGAGAGGTTTGCCGATAATTTCGCCGGCAAATTCGAGCGTGGTATCTGCCGACAGCACGGGTTGTGGCCGCAGCTTGCGCCACTCGACAATGCGCCAGCCGTGCCCGGCCTTGGCGTTCGCCACACGCTGAACGTAGTCGATCGGCGTTTCGCCGACATGCGGCGTTTCGTCGAGTTCCTTGTCTGCACGTGGCGGATCACGAAAGATGATGGTGTCGAACTGGACGCCAATCTGGGTCAGCAACTCACGCCGGCGCGGGCTGCGCGAAGCGAGGTGGATGCGTGGATTGGGCAGATTAGCCGCCATTATCCCTCGCGGTGATAAGGATGGTTTTTGACTACACTGATGGCGCGATACAGTTGCTCACACAGCACCAGTCTCGCCATGGCATGCGGCAAGGTCAGGCTGGACAGTCGGATCGTATCGTCAGCGCGCTGCTTTAATTCCTCGTCGATACCGTCGGCGCCGCCGATGATGAAGGCGGTATCGCCGCCTTCCTGCATCCATGCTTCCAAACGGGCCGCCAGTTTCATGGTGGTCATATCCTCGCCGCGCTCATCGAGCACAACCAGCCGGCTGCAGCCCTGCAAGGCCGCCTGCAAACGGATTCGCTCGGCGGACAGCAGTTGCTCGCGGGTTTTCGAGCCGCGTGGCTCGGGCTTGATTTCGACAACACCGACCGGCAACTCGCGCGGCATGCGCTTGATGTACTCAGCACAGCCTTTGGCCACCCACTCGGGCAACTTGTGGCCAACAGCAAGGATGGCAAGTTTCATGGGAAACCCTAATTCAAACCACAGAGAACACAGAGATCACGGAGAGAAACACAAGAATTGCTCTTGTTCGCTTTTCTGGCTTTTCTCCGTGGCCTCCGCGCACGCCGTGCTTATCCAATTACACCGCAGCGCCAGCCGCCTTGCGAACGCGAGCCGGGCCTTTGCCATTCCATAGCTCTTCCAGGTTGTAGTAGCTACGGATGGCCGGCTGCATGACGTGAACGACGATATCCCCCAGATCAACCAGCACCCATTCGCCGCCATCTTCACCTTCGGTCGACAAAATCTCACCGCCGGCTTCACGCACCTTGTCTTCGACATTGCTCGCCAGCGACCGGACATGCCGGTTTGAATCACCACTGGCAATAACGATGCGCTCAAACAGCGGGGTGAGTTTGGCGGTATTGATGATTTCAATATCTTTGGCCTTGATATCCTCAAGTGCATTGACAACAATTTTTTCAAGTTGGGCTAGTTTCATTGGGTGATCAGTTCTCCGGGTAAATGGGGTGGTCTTGAATATAGGTAAGGAGTGCATCCGGCATCAAATATCGGGCACTCAGGGAATTGGACAGCAAAGCACGTATCCGGGTTGCAGAAATATCCAGCGGCGTCATGGCGAAGGGAATGATACGACCAGCCGGCGTCCCGGCCAGTTCTGCCGGGTTGGCGCAAAACCGCTCCCGATAGGCCTTGGCCAACTGTGGCGGGAAATGGGCCGCATCCAGCGGAAAACCCGGGCGATGCGCGACGGCGACGTGCGCCAGATCAAACAGCTCTTCCCAGCGATGCCAGGCCGCCATGGCGGCAAAGGCATCGGTGCCGACCAGCAAGACCAGCGGACGCTGCGCGCCACAGACCTCGGGCTGGCGCAGCCGTTCCAGAGTCGGGACGGTGTAACTGGGCCGCTCAGACTCAACTTCAGCCGCATCAAGTTCGAAACGCGGGTTGCCGGAAACGGCCAGACGCACCATCTCAAGACGCTGCACAGCACTGAACTGGGGCAAGTCACGCAGCACTGGCCGGCCGGCCGGAATCCAGCGCACACGCGCCAGCCCCAAGGCATCAGCCGCTTCTTCAGCCAGCCGCAAATGGCCGAAGTGCAGCGGATCGAAGGTACCCCCAAAAACACCCAGAAGCGTATCCAAAGGCCCGCCCGGCGGCTTGTTTTCAGCGCTTTCAGGCATCTTCATCGACGGCAACAAAAACGTCGCGATAACTGACAAAAAAGCTGGCATAGACGCAAGGCGCCAAAACCAGCGCGACGAGTGCGGAGAGCATCATCCAGAACAAACTTCCGTCTTCGCTCACCATCCCGGTGACTGCACTGAGCACCACACCGGGAATAATCGCACAAAAAAATACAATCGCTACCGCGTAGATCAGAAACGTACGCCAGTTGCGCAAACAAGCCACAAAGCTGAAAAAAAGCGACTTGGCTGGGGGAAGCCGCTGCCAGGCTACCAGCACGGGAGCGTACCAATAAGCCATGGTGAGCGGTGCAAACAAAACCAGACCAAGCTGGGCGGCGTTCAGGAACTCACTGCTCTCCCGTTCGATCTGACTCGGCTCATAGCCCAGAAAATACATCGAAAACAGGGTGCCGCCGTCGACCAGCGCGGTAAGCCCGAGTAAGGCCACATTGGCGGCAGCATACAGCGCACCGAGAATGAGCAATTCACGCCGGTTCTCAACAAAACCTGAAAAAATCACTCGCGGCGTAACCGGCTCACCCTGCTCAATCATGCGGCAGGCATTCATCAGACTGACCGAAAAAACCGGAACGAGAACGGTTGAGGCAATCCGCCCAATACCCGGTAGAACGTTGATCAGCAGCATCATCATCCAGTAGGTGGTGACCAGCATCGACAACAGCAACGGGTTTTTACGGAAAATCTGGAATCCGTCGAAGAGCCAGTGCCAGCCGCGGTTTGCAGGAAGAGTCAGTGCTTGCATTGAAAGTTTGAATCCGATTTAGTTAGCAAGAAAAATATCACGGTACGAGGCATAAACCGACCCGGAAAGCACGGGCACAAGCACCAGAAACCCGAGGCCGACGGGAAGCGCCGCAAAGAACATCAGCACCAAGGCGATCAGGCTATAGACCAGGAATGGCAGCGTATTTTTCATGCAGGCGTTGAAACTGGCCTTGAGCGCTTCGACGGCTTGCATGTTGTTGAAGAAAACCAGCGCCGGAGCAAACCAGAGCGCCATAAACAGGGGCACCGAAAGTGCCAGCGAAAGCAGCATGGCCAGCATCAAACCACCGAAAGCCACGCCCATGCCGGTTTCCGGCCGACCCATCATCATGGCGCCGGCAATACTGCCACCGCCCAGTACAAGAACGATGGCGAAAATGGCCAGCATGCCCACCATGTAAATCACCCCGACCATAACCAGATTGGCGGCATTCTGCCTGAAGCCGGCAAACAGGTCGTTGATCTCAGGCGCTTCTCCGTTCGCCGCTTTCTTGCAGGCCAGCAACATGCCGGCAGCGAGCAGGGGTGTCAGCAAATTGGCCGCCAGCCAGCCGACCAGGGGCACAATATTCAATGCCAGAAAACTCATGACAAGGACGATGGTCAGCGTAACCCACATGCCCGGGCTAACCACAAACAGAGCCCAGCCCTGTTTGAACCACTCGAAGGCATTGCCGGCCGGCACGGCACGACAGTTGCCGTCGAAAGCCGGCGCCTGAATCGGGAAGGGTTCCATGACATGACTCAACTAAATGGACTAAATGAAAAAAGTACGCTCAAAACACGCCACACCGACGACCCGTCGGCCAATCGTCGACCACCCGCGTGATGGTGATCGATGGGGTGCAGGAGGACGCAGGATGGATCAGAAGGTGTGGATGGTCCACATGGGCACACTGAGTTTCGGCGTACCCAGGCCATCACCCAGCGGGGTATACATCCCGTCACCATCCGGATCAACCAGGGTGTAAGGCACGCCGTCCTCCGGCGTAACGACCACTTTGGTCAAAATGCCGTTGACACGGTATTCCTCAATCGTATCGCCATCCTTCTTGAGGATCGTAACCTGCGGCTCGAGTGAGTCATCCAGCGGCACCATAGCCGGCGGTTGAACATCAGTCACAGGCGGGGTCTGCGCGGAAACCGGGGCAGCCACAATGGCCAACAGAGCAATGAAGAAAAGGAAGCGGCGCATGACAAATATTTCCGGATGGCGAACGATGAGCCTTGATTGTATTACAGATTGAGCATCATCTCGTGCTCTGCCGGTAGCGGGGCGAAGCCGCGGCTCTCGTAATGTCTGAAAATGGCCTCAACCACCTCGGCCGGCTCGTTGATTACCTGAATCAGGTCCATGTCCCCGGGTGAAATCACTTTTTCATCGACCAGCGTGGTCTTAAACCAGTCGAGCAGCCCCCGCCAGAAGGGCTCGTGCACCAGAATGATCGGAATGCGGTGGCTTTTGCCGGTCTGGATCAAGGTCAAGGCTTCGAGCAGCTCGTCCAGCGTGCCGAACCCCCCGGGCATCACCACGTAAGCATTGGCAAAGCGTACAAACATGTATTTACGGGCGAAAAAGTGCCGGAAACTCTGCGAAATATCCTGGTATTCATTTTCTGACTGCTCATGCGGCAACTGGATGTTGAGGCCGACACTCGGCGACTTGCCATAGAACGCTCCTTTATTGGCCGCCTCCATGATGCCCGGCCCGCCACCGGAGATGACCGAAAAACCGGCATCCGAGAGCTTGCGCGCGATATCCTCGGTCAGTTTGTAATAGGGTGATTCGGGCGCCGTGCGTGCGCTGCCGAAGATTGACACGGCCGGGCGAATGGCCGACAGACGCTGCGTGGCTTCGACGAACTCTGACATAATGCCAAAAACGCGCCACGCTTCCTGCGCCGAGGTGAATTTGGACACCGTCGGGTCGGCCAGGTGGGGTATTTTGCTTATTTCGCTCATTATTTTTTCTCAATTATGCCAACACTACTGCTGGTCGACGGATCGTCGTATCTCTATCGCGCTTTTCACGCCATGCCTGACTTGCGCAATTCGCAGGACGAACCAACGGGTGCGATCTACGGCGTTCTCAACATGCTACGCCGCCTAGATAGTGACTACAAGGCGCGGGACATCGCGTACAAGGTTTGCGTCTTCGATGCCAAGGGTAAAACTTTCCGCGACGATTGGTTTCCCGAGTATAAAGCCACGCGCCCGTCGATGCCTGATGACCTGGTGCGTCAGATCGAGCCGATCCACACCGGCGTTGCCGCACTCGGCTGGCCGATTTTGATGATCAATGGGGTTGAGGCCGACGATGTAATCGGAACGCTGGCGCGCAAGGCGGCGGCGCAAGGCGTGGATGTGGTGATCTCGACCGGCGACAAGGATCTGGCGCAACTTGTCGGCCCACATGTGACGCTGGTCAACACCATGAGCAACGAAACGCTCGACGAAGCCGGCGTGTTGGCCAAGTTTGGCGTAGCCCCCGATCGCATCATCGATTATCTGGCACTGATTGGTGACACCGTCGACAACGTACCGGGTGTAGCCAAGGTCGGCCCAAAAACCGCCGTCAAGTGGCTGGCGCAGTACGGTTCGCTTGACGGCGTGGTTGCCGCCGCACCGGACATCGGCGGTGTAGTCGGTGAAAATCTGCGCAAAGCGCTCGACTTCCTGCCGCTCGGCCGCAAGCTCGTTACCGTGTGCTGCGATCTCGAACTGCCGCTCCAGTTCGCCGAGCTTTTGCCGCGTGCTGCGGACCGGGAAAAAATGGCCGAACTCTTCACCCGCTACGAAATGAAATCGTGGTTGCGGGAAGTAACTCAAAACGCGGCGGCCACGCCTGCGGTAATGCCCGCCGCTCCCTTGCCCGCCCCGGCCAGCGCACCACCCGACTCACTCTTTCCGCCGGATCGCAGCAACTACGTCACTATTCTCGACTGGCCGAACTTCGAGCGCTGGCTGGCAAAGATCGAGGCCGCACCGCTCACCGCACTCGACACCGAAACGACCAGCCTTGACCCCTTCGGTGCACGCATTGTCGGCATCTCGTTTGCTGTTGCTGTCGGCGAAGCGGCTTACCTTCCGCTCGCCCATGACTACGCCGGCGCACCGGAACAACTGCCCTGCGCTCAAGCACTGGCGCGCCTCAAGCCCTGGCTGGAATCAGCGCAGCAGCTCAAGATCGGGCAGAACCTCAAGTACGACGAACATATTTTTGCCAATCATGGCATCCAGCTCGCCGGTGTCGCCCATGACACCCTGCTGCAATCCTATGTGCTCGAATCCGGCAAGGACGGTGTGCGCGGGCACGACCTCGGCCAGCTCGCCCTGCGCCACCTGGGCTTGCAGACCATCTCCTTTGAGGCGCTGTGCGGCAAGGGTGCGAGCCAGATCGGTTTCAATCAGGTGGCCGTCGATCAGGCCGCCGAATACGGTGCCGAAGATTCTGATCTGTGCCTGCGTCTGCACGATGTGCTCTACCCGAAAATCGACGCAGATCAAGGATTGAAGCGGGTCTACGCCGACATCGAAATCCCCGTGCGCGAAATTCTTTATCGTATGGAACGTAACGGTGTATTGATCGATAGCGCCTTGCTTGCCCAACAAAGCGGCGAACTCGGCAAGCGCCTGATGGAGCTTGAAGCGGAGATTCACGCCGCCGCCGGCCAGCCCTTCAACGTCAATTCGCCCAAGCAGCTCGCCGAAATTCTGTTCACCAAACTCGGCCTGCCGGTGAAGAAAAAAACGCCGTCGGGTACGCCGTCGACCGACGAAGAAGTCCTCTCGGAACTGGCGCTTGACTATCCGCTGCCGAAATTGTTGCTGGAGTCGCGCCAGCTCTCGAAACTCAAGAGTACCTACACCGACAAACTGCCGAAGATGGTCAATGCGCAGACCGGCCGCGTGCATACCAGCTACGCGCAAGCCGTCGCTGTCACCGGGCGCCTCGCCTCCAGCGACCCCAATCTGCAGAATATCCCTGTGCGCACCGCCGAAGGGCGACGCATTCGCGCGGCCTTCATCGCGCCACCCGACGGACACATTGTTTCGGCCGACTACTCGCAAATCGAACTGCGCATCATGGCGCACCTTTCAGAAGATGCACGTCTGCTCGAAGCCTTTGCGCAAGGCGAAGACGTGCACCGCGCCACGGCGGCCGAAATCTTCGGCATCACGCCGCTCGAAGTCGGCTCCGACCAGCGACGTGTGGCCAAGGTCATCAACTTCGGCCTGATATACGGCATGAGCGCCTTCGGTCTCGCGCGGCAACTCGACCTCGAACGCGGCGCAGCGCAGGCCTATATCGACCGTTACTTTGCCCGTTACCCCGGTGTCGCCCGCTACATGGAAGACACGCGCAACACTGCCAAAATGAATGGTTTTGTTGAAACAGTTTTTGGCCGCCGTTTGTGGCTGCCCGAGATTCGCGCCACGCAAGCCGGCCGCCGACAGGGTGCCGAGCGTGCGGCAATCAACGCCCCGATGCAAGGCACCGCCGCTGATCTCATCAAGCTCGCCATGATCGCCGTGCAGGGCTGGCTGGATCGTGAAGGCTTGAAAACAATGCTCGTCATGCAGGTACATGACGAACTGGTGCTCGAAGTCCCCGATGATGAACTTGCTCGCGTTCGCCTCGAACTGCCGCCGCTGATGACGCAGGTAGCAAAGCTGCGCGTGCCGCTGGTCGTCGAAGTCGGTGTCGGCCCAAACTGGGATCAGGCGCACTGAGAACAAAGGCCGGTTGGTGATTAAGGATAGCCACAAAATCAGTCTCAACAGGGGGCTGCGCAAGCTTGGTCCGGGTCTCATTACCGGCGCCTGCGCTGGCTCGGATGGATTACAACAGCCATAATGGCATTCATGGTTGCCGCAATGAGGGTCACCCGCTTTATTCAGTAGAGTTCAACAGGAAACATCTGAATGCTTAAACTCGTCCAGTTCCACCCTGCTTTCGGGATACGCAACCTGAGTCCCTTCTGCCTCAAGCTTGAAACGTATCTGCGCAAGGGCGTTCGAACGCAGTTGTACAGTCAAGGCACGGGCCGCCACACACCGGACGAAATCTACCGATTCGGTTTACAGAGTCTGAGCGCCATCGAAACTCAACTCGACGACCATGACTTCATGCTCGGGGATGCGCCAAGCTCACTGGATGCAACGGCTTATGGCTTTCTTGCCCAACTGACCGACACCGACTTTCTCAACCCGCTCAATAGCAAGGCGCAATCCACGCCAAGCGTTGTGGCCTACTGCGCACGCATGAAGCAGCGCTACTTTTCCGACCTGTTGTAACTACTGACCTATGCTCCATTTTTCCGGCAGTATTCCAGAAGCCGCAAGCCAGATTGCGCAGACCATCGGCCAGCCGCGCGAGATCGTCATTTTTACCGGCGCCGGCCTTTCGGTAGACAGCGGGATTCCAACCTTTCGCGACGGCGCAACAGGGCTGTGGGTTGACGTTGACCCGATGGAGGTCGCCAGCATTGAAGGCTTTGAACGAGACCCGGAAAAGGTCTGGGCCTGGCATGAAACCATGCGCCAGCGTTTTGATTCGGCCCGACCCAACCCCGGCCATCTCGCCATCGCGCAACTGGAATCCCTGCTGCCCGACACCCGCATTACCGTTGTCACACAAAACATCGATGGCCTGCATCAGGATGCCGGCAGTTCCAATGTTCTTGAAATTCACGGCAGCGCCCGCCGCTTGCGCTGCCAACTTCGCTGCGGCTTTTCCATACCGTGGCTGCCCGGCAAGCTCAGTGCTCACACCTGCCCGAAATGCGAAGCACTCCTGCGCCCCGACGTTGTCTGGTTTGGCGAAATGCTCGACCCCAGTTTTGATCATGCGCTGGACGCCGCAATACGCGCCAATGTGTTGTTCACCGTTGGCACGTCGTCCGTCGTCCAGCCTGCCGCGCAGATTCCGCTGGCGGCCATCGACGCTGGCGCCACGGTGATCGAAATCAACCCGCACACGACTCCGCTCACCCGTCTGGCCTACGAATCGATCCGTTCCGGCGCCTCGGCGTTCTTTCCAGCGCTGTGCACGGCTTTGCGTTAAAACAGCCGCAACAACACAACGCTCTCTTGTTTTACTGTATATAATTACAGTAATTATTCTTCAGAGCGTTGCCCGTCATGCTTCCACACGCGTCCGTTTCGTCCGTATTTGAGTCGCTCCCCGATTTTTACCTGCCCGCTTTTGACGCCGTGGCATGCGCCCGACCGCTCGACTCC
>JBBRDR010000029.1:0-24808 GCA_038203745.1 Burkholderiales bacterium | reverse complement strand
TCCAGCGCTTTTTTGACGATCCCGTTGGGATCACCTTCTTTGGCCGCCAGATCAAACAGAACGACCGGCACCTCAGCATTGGCGAGATGCGCGGCAATCTGCGCGCCCATCACTCCCGCCCCAAGTACGGCGGCTTTGCGTACGATAAAGTTGCTCACGATGTCCTCCTTGAAGGCGTTGGCTGCACCCGGAAAGCTAGCGAAAAGATCCCCGCCACATAAATTAAACGAACGTTTGAATTATAGATGCTTCCATGCATAGGTCAAGGAGAACGCACAATAAAAAACGCCCCGAATCGGGGCGTTTTTGAGAAGCAAGAAAGCCTGAATCAAAAAGCCATCGAGTACTGGCCGCCAAGCAACCAGATACTGCTGTTGTTGTACTCACCTGTGACCGTGCCACGACCTTTTGCACTCTGGTTGTTATTGACGTTGCTGTCCTGCACATATATGTAGCTCACGCCCAGATCCAGCTTGCTTGCCTTATCCGGCGTCCACTGCGTACCGAAGGAGAACCACACACGGTTATTATCCGGCAGGGACACCAGCCTGTGCTCCTTGTCGGGCACAGGCGTCTCATCATACGCAACGCCAAACTTCAACTTCCACGCCTCGTTGTACTTGTAGTTACCACCCAAGGCAACGCGCCATGTATCTTTAAATTCAGTATCCAGCGTCTGCGATGGCGTTGCAGACCCTGTGGTCGCATTCATGATGTCGACTTTAGGTATTGAACTCCACCCCGTCCAGGAAACGTCGCCTAGCATCTCCCACTTATCCGACAATTTCTGCGTTACGCTAAGGATTGCCGTATCGGGCAATTTGATATTGGCCTTCGCATTGTTAGCCTTTGCACCGTTTACATCGAGATCACCGGTGGTATGGAATTGGATTGCTGAACGATACGAAACACCAACCTTGGTCGAAGGCGACACATTAAACAACGCGCCCACATTCCAACCCCATGCATCATCATCCAAGGTCAGTTTTACAGGAGTTGTCTGATTAACCGTTGCGGACACCGGGCCAGTTGCGGCTTGACGTTTGTACGTTGCTTCTAAGCGCTGCCAGTTAAGTCCAAAGCCAAGGGAAACCGTCTCGTTCACACGATAGGCAATCGACGGATTGACATTGTAGGTCTTGACTTCAAACATGGTGGCTTGTGCCGCGCCAACCCACGGATTATCGTACTCAGTCTTCAGGCCGAAAGGCGCACCCACGCCTACACCAATATAAAGATCCTTGTTCAACGCCCACGACAAATAGCCGTTAGGTATGAACGCCCAGCCACCGGCATTACCGCCGTCGCCTGCACCCATCAAACCACCCGTGTTATACCCGGAAGCCGGAGTGCCAACCTTCGATCCCTTGTTGGTAAAACTAAAGCTCGGATCAACCGCCGCCACACCGGCCGAAATCTCGCGTGCCTGCAGTTGCGTCATACCGGCCGGGTTGAAGAAGATCGTACTGGCATTATCTGCCACGGCTGCTGAACCAGCATACGCATTACCAATACCACTGGCATTCTGCTCTAGCAACTGAAAACCCGACGCACTAGCCGCGCCGGAGAAAGCGACGAGCATCAGAGCCGGAATCAGCCGCATTGAAATGTTTTGAGTCATACAACCTCCTTTGGAATTTTTTATTGTTGTAACGTGTGCGAAACCACACGCTACTGATACGGTTTCTGAAGTGATTCTAAAGCGGCCGCAACAAAAACACCTTTATTGTTCGATAGTTGGCAGTTCGCGCTTGCCTCCTTGTTGGTTTATTGCAACATAGGTCAGTGTCGCCTCAGTCACCTTGACGGTAATCGGCTGCGCCGGGTTGCGTTCGGCGTAAACCTCGACATTAACCTTGACCGAGGTTCGGCCGGTTTCAACCACCTCGGCAAAGAAGCTGACCACATCGCCCACCGACACGGGCTGCTTGAAAACAAAGGAATTGACGGCCACCGTGGCTACCCTGCCACGAGCGCAGCGCATGGCCACCGTAGCGCCGGCAATATCCACCTGCGACATAATCCAGCCGCCAAAGATGTCACCGTACTGGTTGGCGTCTGCCGGCATTGGCATGACGCGCAGTGCGGGTTGCCCATTCGGCAGTTGTGCAATGTGATCGGTCATTGTTCAGGCTCGCTGGCTTTTCAGGTAAGTGAGTGGCCCGCCTGTGAAGGGCGCAAAGCCGGTGCCAAAAATAACGCCGGCGTCCGCCAGATCAGCATCAGCCACGACGCCTTCGTCGACCAACTGTTGCGCACGTGCCAGCAACGGCTTAATCAAGCGCTCGGCAAGACCCTCCGGCACAACACCAGCAGGCGCTTTGAGCGGCTTGCCCGTACGGTGATCGTAAAAACCCTTGCCCGTTTTTTTGCCCAAATTCCCGGCAGCAAAACGTTCGGCAAGACACCTCGGCGGCTCGGCCGACGCGCCGTCCTGAGTATTGGCCAGGCTTTTCCCGGCGGCCATGGCCACATCCAGCCCGACCATATCGACCAGCTCGATGGGCCCCATCGGCATACCAAAAGCCAGCATCGCTTCATCGACCGTTTCCGGCGCAATACCTTCATCAACAGCGCGCATCGCTTCAAGCATGTACGGGCCAAGCACGGCATTGACCAGAAAGCCCGACGCGCTCTTCACCGGAAGCGGCAAGCGGTCAATTTGCTTGACAAAAGCCGCGGCCCGCTTGGCCATTTCGGGGTCGCCGCCTTCGGCAGACACCACTTCCACCAGAGGCATTTTTGCGACGGGGTTGAAAAAATGGATGCCAACCAAACGGGCCGGATTGACCAAGGCAGTCCGAATATCTTCGAGCTTCAAGCTTGAAGTATTGGTCGCCAGCACGGCATCAGGCTTCATCACACTTTCTAGCGTCTTAAGCAGCGCATGTTTGGCGTCGATATTTTCAAAAATTGCCTCGATCACCACATCGGCGCGCCGCGCACCATGCCCTTCGGGATCAGGAATCAGCCGATCCATCACATCACGCAGTTTTAACTTGTCACGAATGCGCTTGGCGTAGCTCACATAGGCCCGTTTGAGCGCCGGCGTGATGCGTTCCATACCCTGATCTTGCAACGTCACCGTCAGCCCGCGCAGAGCACACCATGCAGCAATATCGCCGCCCATGACCCCGGCGCCGACTACATGCACATGCCTGGCTTTGAAGTCGCCCTCCTTGCCAAAACCTTTCAAGCGTTCCTGCAGGAAAAATACCCGCACCAGGTTGCGCGCCGTCGCCGAACGCACGATGTCATCAACTAGCTGCGGTGCCGCCAACGCATTCCCGTTGTGCTTTTCCCATATATCGATGATCGCGTAAGGCGCAGGGTAATGCTCGGGGCGCGCCCGCTGTGCCACCTGCTTGCGCGCCGCCTTGGCCACCACGCTTTTGAGCGGCCCGTTGAGCAGTCGCGCCAGCAATGACGGCGAACGGCGTGGGGCGTTTGACATGGCCATCAGCCGCGCTGCACTTTGCATTACGCGCGGCGGCACGCAATCATCAGCCAGCCCCATGCGTTTGGCGCGTTGTGCATCAATGGTTTTCCCGGTAAGCATCATATCCAGCGCCGCTTGCGGGCCGACGCGCTGTGGCAGGCGCAACATACCACCCCAGCCGGGGAAAATTCCCAGCATTACTTCCGGCAAACCGAGCTTGGTGCCCGGTTCGTCGACAACCAGTAGATAACGGCATGCCAGCGCCAATTCAAGGCCACCACCCAAGCAATGCCCCCTAACCAGCGCCAGTGTCGGGTAACGCACTGCGGCCAGGCGGTTGAACAAATTCCATCCGCGTTCGACGAGTTCTTTGCCTTTCTCCGGCGTATCAAGTTGGCTAAATTCCTGAATGTCGGCACCGGCAATAAAACCGGCGTCCTTTCCTGAGCGGATAATCAACGCCTTGGGTGGCTGCGCATCAAGCTGATCCAGAATCTGCGCCAACTCGCCCATCACCGCACTGGAAAGTGAGTTAGCTGAATTGTTTGACTCCCCCACCTTATCCAGCGACGCCCACATCAGCCCGTCCGCATCAACCTCAAGCGCCCAGTGCTGGTAATTATTTGTACTCATGATTTCGCCTCCGCGGCAGTATCAACGGCACCCACAGGCTCAACCAGCATCGCGCCCCCCAGACCGCCGCCAATGCAGATCGAGGCGATACCACGCTTGCCCTGACGTGCCCATAACGCATGCAACACATGCAGCACAATGCGTGCGCCGGAAGCGCCCACCGGATGACCCAGTGCCACCGCACCGCCATCGACATTGAGCCGCTCCGCCGACAATTGACCTAACGCCGACGGCAGACCAAGCTCTGTTCTACAATAATCATCCGACGCCCACGCGGCCAGACAACTCAACACCTGGGCAGCGAACGCTTCGTTAATTTCCCACACGTCGATGTCATTCAATCCCCAGCCGTGGCGCTGCAGAATCGGTGTTGCAGCATGCACCGGCCCCAGCCCCATTTGTGCGGGATCAAGCCCGGCCCACTGGCTGTCTGAAATTTTCCCGATCGGCTGCAAATTCCATTTTTTAACTGCGGCTTCCGAGGCCAGAATCAGCCACGCCGCGCCATCGGTAATCTGCGAGCTATTGGCGGGTGTCACGCAACCATATTTTTTGTCAAAGAAGGGCTTGAGCTTGGCCATTCCGGCCATACTGGCATCAAGGCGAACGCCATCATCTTCGGAGTACACATTGCCCTTGGCGTCGACCAGCGGGATGACTTCTCCGTAATGCCCGGCTTCGCGACCCGCCACCACACGTTGATGACTGCGCACTGAAAACTCATCCATCTGCTCGCGCGTGATGCCGAACTTCCATGCCAAGTTTTCTGCTGTCTGCCCCATCAGCAAACCGACCATGGGGTCGGTCAGACCTTTCATGATGCCGATTACCGGCGAAAGCAAAGCCGATGGGCTGAGTTTGGCAAACATGCCAATTTTTTGCCCGAGCGATTTTGCCTGCATCATCCCGGCAAACCACAACACCATGGCCTTGTTATAGAGCAACGGCGCATGCGATAGCGCATCGGTGCCGCCGGCCAGAACCAGTTCTGAGCGCCCGGACTGAATATTGGCCATCGCCGAATCTATTGCCTGCATGCCGCTGGCGCAGTTGCGCATTACCGTCCACGCCGGCACTTTGTGGCCACAGCCCATACGCAAAGCGACCACACGCCCAATGTTCACTTCATCCGGCGAGGGGCTGGCACAGCCGAGAATCACTTCGTCCAGATCGCTTGGCGCAAACGGCTGGCGCATCAACAACGCACGCCCCGCCTGCACCGCCAGATCGCTGGCCGAAAACGGACCGGGGCCGTTACGCGCTTTCAAAAACGGCGTTCGCGCACCGTCCACAATGTATATCGGCTGAAATGCCATGACATCTCCCTTGTTGATATATCGAGATAACGGGTCTTAGGCAGCAGCCTTTTGTGCTACCGGCTGCTGCTTGCAGAAGCCGTAATCGAACGGAAAATCGTCAACGTGAATAACGATATCGCGCAGATGATTGCGGCGTTTGAGCAGCGCGTACTCCTCGGCGCTCACCACGCCCATGGAGAAGGCCACCTGCGCGATGTCACGCACATTGGCATCCGGGATCCCCTCGAACAAACCTTCTTTCTCTGCAGAGCGGATTTTGGATTCGATTGGCTCAGCATCTATCGTTGCCTTAAGAGCGAGCTCAATGGCGCCTACCGACTCCGTCTCGACCTTCGGCAAATAGGTTTCTGCCGTCAGGCGATCACGTGCTGCCGACGGCGTGATTAACAACTTGGCTACTTGATGTCCAATCTCGTCCGACGGCACATCATAGGGGTGGCCCAACGGGAAGACGGTGCGATACAGGAAGCGGCCGATGAACTTGTTGGGGAAATTGGCTATGACACCATCAAACGCCATCTGCGCCTTGTACATAGCATCCCAGATTGCCCAGTGCATGAGCGGCGCATCCTCCGGCTGACGCCCTTCGGACTCGAAGCGCTTGAGTGTTGCCGAACACAGATACATCATCGATAAAATATCACCCAGTCGGGCAGACAGTTTCTCGCGCCGCTTGAGAGCGCCACCTAGAACCAGCATGGAAATATCCGAAAGGAAGGCAAAGCCGGACGAGAATCGCGTGATTTGCTGATAATAACGCCGGGTTTCCGGCGCTACATTTTCTGGTACCCCTACAAAATGCGAACCTGTCATGCCGATCCAGAAGGCCCGGAAGCAGTGCCGAATGGTGAAGACAATGTGCCCGAACAGCGCCCTGTCGAAATCAATCAAACCCTTCGCAGAATCCGGATTGTGTGCGGCCTGCATTTCCGTGAGCACATAGGGATGGCAGCGGATGGCGCCCTGCCCGAAGAGAATCAGGCTGCGCGTCAGGATGTTGGCGCCCTCGACCGTGATGCCAATCGGAATCTGCTGATAGGCGCGTCCAAGGAAATTTGATGGCCCAAGGCAGATGCCCTTGCCGCCGATCACATCCATGCCGTCATTGACAACTTTACGTGCAAGTTCAGTAACGTGGTACTTGGCAATGGCGGAGGCTACCGAGGGTTTTTCCCCCAAATCAACGGCCCCGGCGGTCAGCTTGCGCACGGCGTCCATCATGTAAGTGTAGGCGCCAATCCGGGTGAGTGGTTCTTCAACCCCTTCAAAACGACCCACAGCCATTTTGAACTGGCTGCGCACTCGGGCATAGCCGCCAACAGCACGTGCCGTAATCTGGGCCATGCCAGCATTCGACGAGGGCAAGGAAATTGACCGGCCCGCCGCCAGACACTCCATCAACATGCGCCAGCCTTTGCCCGCCATTGTCTTACCACCGATGATGAAATCGAGCGGCATGAAGACGTCTTTGCCACGCGTCGGTCCGTTCATGAACATGGCGTTTAGCGGGAAGTGACGGCGTCCGAGTTCTGCTCCGGGGGTATTACGCGGCACCAGCGCACAGGTAATACCGATATCTTTCTTGTCTCCAATCAAACCTTCCGGGTCATACAAACGGAACGCCAAACCGAGAATGGTGCAGATCGGGCCTAGCGTGATATAGCGCTTATCCCAGGTGACTCGCATGCCCAGCACTTCCTTGCCCTGCCATTGACCTTTGCAGACCACGCCGTAGTCCGGAATGGAAGCAGCATCCGAACCTGCCCATGGACTGGTCAAGGCAAAAGCCGGTATTTCCTGCCCTTTGGCCAGACGCGGCAGATAGTGGTTTTTTTGTTCGTCCGTTCCGTAGTGCAGGAGCAACTCTGCCGGCCCGAGTGAGTTGGGCACCATCACCGAAACCGACTGGGCAGAACAGCGAGTCGATAGCTTGGTCACGACTTGCGAGTGTGCGTAAGCCGAGAACTGTAGCCCACCATATTTCTTTGGAATAATCATGCCAAGGAAGCCCTTGTCCTTGATGTACTTCCAGGCTTCCGGCGACATATCATGCAATTCGGTGGTAACTTCCCAGTCATTGACCAGAGCGCACGCCTGTTCTACCTCGTTGTCCATAAAGGACTGTTCCTCGGCAGTGAGCGTTGGAACCGGGTAATCCAACAGCTTTTGCCAATCCGGATTTCCTTGAAACAACTCCCCCTCCCACCAGACCGAACCGGCCTCCAGCGCGTCGCGCTCGGTCTCTGACATTTGTGGAAGAATGCTCTTGTAGGTTTTAAAAATGGCCCGCGACAGCACCACCCGGCGTAAGGGTGGAATGACGAGAACCAGAGCTGCACCGGAAAACGCTAGTGCGATGAGAATCAAAATGGCCTGTAGGATCATTATTCTTTCTCCTGTAACGTGTTGCGAGCCGTCTTGGCAAGTGATACCTGTTGTTGAATCGTTGAATCAGCGAATTGCGGCAGTGGCGCTCTTAAGCCCCCCAGCAGAAACGGTAAAAGCCGCTCTGACAGTTTTTTGGCTTCACTGACGTTGTTATCATCCTGACCCGAAATGTCGCCAATTTCCAAACCTGTGATGACTTGCAGAATATCAGTCCCCGCAACGGCGTAAGACATTGATCCGAGCATGAAATGAAGGCGCCAGACAATCTCCGCCCTAGGAACATCGGGCAATGCCCGGAATAACGCCAACTTGTAACGCTCCAGCACCTCGGCATACTCCTTGGCGAAGAAGGTACGAATAAACTCCGCTGGATCGGTCAGCGTACGGCCCAGCAAACGCAGGAAGGTCATCCCGCCCAGAGCGTCATCCTCACCGATACGTAGTAGGGTTCCGAAAAACGCCTCAAGTATCTGTGATGGCTTTAGCGGCTCTCCATTAGCCTGTTGTTCCAGCACATCAAGCACTGAAAGGCGTTCAGTGTTCAGCCACGTCAGGCGCCGCCTGAAAACATCTCGCAACAGCCCTTCTTTGGAACCGAAGTGATAATTAACGGCGGCCAGATTTACCTCGGCCTCCCGCGTTATCATCCGCATCGACGCCCCCTCGTAGCCATGAGCCATGAACTGGCGCTCAGCGACATCAAGAATGCGTTCCCGTGTATCCAAATTCAGTTTATTGTCCGGCATAGCCCTGCTAGTTACTTATGGAGTTAATCAGCGGCACCCTAAATAAAAATTCAGGATTATTCAAACGTTCGTTTTAAATAATAAGTTGAACCAGCTTTGAACGCAAGATTTTTTTGTTTAATGCCATCTATGCGTTCGTCAAACCGCCATACTTAATACACTCTGACCGACACCACTCCACCATGCGCCGTTCGTCCCGAAATTCCTCCGATTACCGCCCCGCTTCAGTGGAAAAGTCGCATTCTTGGCGTACATTACACAGCCTGGCACCTTATATCCTGCAACATAAATGGCGCGTTCTGCTGGCCATTTCATGCCTGATCGCCGCCAAACTTGCCAATGTGTCTGTGCCTATCGTTTTCAAGGAAATGATTGACGGCCTGACCAACGATCAATTTCCGCTTGCCTTGCCGATCTTGCTGTTGATCCTGTATGGCTCGCTGCGCTTCTCAAGCTCCCTGTTCACCGAGTTGCGTGAGATTCTTTTTGCCCGTGTAACGCAGCATGCCGTACGCCGCATTGCTCTTGAAGTTTTCCGGCATCTGCACGCCCTCTCATTACGTTTTCACCTTGAACGTCAGACCGGCGGGGTTTCGCGCGACATTGAGCGCGGCAGCCGCTCCATTTCCAGCTTGATCAGCTACACCCTGTACTCGATTCTGCCCACACTGGTCGAAATCACCCTTGTTTTGAGCATACTGTTTGTCAAATACGATGGGGGCTTTGTCGTCATAACGTTGGTTTCACTGACGGCATACGTGCTGTTTACGATAAAAATGAGTAACTGGCGCATCGGGCTCAGGCGTGTCCTTAATGAATCTGACTCGGCAGCCAATACCCAAGCCATCGACAGCCTACTCAACTATGAGACGGTCAAATATTTCAATAATGAAGGGTACGAAGCACAACGCTACGACGCGCACATGGAGCGCTGGGAAGATGCAGCGACCAAAAGTCAGATATCTCTGTCCTGGTTGAACCTCGGCCAGCAAATCATCATCGCACTGGGTGTCACGGCCATGATGTGGCGGGCGGCGGCAGGTGTCGTTGACGGAAGAATGTCTATTGGTGATCTGGTTCTGGTTAACGCCTTCCTGATCCAGTTATACATGCCGCTCAGTTTTCTGGGTGTTGTTTACAGGGAGATTCGCCAAACACTGGCTGATATTGAGCGCATGTTTGACTTGCTTTCGGTAAGTCGCGAGATTACCGATTCGCCGGGTGCGGTTGAACTCAACACTCGTTCTGTGAACGTACGTTTTGCGTCTGTTGATTTTAGTTACGAACCAAACCGTCAGATCCTGTTTGACGTCGATTTTGTAATTCCTGCCGGTCATACCGTTGCTGTCGTTGGCGAATCCGGTTCCGGAAAGTCGACTTTGGCGCGTCTTCTTTACCGGTTTTACGACATTAATAACGGTCAGATCAGCATTAACGGGCACGACCTTCGGCAATTGACACAAAACAGCCTGCGCTCTGCCATCGCCATCGTCCCTCAGGACACGGTATTATTTAACGACAGCATTTACTACAACATCCAATATGGCCGGCCTGACGCAAGTCGTGAAGAAGTGTTGGCAGCAGCTCAAGCCGCTCAGCTAACCGCCTTTATAGAATTATTGCCGGAGGGCTATAAAACTCGAGTCGGCGAACGTGGCCTGAAGCTTTCTGGCGGCGAGAAACAACGTGTCGCTATCGCTCGTGCCCTGCTTAAAAACCCACCTTTATTAATATTTGATGAAGCGACATCGGCTTTGGATTCAAAAACTGAGAAGGCCATACAGTCCAGCATTGATAACGCGGCTCTAGGACGTACAACGCTAGTGATCGCTCACAGACTATCAACCATCATGAATGCTGATGAGATACTGGTTATGGATGGCGGTCGCATTGTTGAGCGAGGATCACACTTTACCTTACTCTCGTTGAATGCTCGCTACGCCCAAATGTGGGCGCTTCAGAAACAGGAAGCACTTTCAGAGGAGCGGACATAAAAAAACCAGGAAAAACCTGGTTTTTTTAAATAGCTAATTAAATACATATGCAGCTTATGATTCGACTACCTCGGCCACTTCAGGTTGATCCAGCAGTTCGACAAAAGCCATCGGAGCATTATCGCCATCGCGGAAACCACACTTCAGGATGCGCAGGTAACCACCATTACGAACGGCATAACGAGGTCCGATTTCTTCGAACAGTTTGACTACCATTTCACGATCACGCAGGCGATCAAATGCCAAACGTCGATTAGCGAGACTCGGCTTCTTGCCCAGAGTAATGATCGGCTCAACCACGCGACGCAGTTCCTTGGCTTTCGGCAATGTCGTTCTGATCGTCTCATGGCGAAGCAGGGAGACAGTCATGTTGCGAAGCATCGCCAAACGGTGCGAACTGGTTCGATTAAGCTTACGGAGACCTAAACGGTGACGCATATCAATTCCTTCCTATTCTTGTCCGGGCGGCTTACTTATCAAGGCCGGCCGGTGGCCAGTTCTCGAGTTTCATACCCAGCGTCAAGCCGCGGGCGGCCAGCACTTCCTTGATTTCGTTGAGTGACTTGCGGCCCAGATTCGGGGTTTTAAGCAACTCGTTTTCGGTACGCTGAATCAGATCACCGATGTAATAAATGTTTTCTGCTTTTAAGCAATTCGCCGAGCGAACCGTCAATTCCAGATCATCGACGGGACGCAGCAACAGAGGATCAACTTGAATTGCCTTCTGATGCTCGATAGGCAACGAAGTACCTTCCAGATCAGCAAACACGGACAGTTGATCCATAAGAATGCGAGCTGCAGTACGGATCGCTTCTTCCGGTTCAATAACACCGTTGGTTTCAATTTCCATGATCAGCTTGTCAAGATCTGTACGCTGTTCAACGCGCGCACTCTCGACAGAATAGCTAACACGGCGTACCGGGCTGAATGATGCGTCAAGTACCAGCTTACCAATACTCTTGTTGCCATCGCCAATCTGACGCAAGTTGCCAGGAACGTAACCAAAATCCTTTTCTACCTTCAACTCCATAGCCAGCTTACCGCCAGCAGAGAGATGGGCAATCACATGATCCGGATTGATGATCTCGACATCGTGTGATACAACGATATCACTGGCACGAACAACGCCCTCACCTTCCTTGTTCAACTGAAGCACAACCTCTTCACGGTTGTGCAACTTGAACACAACACCTTTGAGGTTGAGAAGAATATCAACAACATCTTCCTGTACACCATCAATCGTCGAGTACTCATGGAGAACACCATCAATACTCACCTCAGTGGCGGCATATCCCGGCATTGAGGAAAGCAGGATGCGTCGCAGAGCATTGCCCAAAGTGTGTCCGTAGCCACGCTCAAAGGGTTCCATCACCACTTTGGCGTGCACCGGTGACAAACTCTGTACATCAATAATGCGCGGTTTTAATAGTCCACTGCTATGCATGTCTTGTCCTTTGCGTTCAGTCAAGCGGAGCCGCGATTACTTCGAATAAAGCTCGACCACGAGGCTTTCGTTGATCGTCGATGACAATTCGCTGCGTTCCGGACGAGCCTTGTAGGTACCCTTAGCAGCCTTGGCATCAACCTCAACCCACTCCGGGAAGCCACGTGATTCAGCAGCAGCCAGAGCCGCCTTAATGCGCAACTGACTCTTAGCCTTTTCCGCAACTTCGACAACATCACCTGGACGAACCTGGAATGAAGGAATATTTACACGCCGACCATTAACCAACACAGCATTGTGTCGAACAACTTGACGTGATTCCGAACGCGACGCTGCAAAGCCCATACGGTAAGCTACTGTATCCAGACGTGACTCAAGAAGTTGCAGGAGGACTTCACCTGTAACACCTTTACGACGGTCAGCTTCTTTATAGACCTTGCGGAACTGGCCTTCAAGAATGCCGTAGATACGACGAATCTTTTGCTTTTCACGCAGGTGAACACCATAGTCTGACAGACGCTGACCAGACTTCTGGCCATGCTGACCAGGTGCATACGAGCGACGCTCAATGGCACATTTGTCGGTAAAACACTTTTCGCCCTTCAGAAACAGCTTTTCGCCTTCACGACGACACTGACGGCACTTCGGATCGAGATTACGAGCCACTTGTCTTTCTCCTTAAATCCGACGCTTTTTGGATGGGCGGCAACCGTTGTGCGGAATCGGAGTCACGTCAGTAATTGCCGTGATTTTCATCCCGAGCGCATTCAACGCGCGAACCGAAGACTCACGACCTGGGCCAGGGCCCTTGATGCGAACTTCGAGGTTCTTGACGCCACACTCAACAGCCACCTTACCGGCAGCTTCAGCAGCTACCTGTGCGGCAAACGGGGTACTCTTGCGTGAGCCTTTGAAGCCGGCCCCGCCCGAAGTCGCCCACGACAGAGCATTGCCCTGACGGTCGGTGATCGTAATAATGGTATTGTTAAAAGAAGCGTGAATGTGAGCAATACCTTCAGCTACATTCTTCTTTACTTTTTTGCGAACTTTCGTTGCGGTCTTGGCCATGATCAGGTCCTTTTATTTCTTGCCGGCGATAGCTTTGCGCGGACCCTTGCGAGTACGTGCATTGGTACGCGTACGCTGGCCACGGCAAGGCAAACCCTTGCGATGACGAAGACCACGATAGCAACCAAGATCCATCAGGCGCTTGATACTCATCGTAACTTCACGACGCAGATCACCCTCAACGGTAAACTTGCCGACTTGATCACGCAAGCGATCCATTTCGGCCTCCGTCAGGTCTTTCATCTTTGTCGAACGTGCTACAGCGACAGCATCACAAATTTTTTGTGCGCGACTGCGTCCAATACCATAAATCGCTGTTAAAGCGATTTCAGCATGCTGGTGGTTGGGTATATTTACCCCTGCGATGCGGGCCATCGATTCACCCCAAATAAGCGAAACTTACAATTATAACTTCAACCGACTGATGACTCAATGAAATGAGCACCAGCGATCAACCCTGACGCTGCTTGTGACGCGGATCCGTACAGATCACACGCACAATGCCGTGGCGTCGAATAATCTTGCAGTTGCGGCAGATGCGCTTAACAGATGCCAGCACTTTCATAATTAACTCCTAAATTCATGACATCAGGCGCAGCCAGCCTTTTGCCAAATTACATCTACTGCGTAGAGATTCTTATTTAGCGCGGAAGACGATGCGCGCACGACTAAGGTCATAGGGTGTCAGTTGTACCGTCACTTTGTCACCAGGAAGTATGCGTATATAGTGCATCCGCATTTTCCCAGATATAAAGCCGAGAACTACATGACCATTTTCAAGCTTAACCCTGAACGTTGCATTAGGAAGGTTCTCAACAACCTCACCCTGCATTTCAATCAAATCTTCCTTTGCCATCCTATTTAGCCGTAAATCCAGAACCCTTGAAGTTTGCTTTCTTCAAGAGTCCTTCGTACTGGTGCGACATAGCATACGCCTGAACTTGCGTCATAAAATCCATGGTCACCACCACAATAATTAGCAACGAAGTTCCCCCAAAATAGAAAGGCACATTCCACTTTAGAATCAAAAACTCCGGCAATAAACAAACAATCGTTATGTAACCCGCGCCAACAAGTGTCAAGCGCATCAGAATCTTGTCAATGTAACGAGCTGTCTGCTCACCTGGACGAATTCCCGGCACAAAGGCACCACTCTTCTTGAGATTATCTGCAGTCTCTTTGGAATTGAAAACCAAAGCTGTGTAGAAAAAACAGAAGAAAATAATAGCCGTTGCATACAACATTACATATATCGGCTGACCAGGCGAAAGACCACCAGCAATATCCTTCAGCCAGCGCATTGAATCACTTGTACCAAACCAGCCGGCAATCGTAGCCGGAAACAGAATTATCGAAGACGCAAAAATTGGGGGAATTACACCCGACATATTCAGCTTCAGTGGCAAATGCGAACTCTGACCACCATAAATCTTGTTGCCAACCTGACGTTTTGCGTAATTAACCAAAATCTTACGCTGACCGCGCTCAACAAATACAACAAAAGCAGTAACCAAAGCAGCCAAGACGGTGATGAATATCGCCGACAAAGGATGCATCGCACCGGTACGAACCAATTCAAGAAGCCCGCCAATAGCATTTGGCAAACCTGCAGCAATACCGGCAAATATAATAATCGATATACCGTTACCCAAACCTCGTTCAGTAATCTGTTCGCCCAGCCACATCAGAAACATCGTTCCAGTCAGCAGCGTAGTTACTGTTACAAAACGGAACATCATACCGGGCTCAGGAACCAAGCCTGGTTGTGTTTCAACTGCAATTGCAATACCAATACCCTGAAATAAGGCTAGAGCCACCGTACCGTAACGCGTGTACTGCGTTATCTTCCGTCGACCAGCTTCACCTTCTTTTTTGAGCGCCTCAAGTTGTGGGCTAGCGTGCGTCATCAACTGCATGATGATTGACGACGAGATATACGGCATGATTCCGAGAGCAAAAATCGTAAAACGTGAAAGCGCACCACCTGAGAACATGTTAAACATTCCCAAAATACCACCGCTTTGCTTATTAAAAAGCTCACTCAGAACCTGCGGATCAATACCGGGCACCGGAGTATGCGCACCTATACGGTATACAACCAGCGCACCAAGCAAAAAAAACAACCGGCGCTTTAAATCGCCGTACTTGCCGCTTTTACTGACCTGAGTTTGGTTAGTTGCCAAGAACTGTCACCATCTTTGAATTATTATTCTGCAACGCTGCCGCCTGCGGCTTCAATCGCTGCCTTGGCACCTTTAGTGGCACCAACGCCCTTAAGAGTAACCTTACGTGTAATTTCACCCGAAAGGACAACTTTTGCCGACAACGCATGCTGTGAGACCAAATTGGCCTGAATCAAAGTAAGCAAATCGATTTCGTCGACCGGCAAATCATTGATTTCTGAAAGACGAACTTCAACGTTACGTTTGTTGGTCAGCGAGACAAAGCCTCGCTTAGGCAAACGACGCTGCAGCGGCATCTGACCGCCTTCAAAGCCGACTTTATGAAAGCCGCCAGCACGCGATTTCTGACCCTTGTGACCACGGCCACACGTCTTACCCAGACCCGAGCCGATACCACGACCTACGCGACGCTTGGCGTGAGTAGAACCTTCAGCCGGTTGAATTGTATTGAGTTTCATCTTAGCCCTCACACTTCAGAAGGTATGAAACCTTGTTGATCATTCCGCGAACAGCAGGAGTATCCTGCAACTCGGAGCTACTGTTCAAACGACGCAAACCGAGACCACGCACAGTAGCGCGATGCGACTGTTTGGTACCGATCAGACTTTTGACGAGCGTGACTTTTACTTTATTGTCAGCCATGGCTTACCCCAGAATCTCTTCAACCGACTTGCCACGCTTGGCGGCAATAATTGACGGCGTATTCACCTTCAATAGACCATTGATGGTGGCACGAACGATGTTGTATGGATTATTTGAGCCATGCGATTTGCAAACGATGTTGGTAACACCCATAACATCGAAAACAGCTCGCATAGCACCACCAGCAATAACACCAGTACCTTCGGGTGCCGGTTGGATCATGACCGTTGAAGCCCCATGACGACCGATAACAGTATGGTGCACGGTGCCATTCTTGAGATTGATTTTGGTCAGTCTGCGACGCGCTTCTTCCATTGCCTTTTGTACGGCAACCGGCACTTCGCGAGACTTGCCCTTGCCCATACCGACACGACCATCACCATCGCCAACAACTGTAAGTGCTGCGAAACCGAGAATACGACCACCTTTCACAACCTTAGTGACACGGTTGATCGAGATCATCTTCTCGCGCATACCATCATCAGGCTTTTCGGCTTGCTGAGGTTTTCTACCTTGAGGTTTTGCCATTGCTTACTCCGATTCCTTGTCCGGGCCGATCAGAACTTGAGGCCGGCTTCACGCGCGGCTTCAGCCAGCGCTTTTACGCGCCCGTGATACTGGAAGCCGCCACGATCAAACGCGACTTGCTCAATTCCGGCCTTTTTAGCGCGTTCGGCTATTAATTTGCCGATCACCGCCGCTGCGCCGACGTTTCCGCCATTAGTCAGATCTTTACGCACACTTGGCTCCAATGACGAAGCCGCTGCCAGCACCTTAGAACCACAGGACGAAAACACCTGGGCATAGATGTGACCATTAGTGCGATGCACCGACAAGCGCACTATCTTCAGTTCGGCAATCTTGAGCCGGGTTTTACGGGCTCTGCGCAACCGCGCCTGGTTCTTGTCAATCATTTATGCACCCTTACTTCTTCTTCGTTTCCTTGAGGACAATAACTTCGTCGGAATAACGCACACCCTTGCCTTTATAAGGCTCCGGCTTACGATAGGCGCGGATTTCAGCCGCAACCTGACCGACTTGTTGCTTGTCCACACCCTTGATCACGATCTCGGTCTGGGTCGGTGTTTCGCATTTGACACCAGCCGGCATCTTATGTGACACCGGATGCGAAAAACCAAGCGTCAGGTTGAGAGTATCGCCTTGAGCCTGAGCGCGGTAGCCCACGCCAACGAGGTTAAGCTTACGCTCGAATCCCTTACTGACACCTGTCACCATATTGGCAACAATCGCACGCACCGTACCGGATAGCGCACCTGAATTAGCCACGCCTTCAACAGCCTTACACAACAGACTGCCGCCTTCTTTCTCGACTTTGACTGCAGGGTTGGCGTCAAACTTCATCGCACCCAGCGGCCCTTTAACAGAGATTACGTCTGCACTCAGAGATACTTCAACACCCTCTGGCAGCACAATTGGATTTTTAGCAACGCGGGACATCGTTTCCCCTTACGCGACAATGCACAGCACTTCGCCACCAGTATTACTGGCGCGGGCTTTGCGGTCGGTCATTACACCCTTGGGCGTGGATACTATTGCCACACCAAGGCCATTCATAACGCGCGGAATGTCATCAGCGCCTTTGTAAACACGGAGGCCAGGCTTCGAGACGCGATCAATGCGCTCAATAACTGGACGGCCGGCGTAATACTTAAGCCCAATTTCAAGGGTAGGCTTGCCATCGTTTTCACGAACGGCAAAATCCTCAACATAACCCTCATCCTTCAGCACTTTAGCAATAGCTACTTTAACTTTCGAAGACGGCATGGCGACGGACGCCTTACTTGCCATCTGGGCATTGCGGATGCGTGTCAGCATATCGCTGATCGGATCGCTCATACTCATATCGTTCTCTCCTGCTTACCAGCTGGCCTTGGTCATACCGGGAACTTCGCCGCGCATCACGAAATCACGTAATTTGCTTCGACCCAAACCGAACTTGCGATAAACGCCACGCGGACGACCTGTCAGCTTGCAGCGGTTACGCAGACGAACCGGACTAGAATTACGCGGTAGCGCTTGAAATTTCAGTCGCGCCTCAAAACGTTCTTCTTCAGACCGGGTTAAATCATTAAACACGGCTTCTAATTCAGCACGTTTTCCGGCGTATTTTTCGACCGTCTTGCGCCGCTTTTCATTGCGGTTAATCAGTGCAAGTTTCGCCATTTTCGCCTCAGTTCTTGAACGGGAATTTGAAGGCACCCAGTAAAGCACGGGCTTCTTCATCTGTCTTGGCGGTGGTGGTAACGCTAATGTTCATGCCACGCAACGCATCGATTTTGTCGTACTCAATTTCTGGGAAAATAATCTGCTCTTTAACACCCATGTTGTAATTACCACGGCCGTCAAATCCTTTACCAGAAATACCGCGAAAGTCACGAACACGCGGGAGCGCAATCGTTACCAGGCGATCAAGAAACTCAAACATACGCGGGCCGCGTAATGTAACCATGCATCCAATGGGATAACCATCACGAATCTTAAAGCCGGCAATCGACTTACGCGATATCGTAACCACCGGTTTCTGGCCGGCAATCTTGGCCATGTCGCCAACAGCATGCTCAAGCACTTTTTTGTCAGCTACCGCTTCGCCCACACCCATGTTAAGTGTAATTTTAGTAATGCGCGGAACTTCCATTCTTGACTTATAGTCAAATTTAGAGGTCAGCTCCTGCATTACTGTGTTTTTATAAAAATCTAGCAAACGCGCCATGATCGCTCCTTACGCCCCAACCACTTCGCCGTTTGACTTGAAGACACGAACCTTTGAACCGTCTTCAAGTTGCTTGAAGCCGACTCGGTCTGCCTTTTTGGTCACCGGGTTGTAGAGCGAAACATTTGAAACGTGGAGAGGCATATCCTTGTCGATTACACCACCTGCCACGCCCTTAACTGGGTTCGGTTTGACGTGTTTTTTGACGCGATTTACGCCTTCAATCACGACATGCTCGGCATTAACACGAACACTGACTGTCCCGCGCTTACCCTTGTCCTTACCAGCAATAACGACAATTTCGTCGCCTTTACGAATCTTATCCATGCCCGCCCCTTAGAGAACTTCTGGCGCCAGTGACACGATCTTCATAAACCGTTCGCCGCGCAATTCACGCGTCACCGGCCCAAAGATACGGGTGCCAATTGGCTCCAACTTGTTATTAAGGAGAACCGCTGCGTTGTTGTCGAACTTAACCAGCGAGCCGTCTGAACGACGAACACCTTTGGCAGTGCGAACAACGACTGCGCTATAGACATCGCCTTTCTTGACGCGAGCGCGTGGCGCAGCATCCTTGATACTCACTTTGATGATATCGCCAACACTGGCATAACGACGCTTAGAGCCGCCCAGCACCTTGATACACATCACTGAACGTGCGCCAGTATTATCGGCTACGTCCAGAACCGTCTGCATCTGAATCATCTAACTCTCCAACTTGGCCCGCTTTTGCGGTCAGTCTTGGAACCCGTACGGGAGAATCACCCGGCCAGAAGAATGACCGGGCGCGAAAAAAAGAGAATTATAGTCTCTTTTCTATAAAAGGCAAGCTTTATATTGCAACTGCCTTCTCGATTAACTTGGTAACGACCCAAGCTTTTGTTTTGGCCAATGGCCGGCATTCCTGTATTTCAACCAGGTCACCCGTCTTGGCTTCATTGTTGTCGTTATGTGCATGGTACTTGCTCGAACGGACAATGATTTTTTCGTACATGGGGTGCTTGACACGGCGTTCGATGAGGACGGTAACAGTCTTTTCCATCTTGTCACTCACGACACGGCCGATCAGCGTACGCTTACTTGTCGTTTCGCTCATTGCTTTACCGCCTTTTCACAAAGTAGGGTGCGAACGCGCGCTATGTCGCGACGAACCTTGCCGATCTGGCTGTTATTACTTAATTGCTGAGTCGCAATCTGCATACGCAGGCCGAATTGCGCCTTCAGCAGATCCATCAATTCTTTATTCAACTCATCAACGCTTTTTGCTCTGAGCTCACTGGCTTTCATGATCAACCTACCATTCGTGTAACGAATGCTGTCGCGATCGGAAGCTTGGCTGCGGCAAGAGCGAAGGCTTCACGAGCCAACACTTCATCCACACCATCCATCTCGTACAGCACTTTGCCCGGCTGAATCTCAGCCACATAGTATTCGGGATTACCCTTACCATTACCCATACGTACTTCAGCCGGCTTCTTGGAAATCGGTTTATCTGGGAAAATCCGAATCCAGATCCGTCCTCCGCGCTTGATGTGACGTGTCATAGCACGACGTGCCGCTTCAATCTGACGCGCCGTAAGACGGCCGCGACCGATGGCCTTGAGCCCGTACTCGCCAAAACTAACCTTGGCGCCACGTGTGGCTAGGCCTGTATTACGGCCCTTCTGCTCTTTGCGGTACTTTCTTCTAGCTGGCTGCAGCATCAGGTGTTCCTGCCTTTCTTACTCGTTTTGCCGGCGCCTTAACTTCAGGAGCAGCCGCTTCGGTATTAACTGCTTCTGGCTGAGCATCGGCCTTGGTCTTTACCGTACGGCTTTTAGGCTTAACTTCGCCTTCAACTGCATCGGCAGGTCTAGGGGCGCGACGTGGCTTACGTGCATGCTCATCAGTAGCAGGCGCTTCAAGCGTTGCTGCCGACTGATCGTTACGATTAAGGATTTCGCCCTTGAACACCCACACTTTGACGCCGATAAGGCCATAAGTCGTCAAGGCTTCCGATGTTGCGTAATCGATATCCGCGCGTAAGGTATGCAAAGGCACGCGACCTTCACGATACCATTCACGACGAGCAATTTCAGCGCCGTTCAGACGGCCCGAACTCATGATCTTTATCCCTTGAGCACCCAAACGCATGGCATTTTGCATCGCGCGTTTCATGGCGCGACGGAACATGATGCGTTTTTCAAGCTGCTGGGTAATCGAGTCTGCAATCAATTGCGCATCAAGCTCCGGCTTGCGGATTTCTTCGATACTGACATGCACCGGCACGCCCATTATTTTTTGCAGAGCAACGCGCAGGTGATCAATGTCTTCACCTTTTTTGCCGATAACGACACCAGGGCGTGCCGAGAACACGGTCACACGTGCATTCTTGGCCGGACGTTCGATCAGAACACGGCCCACTGAAGCGTGCTTCAGCTTGGCCTTAAGGTACTCACGAACTTTGACGTCTTCATTAAGCATACCTGCGAAGTTCTTGCTGTTGGCGTACCAACGCGAAGACCAGTCACGAGTAACAGCAAGGCGAAAACCAGTCGGATGAATCTTCTGTCCCATTGTTATTCCTCAGTTTCCGACGGTCAGGAAAATATGGCAAGTCGGCTTGACGATCCGATTGCCACGTCCCTTAGCCCGCGCGGTAAAGCGCTTGAGCACCATGCCTTTTTCGACGAAGATAGTTTTCACCTTGAGTTCGTCAATATCAGCGCCATCGTTATGTTCGGCATTGGCAATCGCCGATTCAAGCACCTTCTTGATGATTTCAGCACCTTTTTTAGGGCTGAACGTCAAGATGCTGAGCGCCTTATCAACGGGTAAACCGCGGATCTGGTCGGCCACCAGTCGACCCTTTTGGTCCGACAGCCGAACGCCGCGCAAAATAGCACGAGTTTCCATATCCATTCCTTTACTTCTTCGCCTTTTTGCCGGCGGTGTGACCCTTAAAGGTGCGGGTCAGCGAAAACTCACCGAGCTTATGCCCGACCATGTTTTCGGTGACATACACCGGGATGTGTTGCTTACCATTATGCACGGCAATGGTCAGACCAACGAAGTCAGGCAAGACCGTTGAACGGCGCGACCAGGTTTTAATCGGTCGTTTATCGCTCGTCGCACGCACAGCGCCGATTTTCTTTATCAGATGGGCATCGACAAACGGGCCCTTTTTTACGGAACGTCCCATAATTCTTTACCCCTTAGCGTTTGTGACGGCGCTGCACGATCATCGAAGTCGTGCGCTTGTTTCTGCGAGTACGGTAACCCTTGGTCTTGGTACCCCACGGACTAACCGGGTGCATACCTGCCGCAGTTTTCCCTTCACCACCACCGTGTGGGTGATCGCACGGATTCATCACCACACCGCGAACGGTCGGACGAATTCCGCGCCAGCGATTTGCGCCAGCCTTACCGATCGAACGCAGACTGTGTTCCTCATTGCCTACTTCACCGATCGTGGCACGGCACTCGACGTGGACTCGGCGAATTTCACCAGAGCGCAAACGTACTTGAGCATAAACACCTTCACGTGCCAACAACTGTGCTGAGGTCCCTGCTGACCGGGCCAATTGGGCTCCCTTGCCAGGAATCATCTCAATGCAGTGAATGGTCGTACCGACCGGAATGTTACGAATAGGTAACGCATTACCCGACTTGATCGGAGCTTCAGCACCACTAACAATCTGCTGGCCCACAACCATACCCTTAGTGGCAATAACGTAACTGCGCTCACCATCGGCGTAAAGCAGCAAAGCAATGTTTGCCGTGCGGTTCGGGTCATACTCAAGACGCTCAACCTTGGCCGGAATACCGTCCTTGGTGCGCTTGAAATCAACCAAGCGATAGTGCTGCTTATGTCCGCCGCCTTGATGGCGAGTCGTGATGTGGCCATTGTTGTTACGACCAGCATGCTTTGATTGCGACTCAACCAGCGCAGCAAAAGGCTTACCCTTGTGCAGGTTCGAATTGACCACCTTAACAACGGCACGACGACCAGGTGACGTCGGTTTAACTTTGACGAGTGCCATTAAGCAGCCCCCCCATCGACGAAATTAATTTCCTGACCGGCCTTCAGGCAAACGTATGCCTTTTTCCAGCTCTTGCGGCTACCCATGAAGCGGCCAAATTTTTTCTTCTTACCTTTGACAACGGCAATCTGTACCGACTCAACAGAAACCTTGAAAAGCAACTCGACCGCTGCTTTCACTTCAGGCTTGGTCGCATCAGATGCAACACGAAACACAACCTGCTCGTGCTTGTCGGCTACGTAGGTCGCTTTTTCGGAAATCTGCGGCGCAAGCAAAACTTGCATCAAACGTTGTTGGTTCATCCCAGGATCTCCTCAAACTTGGCGAGGGCGCTCTTGGTCATCAACACCTTCGGGAAGCGAATCAGCGACACCGGATCAGCTTCATTGACTTCAAGCACCAGCACGTTGGGCAGATTGCGCGAAGCCAAGAAGACATTCTCATCAAGGCTGTCAATGATAACCAGCACCGAGTCGTAGCCCATGCCCTTTATCTTCTGCGCAAAAAGCTTGGTCTTCGGCGCATCAACAGCAACGCTGTCAACAATAGCCAACCGATCTTCACGCACCAGCTGCGAAAGAATCGATGCCATACCAGCGCGGTACATTTTCTTATTCAGTTTCTGGCTGAAGTTCTCATCCGGCGAATTCGGGAAAATCCGACCGCCGCCACGCCACAGCGGGGAAGAGGACATACCGGCACGGGCTCGGCCCGTACCTTTTTGGCGGAACGGCTTCGCTGTCGTGTGCTTGACCTGCTCACGATCCTTCTGGGCGCGATTGCCACTGCGTGCGTTGGCCTGATAAGCAACGACCACCTGATGAATCAGGGATTCGTTATATTCACGGCCGAACAGCACATCGGAAGCCTGCAAACGGCTAGCTTCCTGGCCTTGTTCGTTAATAAGCTTAAGTTCCATTATGCCCCCGCCTTAACTGCAGGATGCACGATCAGATCCGACCCCTTGGAGCCGGGAACCGCACCCTTGACCAGCAACAACTGACGCTCAACATCCACACGAATGACCTCAAGGTTCTGTTGGGTACGCTTGACGTCGCCCAGATGACCAGACATTCGCTTGCCGGGAAATACTCGGCCCGGATCCTGGTTCATACCAATGGATCCCGGTGCGTTGTGTGAAACCGAGTTGCCGTGCGAGGCGCGCTGCGATTTGAAATGGTGGCGCTTGATAGCACCTGCGAAACCTTTACCGATGGTCTGACCCGTTACGTCAACCTTTTGCCCGACGGCAAAAATCGAGACGCTTATATGGTCACCCGGTTTAAGGGCTGCAAGATCCTCGGCAGTTACCGGGAACTCCTTGAGCAGATTGCCTGCCTCGACGCCAGCCTTAGCGAGATGACCCGCCAAGGACTTATTGACACGTGAGGGCCGACGCTTGCCGAATGCCACCTGAACGGCGGCATAGCCGTCGCTTTCAGGCGTTTTGATCTGGGCGACGCGATTGTTCGACACATCGAGCACAGTTACCGGAACGGATACACCGTCATCGGTAAAAATGCGCGTCATGCCGACCTTGCGCCCAACAAGGCCTAGACTCATGGTTTTTCTCCTCTAGTTAGCTACGATTGGCCAACCAGTAGTACGACTGCTACAAGTCAAAATGGGTAACGGAACGTAAAACGTAACGTCACCCGACGAAAGGCGGCGATTATAGCCGCAAAAACATACTTACTGCAACTTAATTTCGACGTCCACACCTGCAGGTAGATCAAGCTTCATCAGCGCATCAACTGTTTTATCAGTCGGATCAATGATGTCCATCAGGCGCAAATGGGTACGAATTTCAAACTGATCACGCGAAGTCTTGTTGACGTGCGGCGAACGAAGTACGTCAAAACGCTGAATTCGGGTTGGCAGCGGCACCGGACCACGAACAACAGCACCCGTGCGTTTAGCTGTTTCAACAATTTCCTGTGCCGACTGATCGATCAAACGATAATCGAAGGCTTTCAGGCGGATACGGATTTTCTGGTTTTGCATATTTTTTCCAAAGAGCGATGGGATAGGGTCACAACCCTATCCCGAAGTTAATAATTACTCGATGATCTTGGCGACGACACCGGCGCCGACGGTACGACCGCCTTCACGAATGGCGAAACGCAGACCTTCTTCCATGGCGATCGGGTTGATCAGCTTGACCGTCATCTGGATGTTGTCGCCCGGCATGACCATTTC
>JBBRDR010000028.1:0-27280 GCA_038203745.1 Burkholderiales bacterium | reverse complement strand
GCGCACGCCGGTCAGCATGAAGCCATGCGCGATCCGGCCCGTCTCGAACGCATTCGAGAGCGTGCGCACCATCGCTTCCTGGCCGATCAGGTCTTCGAACCGGCGCGGGCGGTATTTCCGGGCCAGCACTTCATATGAGTCGATTTCATCCTTGTCGTTCATACACTCGGGACGCAGCTTACAGCAAATGTCAAACCAGATTATCATTGGAAGTCCATCCGGAAAAATGACCTCAAGGTAAGCATCTATCGCCCGTACCTATGGATACCCACGGTGATGATGACGTGGCGCAGACACCAGGAAAGGCGCATGATCGCCCAATGTCCGTGCGTGATCGGCGGGCGGTTAAGAAGGGAGCGGGTATGACAACCAGAATTAAGGTTGCCGCAGCCGAAGTACGGCTCGGCGATTTAATCTACAACGGTCTCGGCACCAGCAAACACCCAACCGATACTTGGGAAACAATCACCCAGATCAATATGGAGGATGGTCTGATCTTGCTGATTACCGGCCGTCTCAGCGGTCCCCATGGCGAGTTCTGGTACGAGCCTGACGAACTTGTGGCAGTGATTCGCCACCCGCCCGAAGTGCCCGAACCGGTAGTCGCCAAGCCCCACAACAAGCGCTCGCGAGGGCACTAAACAGCGCTCGCGTCCGAAATCGTTTTCAGCGATTGGTCAGCTGACGCACGAGGCACTCTACCGCGCCATTTCGACGCTGGAGAAAAGGGGCAGATTAGTCGAGAGGCTGGTCAATTAACCTATAAAAAGCAGTTGAAACCGCTATCAACACGGAGTTCACAGAGCCACAGAGCACACAGAGGTAAAACGAGGCTCACCTTGCGGGTGATTGATCAATTTCATGTAAGCCTTTGTGTCCTCTGTGTTTTTCTCCATGTTCTCTGTGTTGAATGAGGTTTTTAGGATTAAGAATTCTCCCTGCCACAAAAGATTAATCGGTTCCGGCCTGTTTGGACGCCAAGCGTATTATCTTTCCGGAGGGGCATCGCGCCCCCCCCCGACTCAACCTGCGGCCCAGCAATGCCCAGAAAAGTGCCACCGGTGCAGCGAACAGGGCAATCGCTCCGACGCTCAACCCCAATGCGGCAAGGCCGGCGTAGACCCAGCCGCTGAGCAAGTCGCCGCCACGGTACACGGCGGCATCGATAAAGGCCTTGGACTTGTAGCGTTGTTCACGATCGAGGTGAGTGAATAGCACCTCGCGGGCAGGCTTGGCCAGTGCATGGCGACTGCTGTCGTAGAGCACTCGAACAATCAGCAATACAGTGAGGGCCAGCGAAATTGGCGTCGCTCCCAGCGCAGCAAAGCCGAGTGCCGCCACGGCTGGCAATACCGATAGTGTCGCAACGACTCCAAGGCGTCCAACGATGCGGGCGGTGAGTAAGATCTGGGTAAGGATAGTAACGACATTGACCGCCAGATCGATGCGTGCCAGAAAGGCCCGGCGTAGCGCGCGATCGCTGATGGCCTCGCCAACCAGGTGCGACTGGATAAAATAAAGGATCGTCGAGGCAAAAGTCATGAGCACGATCCACAGTGCGATATTGCGCAGTTCCGGCGAGCGAAATACCGGGCCGATCCCGCTCCAGGCGCTACCGCCGACCGGCGTTGCGGGCTCATGGTTCAGTGTCCCTGAAGCATCATCGGCACGGCGTGCGAGGGTGCGAGCGAGTCGGGCGGCGACTTCGAGCGGCACGATCGCAACAAGCAAGAGCAGAAACACGGGCAGCTGATGTGCGAAAACGGCTGTGCTTGCCGACCCGACGATCCCGCCCAGCGATGAGCCAACCGTTATGAAACCGAAGAGCCGTTTGCCCTGGTCGTCCCGAAACAGGTCGACCACCAGCCCCCAGAACACGGTGACGACGAACAGCGCGAAGACGCTCAGCCAAACATAGAAGATACGGTCGATCCACACGCGCGCCGACTCGGGCAACAGAACGAGCGCTGCGTAAAAAGCGATCAGATTGAGTGCGAAGAACCGATTGACGAGCGGAACGAATACCCCGCGGTGTAGCCTGGCGACGGCGAGCGAATACAGCGGCACGGCCAGCAACATGACGATGAACACGGCGGTCCATAGCAGTTGCAGACTCCCACGATCCGCAGCACCGATCTCGTCGCGAACCGGGCGCAGCAGATAGAAGGCGAATAGGACGCAGAAGCCATAGGCTGTGGCGAGCAGCGTCGGCGCCGTCTCGCCCGGGCGTACCGGAACTACTTTTGCGAAAAGTCTGGCGAGCACGCCTTAGCTGTCCGCGATGGCGTCGAAATAGCGCGCTATGGTCTGCCGCATCATCCTGTCCGGCAGCCTTCCGCGGGCCGCACCGAGGTTGTCCTCGACATGGGCGGCCTGCGTGCTGCCGGGAATCGCGCAAGTCACCGCCGCATTTCCCAGCACATACTTCAAGAAAATCTGTGCCCAGGAGTCGCTATCGATCTCGGCCCCCCAGCCGGGGAGGGGCCGCCCGGCAACCGCGCGAAACTGCGCGCCACGGCCGAAGGGAAGATTGACTAGCACCGCCATGCCGCGCTCGGCAGCCAGAGGCAACAAGCGCTGTTCGGCGCCGCGATTGCCGACGGCGTAGTCGACCTGGATGAAATCCAGCGACTCGCGGCGCATGATGGCCTCCATCTCGGCGTACTGGCTGGCGCTCGAACTGGTGATGCCGATGTGGCCGATGCGGCCGGCGGCCTTCTGCTCGCGCAGCAAGGGCAGCAGCGTGGCGACACCCCGCAGGTTGTGCAACTGGACAAGATCAAGGCGCGTGGTGCCGAGCGCCGCAAAAGAAGCCTCGAGCCGTTGGCGACCATCTTCGCCAGCCTCGCGATCAAGTTTGGTGGCGAGGAAGATGTGCTGGCGCAGACCGGTCTCGCTCAGGATGGCGCCAATGGCGTGTTCGGAATCGCCGTAGGAGGGGGCAGTATCGACCACTTTGCCGCCGAGACGAACAAAAGTTGATAGAGTATCGCGTAGGCGCGCGGTCCACGCCGAGTCACCGCTGCGGAAGCGGTTGGTGCCGATGCCGACGATCGGCAAGCGCACACCGGTTGACGGCACCGCCCGGGTTAGCAGTTCCGTTTGCGCCCGGGCCGTGGCTGGCGCGAGCGCCGCTGCCGCAAGCGCGAGACTGGCCTTGAGCAGGTCGCGGCGCGAAATCGACGGATAATTTGTCATTATTTTCTCCTTTTCCGGCTTGATCCGAACAAAGCCGGCGTGGCCGCTCTCTCGGGGCGGTGGCCTGCGTCATCCCACTGCCTCAAAGATCGAATGACCACGCCAGAAGCCGCTATCAGGAATCGGGCCGAGCCCGGCGCCGGCATTGTCGGCCATGTGCGCGGGGCGCCCGGTGCCGGGGATGGTGCAGGTCACCGCGGGGTTACTCAGCACGAACTTGAGCAATAGCTGGGCCCAACTGGCGGCACCAATCTCTGCCGACCAGCTCGGCAGGGAGCGGTCGCGCAGCCGGCGCAGCAGCCCGCCGCCGCCGAAGGGGCGGTTGATCAGAACGGCCATGCCGCGCTCGGCGGCGAGTGGCAGGATCAGGCGTTCGACCTCACGCTCGTCGAGCGAATAATTGATTTGCAGGAAGTCGAAGTGTTCAGCACGCATGACTGCGGCGAGTTCGTCATAGGCGCCGACGTTGTAATGGGTGATGCCGATGTAACGGATATGCCCCGCCGCTTTTAATTCGCGCAGTGTCTGCAGGTGCGTGCGCCAGTCCAGAAGGTTATGCACCTGCATCAGGTCAATCGGATCCGCGCGCAGCAGGCGCAGGGATTCATTGATCTGGCGCAGGCCATCGGCACGGCCGCCGGTCCACACCTTGGTGGCGACGAAAGCTTTGGAGCGACTGCCCATAGCGACAAGTAATTCTCCGGTGCTTGCTTCGGCGCGTCCGTACATCGGGGAACTGTCGATCACCGAACCGCCGGCCGCAAACAGGGTTCGTAGGACATCGTGAAGCTGGGCATAGGCTGCAGAACCAGGGACAACATCGAATCCTTGATAGGTGCCGAGGCCAATCACCGGTAGTGGTTCGCCGGTGGAAGGAATTGGCCGCGTCTGCATCGCCGTCGGTGTCGCTGCATGCGAGCGCAGCGCGCCGCCGCCGAGTGCGCAGGCGGTAATTGCGCCGGCTGCAAAGCGCAGGAACTCGGCGCGTGTCATCGACGCCGGGGAATCGGATTTGTCAGGCCAGTCGATCATTTTCAGGGTGCTGTTGTCGCCACAATCTGATTTCTCCGGGAAGATTATCATCGATTGCCGAGTGCAGGTTTTCAATAATTTTCAGTCGGTTCAACATGCTGGGTTGTTTTAGTAGATTCGCGACCAACCACGGTTCCGGTCGTAGTTACATGAACTGCTCTAAGGCTGCCGCATGTTCAAGCTGATCATTGCCCCGCTAATTGCCTATCTGACACGGCTCCGCTTTCCGGCCCTGTTCGCCATTACCGCCGTGCTGTTCATTGTGGATTTCTTGATCCCGGATGCGCTTCCCTTTGTCGATGGAATCCTGTTGGGACTGAGCGCCGCCCTTCTCGGGAGTTGGAAGAAGCGGAAGACTAAAAATTCGCCAAACACTCCGTATGGTCGTTAGTTGTAAGCCAGCCGCCCTCCTTGCGTTGCGTACATCTCGACACACCCTGTTGCAAGCCGTTGCTTGAGTTGCAGGGGTTCGGCCGGCATCTTGAGATCATGCGCTGCCCCCCAACAGCGGTGGCGGCCCACCCCCTCCAACTCGGGCCGCCTGAAAGCCTCGCAGCATCCCGCGGTTTCGTCCCTGGAGGCTTGTTCAACGTCTGTCCGCCGACGCTCACGCGCCCAGCACCCTCATCACGTGTATGGCAGGCATCAAACAAACCTAAACCAAAGCCGCCGATCAGCCTACGGCGCTTGTCGGGCGGCAGTAGAGCTGTCAGCAGACCTTCACCCTCACTGCATCCGAACGTCTGCTTTCCCGTTTGACGAACGCGTCCGACGACCCGTTGCCGTCATTCGCCGTAGCAATGGCTGAATGACCGTTTATTGAGTCCAGCACTCGCCCAGCTCGACAACTTACGTGCAGCGATTCGGCCTTTGCTGTCGCTCAGATACGCGCACGCTTTGGTAATTCTTGATGTGCGCCGTTAGCTATTTTCGACAGTTAATCCACACGTACTTTCCAGAGCCGCCTGCAGGCAAGATTTTTTGTCTCCGACTCGCTCAATTTGGATCGTGGTGTGATTGATTCTGTAGTGATGCGCCAGTTCCTCTGCCAAGTGCGTCAAGAATCCTTCGTTAGAAACATCGTCAGTCACCAGCAAGTGCGCGGTGAGCGCTGTTTCTGTAGTGCTCATGGCCCACACATGCAAATCGTGAATCGCTTGCACGCCGGACTGCTGGATCAGGAAAGCCGCGATCTTGTCGATCTCGATATTGTCGGGAACGGCATGCAGTGACAAGCGCACCGACTCCTTGAACAGACCCCAAGTGCCGATGAAGATCACCACGGCAATGGCGATGCTGACGGCCGGATCCAGCCACAACCAACCGCTCCATTGCATCCCCAGTGCGGCAACGACGACGCCGACCGAAACGGCGGCGTCGGCCATCATGTGGGTGTAAGCACCGCGCACGTTCAAATCGTCCTTACTGCCTTTCATGAACAGGAACGCCGTACCGATATTGATCCCGACACCGACCAGTGCCACCCAGATCATCACCGATTCGTTGACTTCGGCGGGCGCTTGAAAGCGTTGCACCGCCTCCCAGGCAATCCCGCCGACCGCGACCGCTTGATTGCTCCGACATGCTGGATTCCTATGTGACTTCTGGGGTTTAAATGAAAGTCAGCGCTTATGCGATCCATCCCGCGATGGCGGCGCGATCGGGGATACCGCCCGAATGAACGACCTTGCCGTCCACCACCACAGCCGGTGTGCGCATCACGCCGTAGCCGATGATGGCTTGCATGTCTTCGACCTTCTCCAAGGCAATTTCGACCCCTTTTTCTTTGGCAACGCTTTCGATGAGTTGCACGGTGTTACGGCAGTTGGCACAAGCGGTGCCGAGAACCTTGACGTTTTTCATGATTTGTTCCTTTCCTGTAGTTGACGATATTGACGGACCACAGTCATGACCCGCTTTATGTTTTACGCCGAAGCGGTATGCTTCTTTTGTACTAGATCACGACATTGAACACGTAGCCGACAAGCATGATGCCACTTGCGACGACGCCGACAAAGGTGGCGATCAGACGGGGTTTGAGGACTTTCCTGAGAATAATCATCTCCGGTGCCGACAGTGCGATGACCGCCATCATGAAGGCGAGTACCGTGCCCAGCGCCGCACCCTTGCCGATAAGCGCCTCGACAATCGGAATAATCCCGGCCGCGTTGCTGTACATCGGCACGCCAAGCAGTACCGCCGCCGGCACCGACCACCAGGCGCTACGTCCCATGATCGAGGCCATGAAGTCCTGCGGTACATAGCCGTGAATGCCGGCCCCCAAGGCAATTCCGGCGAGGATGTAGGGCCAGACCTTACCGACGATTTCGTGCACGTGTGCCCAGCCAGCCTGAAAACGCTCGGTCCACGGCATGTGTGCATCGGGAACGTCAACGCTGTCGGTTCGCACCATGGCTTGGACCCAGTCTTCCAGATGGTGCTCCATTTTCAGTTGGCCGATCACCAGTCCGGCAACAATGGCAATCAAAAGCCCCAACCCAAGGTACAGAGCAGCCACTTTCCAGCCAAACATTCCAAACAGCAGAACCAGTGCCACTTCGTTGACCATCGGCGCAGAGATCAGGAACGAAAAGGTAATGCCCAAAGGCACACCGGCCGAGAGAAAGCCGATAAATAGCGGCACCGCCGAGCACGAGCAGAACGGTGTCACGATACCTAGACTCGCCGCCATCACATTGCCGACGCCCAGCCGCTTGCCCGACAGCAGCGCACGTGTGCGTTCTGGAGCAAAAAAGGTTTGTACCACGCCCATCACGAAGACGATGCCGGTCAGCAGTAGCAGTACCTTGGGGGTGTCGAAGAAAAAGAAATGCATCGCCTCACCGAAGTGAGTTTCTCGACTGAGACCGAGGAGATCGACCAAACGCTGCGCAAATTCGTCGAGGTGCCAGTAGGCGAAGACCCATACGGGAATCGCCAAGATAAGGCCAACCAACCATTTCCAAAGGGTCGGTGGCGTCGTTGTCGTAGTCGTTATTGTATTCATGATTAAACTTCATCCTCGCTTGATTGCTGTTGCCACTCAAGGAGACGAAGCAAGTGTAAAAAGGATGCAGGATTTTTAATTTTTTCCGCTATCAACATCACGATAACCCAAAGGCATGGCCGGGCACTTATGCCCATGAAAGGCAGCCGCTACGGTAAATTCGTCGTTTGTCATTGCTTTCTCCTTCTGGTTGTTCGGTCGCTTCTTGGCGAAGCTCCTACACAGGAGACGAACGATCAGGCAAAAGGATGCAGACAAATGCCACTAGGGGACGATATTTGTTAAAAGGAGAACGCTAGCGAAAGAACGAGACCTGCGTTTCGCTTCGCCAGTCGGCCAATCAACAGGCCGAGCGATTGAATATAACCTGTCTTATTTGCCATTTTCGCGGAGCTTGCCGATGCTATCAAGCTCGTGCTTAAGCGCCATGTTGTCTAGCTTTGGAATTGGAAGGTTGGCAAAAAGTGAGATGCGACGCAGCAACAGACGAAACGCCTTGGTAAATGCCTGACGTTTCTCTTCGTCGGCACCTTCCAGCGCCGCCGGATCTTCAATCCCCCAATGCGCACTCATCGGTTGCCCTGGCCAGATCGGACAAACTTCACCGGCCGCGTTGTCGCAAACGGTAAAAACGAAATCGAGTTGCGGCGCGCCCGGCACAGCAAATTCGTCCCAACTTTTGCTCCGCAGATCGCTTACAGGCAAATCCTGATGCACGAGCAATTCAAGGACAAATGGATTGACCGTGCCAGCCGGGTGGCTGCCGGCGCTGAAGGCCTTAAAGCGCCCTTTGCCCACCTGTTCAAGAATCGATTCGGCCATGATGCTACGCGCCGAATTACCAGTGCAAAGAAAAAGGACATTGTAGATTCGCTCGTTCATATTTTTTCTCGAGAGGGGTTGATCGGATAGTGCCATAAGAATCAAACCAGTATTCGACGTGAAATGGACTTGCTAGAATGAGGCATGCCTATCACCTCACGCATCGCGAGATGCATAAGAATCGGCTAGATCATATGAATCTCAGGTTGCAAACGCGTTACAACTTTTGGCTATTCGCAAAACGAAATAGGCATCAGGTAATAGGAAGGCTTGGCGCTTCATCCAAGATGCGGTTGTCGTTCCTGCTTCGCTTCGGTCTTCATGGTCACCAGCCCGTGCAGGATTCCCTATCGTGCAGCATTTATTCATCTAGGCTCATGGGTGGCCGGAGTACGAAGCAGCAGACTTTACCGGCTTCATCGAACGTCACCTGGCAAGCGCCAACCAGTTGCGCCTGCAAGCGCTGGCGGGCGCGCTGAACGCGCGACTTGGCGGCCGGCAGTGATAGCCCGAGGTGACGAGCAAAGTCGTTCTGCGTCATGCCCTGAATATCGCACAGCGTGACGGCCTCTCGGTCTTCAGGTGACAGTTCGGATAACACGCGTGGCAGGCAATGGCTGAGAAGATCTACTGATTTTATGCCGGACGCCTCTTCGGCGTACAGATCATCCAGTATGGGTACTTGCTCCTTGGTCAAACGTAGGCGATCAATCAGCAGATTTCGCGCGACGTGAAATAGCCAAGCTCGCGGATTGTCGAGAGTACAGAAATCCTTACCCTGCAATAGTGCCTTCAGAAAGACGTCCTGCAACAAATCGTCCGCTACGCCAACACTCCCGGTGCGATGTGCCAGAAAAGCACGAAGTTCGGCTTTGTGTTGCCGCCACGCCTTGTTGTGGCAGCTATAAGCTGAGGCGGCACTCATCGCTTATACAAGCAATTGCTTCAAGCCGGCTGCACCGACAGGAGCCGTCACCAGCCAAGGAATCAGCGCGCTACGTTGGCTGAGGCCATCGACGACGCGCTGGATGAATGGCATTTCGTACTCGCCGCGCTGCATGAGCAAGGGATGCTGAGTTCCGCTGAGCAACAGGCTCTGATTAACGACCCAGGCGAACGGGAAAATCTCGGCACGCGCCAGGTCGTTCTGCAAACGCTCTGCTTCGTGGACTGGCGTGGCTTCGGGCAGCGTCACCACCAGCACTTTTGTGTATTCGGGATCGCGCAGACGCGGCAGAAGTTGGGTGACGGCTTCCGGCATTTCGCCTTGCGTTCGCAACACCTCGCGGTGATAGGCTTCGGCCGCGTCGAGCAGCAAAATCGTGTGCCCGGTCGGTGCCGTATCCAGCACGACGAAACCGTCCTTGCCACCATCGACCGCACGCGCAAAAGCGCGAAAGACGGCAATTTCTTCAGTGCAAGGCGAACGCAAATCCTCCTCCAGCAGGGCGCGTGCATTGACGTCTAAATCGGGCGAGGCTCTGGCTAACACCTCGGCCGTGTATTGGGCGACCTCAGCCACTGGATCAATACGTGTGACCGAGAGATTGGGAACGGTATTACCGATGGCTGAAGCGACGTGTGCCGCCGGGTCGGTAGTCGACAGCACAACCGGGAAACCACGCATCGCGAGTTCAAGCGCAACCGCCGCTGCAACGGTCGTCTTACCGACGCCGCCCTTGCCCATGGTCATGATGACGCCGCGTCCACACAGCGCCAGTTCATCGATGAGCAGCGAAAACTTGCCCGGCAATGCAAAGTCGACCGGGGCCGACTCTTCGTGCGCTGCGGCCACAATGCTTACGTCGGAGCTCGCCATCAGGCGCAGAGCGTAGAGTCCTACCGTACCTTTCGGTAGAAAGGGTGTAACACTTGTCTGGCATTCCGCCAAACCTGCAGGCATCGTAGCCAACGCCTGTGCGGCACGTTGCAGCATCGCACGGGCAATAGGGTCGGTCGTCCCATCGTCGGTGAGTACACCATTCAGCGCTAGGAATAGATTGCAGATACCGAGTTCGGCCAGTTCGCCGCGCGTGCGATCGGCTTCGCGTAATGCGGCCTCATCCGGTCGGCTGACCAGGACCACCGTTGTTTGCCCGGGGTCGGCAAGCCGCTGTACGGTCGCCGCGTAAAGTTCCTTCTGTTTCTCCAGCCCGGCCAGTGGGCCTAGGCACGAAGCGCCACCGGTCGAATCCTCGATAAATTCACTCCATGCCGACGGCAGGGTCAGTAGCCGCAAGGTATGGCCCGTCGGTGCCATATCGAAGATGACGTGATCGAATTCGGCGGTCGCTTCCGGATGACCCAGTAGTTTCGAGAACTCGTCAAAGGCGGCAATCTCCACGGTACACGCGCCGGAAAATTGTTCTTCCATGCTGGCAATCGCCGCCGCCGGAAGAATGCCGCGATACGGTGCAACCATACGTTCGCAGTAGGAATGTGCCGCTACTTCGGGATCAATATTGAGCGCGAAGAGGCGGGGCGCTTCAGGCACAGCCGTCGGCACCTGATTCAGCACGACACCAAGTACCTCGTCGAGGTTTGAAGCCGGATCGGTACTGACGACCAGGACACGTTTTCCGGATTCGGCCAGCGCCAAAGCGGTCGCACAGGACAGTGAAGTTTTTCCGACACCACCCTTGCCAGTGAAAAAGAGGTAGCGGGTATCGGCGCTTGGCAGTGCCATCAACAGCACCCGGACTTCGGATTACAGCATCCGGAACTTGCCTTGATTGGCTGCGTATCCCGGCTTGCCATCGAGAGTTCCAGTTTCTGCGCTAATTGTGGTCGCGTCAGATGCACGCCGGTTGAGACGATTTGGCCGTCAATCATGAGGATCGGCAGTCGATCCATGCCCGCTTCGATTTCTTTCAACACCTGCGGATTGGTCGCAAAGGCCTGTGGCTCCTGACCAAGGTTATAGCGCTTCACGTCAACGCCCTGTTCGCCAACCCATTGCAAATCGGCTGCGAACTGAACCAGACCCGGATCGACGTCGACGCCGCAGACGCCCGTTGAACAACACATGGCAGGATCAAAGACTTCAAGCTTTTTCATAGGGGATTTTCCTTATTTTCATACCAGGGTTTGCTGGCGTTAACCACCTTGACCACCAATAACATCACCGGCACTTCGATTAACACGCCGACGACGGTGGCCAGCGCCGCGCCGGACTCGAAGCCAAACAGACTGATTGCGGCAGCAACCGCCAGTTCAAAGAAATTAGACGCGCCGATCAGCGCCGAGGGGCATGCCACCGAGTGCTTTTCCCCAACTTTTTTGTTCAGCCAGTAAGCCAGCGACGAATTGAAAAAAACCTGAATCAGAATGGGTACCGCTAGCAAGGCGATGACCAAAGGTTGATTGATGATGGCTTTGCCTTGGAAGGCAAAGAGCAGCACCAGCGTCGCCAGTAGCGCCGAAATCGACCACGGACCGATTTTCTCCATCGCCGCCTCAAACGCGTGCTGCCCGCCTTTCAAAAGATGCTTACGCAACAGTTGGGCGAGAATCACCGGGATGACGATATACAGTATGACCGAAGTGAACAGCGTGTCCCACGGCACCGTAATTGCCGAAATGCCAAGCAGGAATGCCACCAGCGGCGCAAAGGCGAAAATCATAATCGTATCGTTGAGCGCGACCTGCGAGAGCGTAAATAACGGATCTCCGTTGGTCAGTCGACTCCACACAAACACCATGGCAGTGCAGGGTGCCGCCGCTAGCAGGATCAAGCCGGCGATGTAGCTGTCGAGCTGATCGGCCGGCAGGTAGGGGGCGAATATCTGGCGAATGAACAGCCAGCCGAGAAAAGCCATCGAAAACGGCTTGACCAACCAGTTGATGAACAAGGTCACGCCGATACCCCGTACGTGCTGTCGCACTTCGTGCAGCGCGCTGAAATCGACCTTGACTAGCATCGGGATGATCATCACCCAGATGAGCAGGCCGACGGGCAAGTTGACCTGCGCCACTTCCATGCGGCCGATGGCTTGAAAGACGACAGGAAATAACTGGCCAAGCGCAATGCCGACGACGATACAGAGGAAGACCCAGACCGTGAGAAAGCGCTCGAATACGCTCAACGGCACCTGCGCTGCGATCTTCGCAGTCACTTCACATTGAACGCTCAATGGCAGGCCTCGTGAATCAGCCGTGCTGCATCAATGATGTCCTGTCGCTCCATGGCTTCGAGATCAAGCGCCAAGAACGCCTCGATACGTTTTTCCAGCGCCTGGTAGGCCACTTCGAAGGCTACGCGACGCGCGTCCATCGGTTCAACGTGTGCCGGATCGTCTATGCCCCAGTGAGCCGTGGTCGGATGCCCTGGCCAGATCGGGCAGGTTTCACCGGCAGCGCTGGCGCAGACCGTAAAAATATAGTCGAGCTTTGGCGCACCCGGCGCAGCAAATTCGTCCCACGACTTGCTGCGCACACCGGAAGGCAGCGGCACTCCGTGTTTTTCCAGTGTTTCGAGCGCCACTGGATTCACTTTTCCAGATGGCTGGCTGCCAGCCGAGAAGGCGCGAACGCGCCCCGTACCCAAGTGGTTGAACAAAGCTTCACCAAGGACGGAGCGGGCGGAGTTGCCGGTGCACAGCACCAGAACGTTGATTGGAGTAGAGATTGCCATCGTCTATTTACCTTTCGGGGAACAAAATTCGGGAAAGCCGCCGCAACAGTCTTCGGTCAGGAAAGCGGTCAGCGAATTGAAAACAGCCATGTCTGCACGGTAGCGAATGAATCGCCCTTCTTGGACGGTGCTCACCAAGCCCGCATGCGCCAATGTCTTCAAGTGAAATGAGAGTGTCGCCGGCGGTAGGTTAAGCTGCTCGCCGATAATGCCGGGCGTAAGACCTTCTGGTTCATGGCGAACCAACAACCTGAAAACTGCCAACCGGCTTTCCTGTGCCAAGGCCGCAAGGGCGTTCACTGCTATTTTATTTTCCATGTTTCCAATAATATCGAAATAATATTGGTTTCACAAGTCTGATTTCAGTTATCGGTTGCAGCTTAAGTTGAGAGCCGATACCTTTATTTGGCAAGGGTTTATAGCCAATATTTTGAGATCGAACTCCCGAATTTCGTTGTTTTTTGGCTTTTGAATTTTCGAAAGTGTTTTGAGACTTCTCGACAACCCTCTAGCACCAACCATCAGGGATCTGCACTGAATCGCCACGAATCTATCGAGAAGTTCATCAGCGATTTGACTAGAAAGCTCAAATTCTTGATCTAATCGATGAATACGCTGAAAACTCACCCTCAGAATCGAGCGCTATTCAACGTTCGCCACACAATCAATAGCTTGGCAAGACTCTCATTGGCACTTGCGGAATCGCTTTCTGCTGACTAACTGTTCTGAATGGACTTGACCGCCGATTCTTGTCTCGCTGACCGGCTGTTGATGACCCTCAAGAGACATTCAACCTCTCGGCAGATCAGCGGTAGGTAACCAACTTGCTAGCCGTCATGACGGAATATCCCGCTTGCTCCAGTACGCGTCGCGTACCCAGTCGTATTTCGGGTTCGTCATCAACCGCAAGGATTTGGATTAAATCTTCCACAGCAATATTCATTGTCAGTCGTCGCTTTAAAGTTGATCGGCAGAGTCAACGTAAAAGTCGTTCCTTGCCCCGGCACACTGTCGACTTCAATGCTGCCCTGGTGCTTGCTGACAATACCCCAGACGATGGATAAACCGAGCCCCGTACCTTTTCCGACCGGCTTGGTGGTAAAAAAAGGTTCGAAGATGCGCTTCAGGTTTTCCGGTGCGATGCCCTTGCCCGTGTCGCTGATGCGGATACGAACCCGATCATCGCCGACCCGTTCGGTGGCTATGGTGATCTCGCCCTGGCCATCAATCGCATGCGAAGCATTGATCAGAAGGTTCATGAAGATCTGGTTGATCTCGGATGAAACACAACAGACCTTCGGCAGGTCGGGAGCGTAGTGTTTCGTCACCGAACAGTGGTACTTGAGTTCGTTCCATACGATATTGACGGTCGAATCAAGTGCTCGATGCAGGTCGGTAATTTGTAGCTCGACTTCTCCCGGGTGCGCAAAGTCCTTCAGGTTCTCAACGATCTCCTTGACGCGCCTCGTCCCCTCCTTCGATTCTGCGATAAGCTTGAAAACATCGGTCGCAATATAATCGATATCTTTCTGGGCCTTCAATGTTCCAATAAGCGTAATCGTGGCGTTATCACCTGTCGCCATGGCGGCCTCCTGACAAGCCTCAGCGTATTCCACCAAGTTGCGAGAATATCCTCCTAAAGTACCCAGGTTCGAATCGACGAAAGCGATGGGATTATTGATCTCGTGGGCCACGCCAGCGGCAAGCTGGCCGATCGAAGCCATCTTTTCGGACTGCAGAAGCATGCTTTGCGATTCGGAGAGCTTTTCGTAGAGGGCATGCAACTCCTCGTTCTTTGCTTCCAAAGCGTCCACTTTCTCGCGCAGGCTGCGCTTCAATCTCAAGATGCGTACAAAGGCATCGACGCGCGCCCTCAATTCACGGTTGCCAAGCGGGCGAAGGATGAAGCCATCCGCGCCGGATTCCAGACTTAAAACCTGTTCGTCAGAAGATTGACGGTTTCCGGAGGCCATAACGACGAAGATGTCGGCGAGGGACTCGTCGGATTTGATCCTGCGACAGACGTCGATCCCTTCGATTCCGGGCATTTCCCAGTCAAGCAGGATCAAGTCGGGGTGAGCTTCACTGACCAGTTTTAATGCTTCTTCGCCATCGCCAATCGTCAGGACGGAATATCCGGCTTGCTCCAGTACGCGGCGCGTACCCAGTTGCACATCGGGGTCGTCATCGACCACGAGAACACTGATCGTTTCCGGCATGGCACTAATTACCCCATTCATTTTACGTGCGCCTTAGTGGACGAATGTGCCTTCACATCGGACAACGTTGCCCGGACTGCCGCGATCCAGTGACCAGGGAAACGTGCGGAATCGGTCATCCACGTTTCTAGGCTTTCGCTCGTGCTCGTCGTGCCTTCGAGTTGATCGGCCACTGCGCAGGCAAGCAGCGTCCCGGTGTATTTGAGCTTTTCCTGCCAGACCGAGCCCACCGCAGAATCAAAAGCGTCGGCGATCGTCTGCAGCGCATTGTCGTCAATATGCAGGCAACGCGCGGCATGGAGCTCGGATGCCGCCACCGCCAGCCTTTCGTATTCAGCCTTCTTTTCAGGAATGACAGCAACAAGTTCTTCGTACAGATATTCAAGTTTGACTTGCAGCATGATGGTTGGCATGCCGCGTGTCGCAAGCACGCGCGCGAGCCATTTGACTTGCTGATTGACGCGCGCCTGTTCGAACTGACCGAGCGTGGCCAACCAGGCCCCGTCGCTATTGGCGTAACGGCGGCCACGCTCGCCGTAGCGCATTTCGTAGTAAGGGAAGTCGTCCCAGCAGCGCGTCGCAGCGCGTAACGCGGCCGCAATTTCACGCGAGTCTGCCGGAATGGGATGTCGGCCCGCTTCGGGATTGATCGAGGTTACGAGATAGGTCTTCGATTCCGGATTGACCGGGTAGAGCGCGGCGAATAAGGGCTTGATGCCGGCAAAAAATTCGCATGCCGCTGCGACGATCAGCTCGCGTTCGTCGTCACTGAGGGTCAGCGCATTCATGCGTTGCTGAAACTGTATCCAATGCGTCTCAACGGTGGTGCCGTAGCTATGGAGATAACCCAGACCATCGTCTCCATGCAGCATGAACGTTTTCGCTACTTGAGGCGCGAGTCTGACAGCCCCCCTTGTCGAGCCTTCGAGCACGTAGAGAATCCCGAGCAGTGAAATCGGTTGATCCGCCAGACGTAGGCTGATCTCGGCCGCGATGTTCTGCGCGATCTCGGCCGATTCCCTGAGGTCAGCGACAGCGCGTGGCTCGAAAAATCGAAGGTCTTTCTCCAGCAGCGGGAGTTTGCGCATATCGCCAGACCAGACACGGGAAAAGTTCGGGTTGGAACGGGTCTCGATAGCGTGTTCGAGAAGGCCGTGGATCACCGACATGGATCTCAAATGCCCGACGTAGGATTCGATCGGCACACTGCTCGCCGCGAGGGCATCGAAGTACGCGAGCTGTTGCAGCGCATCATGCATCGGTCGGGTCCTTGCCTTGAGCTCGTCCACCAGGCGAGGCTGTACCGAGTTCATCTCGGAGTTCATGGTCGTGTCTCCTGCAGGGCTCGCACCTCTGCTTCTAAAGGAATCGAAAAGGAGAAAGTCGCCCCCGCGCCGGATTGGCTTTCCACCCAAATACGTCCACAATGCGCTTCGACAATTTTGCGCGCGATCATCAGCCCTAACCCGGTACTGCGCTCACCGCCCGTCTTTCGTGTCCGGCCAGAAGCGAACGCCTTAAACAGCGCTTGTTGATCTTCTGTGGATAGGCCCTGGCCTTCGTCGCGGACTGAAAACACCAGTTCGCCGGCACGCTGGTCGATAGCAAGCCAAATCGTTTGGCCCGGCTGCGAGTGTTCGATTGCGTTGCCCACCAGGTTGAGCAATACCTGTTGCAGTTTCGGCGCATCCACTCGCACACGTAAACCCCGGTCTGCGGGTTGCAGCACGAGAGTCACCTTCTTCTTGCGCGCCAATACTCCACCCATTTCGCTGACGCCTTCCAGGATTTCGCCTACGCTTAGTCGGATTTGATTCAATCGTAGATGACCGGACTCAATCACCGAAATGTCCAGGAAGTCGTCGATTAACACTTTCATGCCTTGAGCCGCTTTCAAACAGCTACGAATAAACTCGTGGTGCTCCGCACTCAGCGTGTCGCCAGCCTCATCAAGCACAAATTCGCTGTAGGTCATGATGATGCCCACCGGTTTACGCAAATCGTGCGCGGCCATGCCAAGGAACTGATTCTTCAGTTCATGCAACTCGCGCAACTCAGCGTTAGCCAAGTGGAGCTGCCGTGTCAGGTTGCTCAATTCCCGGTTGAGTTCGAGAACCTCATTACGCATCCGCTGTTGCTCGGCAAAGTCGAGACTACCCAACGCCAGCGTACCGGCTACCAGTGGAAAGAACCTGAAATGATAGGTTTCAGGAAGTCCAGCAGCCGATTTCATGGTTAGCATGTGCACTTCGTTTGGCCGTGAAATTAGATCTCGAAGGTCCAAGCTCGCGGCGAAATCCACTACGATCTGATCCAGATTGCGTCCGATGGCGCCGCCCGGCAATAGCTTCTTGGCAAGCGCATTGGCTTCGACAATGCACAGCTCGGCATCAAGCCAGATAGCCAGTACCGGTGCTGTCTCGTTTATATACGAAAGAGCGACAGCGGCATCGGTTGCATCAGTGCGCATCGGATCCATGCGAGTCAATCCATTCCTCCAACTTGGCCAAAGAGCTTAAGTACCGGACCGCCTCGATACCCTCGAACCGAACCGATCCTCCCGCTAGGAATCCCTGCCCGCCAAGCAGCATTGGAACGGTGGGAAACGCCTCGCGAATCGTCTTGACCATGCTAAACAGGGCATCCTGATTGAAATAAAGGCTCAAAGACAGGGCAACAACATCCGGATGCTTCTCTCCAATAAACTCCACAAGATCCGATGCCGGTGTGTTTGCACCCAGGAACCAGCAGCGCCAACCGTGCATTTCGAAGATATCCGCCGTCATTTTGGCGCCAATCTGGTGATATTCATTGGCCGCACAGGTTACGAGAGCCGATTTTGCGATATGGTTCTGGCTCAATAGTCGAGGATAAACCAGCGCCAGCATCGATTCGGTAATTGCTGTGGCCAGATGCTCTGTCGCCACCGATACACGTGAATGCTCCCACAACGAACCCACTTCGTAGAGCGATCGCTGGAATAGGCCCTCATAGAGAACTCGCAAGTCAGGGTTGCTCTCAAGCCAGCCCTCCACCACAACTTTGCAACGCTTCCGGTCGCCGGCGAGAAGTCCGTCGAGATAGCAATGATAGGCATCCTCCGATGCAGCAGTCGGTGTCAGCTCATGGTCCACGACAACCTCCTTTTCTCTCATTCGACTAGACGGTTTTAAGATCGAGTAATGTTACTTTGCTCACTGCCATAAGTCACTCATCAGCCTTTCCGGCGGATTCTTTGTTTTCAAATGCGGGAAAGAGCAAGGGAATGCATTTTCTTGACCGGAGCGACGTTGGGCTTCAGTAGGTGACACCCACTGTTCAACATGGTTTTTCTAACCAACGGCAGGTTACCGTCGCACTGCGGGCTGAGTTTGCGTTGGCCGCCACGGTCCGTTCAGGCGAGAAACTGAAGTATCTCGTCAGGCAGGTATCAGAGTGGAGCAGCCCTTCAGGCGTCCGGTCTGGAGAGAAGGTGGCCGGCGGGTCATGGCCGGGAGCAATCAGTGGGGTACGCGCCACATTGCAGCCGGCGGGGGTTGGCGAACGTCGGCTTCCTGGCGCAAGCTCCTACTCACACTCTCGGCCATAACCGGTCGTACTCCCCGCTATAAGCCACATAGCGGACATTGGCTTGATGTTTCGAGTGACGAATGCTACCCAGACGGCTCGAGGTGTATGATATGGACACGTGGCCTGAGACCCGATCAGCATGGAATTGCAAGAAATCGAATAACATCGGCACGCTTTATCGGCTTAGAGAAAACCATGACACCGTCAAGAAGGATGAAAGAAATCCTGTTTGGAACCCAAGTCCGTAGGGATTTATGGTGGATTGCGCTCTTCTGCTTGTTTGCTTTTTTTGTGCTCGGTAAGTTTGATTTATTCGAGCAGATCAACGATTTTTCGCGGAACCATGAAGATTGGGATTTAGATGAGACTTTCACGGTGCTCATGCTCCTGCCCTTCGCTTTCATTTTCTTCATCATTCGGCGTCATCAAGAGCTGCGGCAAGAGCGTGACAATACCCACAACATCCTTAAGACGGTGGAGGCGCTGATTATTGCACTCAATCCCGAGGGGCGAATCACGCAGATCAACCGTAAGGCATCTGAGTTATTGGGCTACCGTGAAGACGAGTTGATCGGCCAGGATTGGTTTGCCACCTGCCTGCCACGCAGCATCGATGTTGAACAGGTGCGCAAAGTGATCAAGAAGTCGTTGGCAGGCGACCTGGCCGGTTCGAAATACAACGAAAATTGGGTACGTACCCGCAGTGGCGAGGAACGCCTGATTGCCTGGCACAACAGCATCATTCGCGACACGAATGACAAAATCATCGGCACGCTGTCAGCCGGTGAGGACATCACGGAACGCAATCAGGCCGAAGAAGCCCTGAAGATCAGCGAAAAGCGCTACCGCGCGATCTTCGAAACGAGTCAGGACATCATCTCCATCAACCGGGTGGACGACGGACTTTACGTTGATGTCAATCAGGCTTTCCTCGACACTCAGGGATACTCGCGTGACGAAGTGATCGGGCGTACCGCTGAGGAACTGAATGTCTGGGCTGATCCGGCTGACCGACAGCGTTTTGTTGAACTGCTTCAACGTGACGGCAGGTGCTCGAATATCGAAGCACAATTCAGAAGAAAGGACGGAGAACTGATCTGGTGGCTGGTCTCTGCCTCAGTCATAGACCTTGATGGAACGCCCTGCAATATTTCCGTCAGACGCGACATCACCGAGCGCAAGAAGGACGAAGAGAAAATCAACTACCTGGCCTATTTTGACCAGTTGACCGGGCTTCCCAACCGGTCGCTGCTGCAAGACCGCCTCAAACAGGCCATGGCCAGCAGCCAGCGCAGTGGTTGTTATGGGGCGCTGCTGCTCCTTGATCTGGACTACTTCAAAAATCTCAATGACACCCTCGGTCATGACATGGGAGACCTGCTGCTCATACAAGTTGCCCAACGCCTAACCGGATGTTTGCGGGACGAGGATACGGTCTCCCGCTTCGGCGGCGATGAATTTGTCGTGGTGCTGGTGAATCTGAGCGAAAGCCTGAGCGAAACGGCCGACCTGATCGAGCTGATCGGAGGGAAAATCAGCGCTGCCTTTATCCCACCCTTTGACCTCAAGGAAATCTCATACCGCATATCCCCGAGCATTGGCGCCAGCGTATACCTCGGCCAGAACAATGAGGCTGATACCCTCATGAAACAAGCTGATCTAGCGATGTACAAGGCAAAGGAGACGGGTCGGAATACCTTGAGATTCTTTGATCCGGATATGGCGCAGGATGTGCTTAAACGCGCTGTTCTGGAAAATAATCTGCGCGAGGCCGTCCAGAAACAGCAATTCATCCTCCACTACCAGGCCCAGATTAGTGGCCATCGGGTCATTGGAGTCGAGGCCCTGCTACGCTGGCAACACCCCGAGCATGGACTGGTTTCCCCTGTCGAGTTCATTTCTGCGCTTGAAGAGACCGGACTCATTCTTGCGGTGGGGCAATGGGTGCTGGAGGTCGCCTGCCGGCAATTGGCCGCCTGGGCCGAACAACCGGAGCTGTCGCATCTCACGGTGTCGGTCAATATCAGTGCCCGTCAACTCAATGATGAAGGGTTTGTCGATCAGGTGCTGATGGAGCTTGAACGCAGCGGCGCAAAGCCTGATCGCCTCAAACTGGAATTGACCGAGAGCTTGCTGGTTAACAACATTGAAGAAATCATCATAAAGATGAGTGCCTTGAAAGCGGAGGGGGTGGGATTCTCGCTGGATGACTTTGGTACCGGCTATTCCTCACTCGCCTATCTGAAGCGTTTGCCGCTCGATCAGTTGAAGATCGACGGGAGTTTTGTCAGCGACATCCTCACTGACCCGAACGATGCAGCGATTGCCAGAATGATCGTGGTCCTTGCCGACAGCTTGGGGATGGCAGTGATCGCCGAAGGCGTGGAGACCGAGGCACAACGAGAGGCCCTCGCACAGCAGGGCTGCCATGCCTATCAGGGTTATCTGTTCGGCCGACCCGTGCCGGTCGATGAATTCGAGTCGTTTTTGAAAAGAGGCTAATACCCAAGGAAAAACGGTTTTCTTTAAAGAACCTGATACAGCTTCAAAACGTTCCGAAAGTTCGGATTTCTACTTAATCTACCTTCGACAGGCAGCTTAGGGTCGGGTCCGGAAGTGGCCGATTCCCGCCAGTTCCATTTGCATTCAATTTGGCAATTGTGGTGAATCATAAGACCCTATTGGTCTTTTATCTGGGCACGCTTACTCAGCAGTCAGGTATTTAGACCACAAAAACCAACCCCAACCGCTCTTCCGGCCCTGCATTCCCTGTGGTCACAGGAGGGGCTTAGCAGTCGGCTCGCCTAGCCGGGCAGACAACCTCCCCTGTATTACTGCTGCTCCTGCAGATTCATTTCAACAGCAATTCCCGGCCATCCATCCATGCATGCCTCCGGTGCCCGGCGCAGATCAAGCGTCAATGGATAATCGGGATTGCGCCCTTCAGTTTGCACGTGCATCAAACCGGGGGTGTGGCCGTGATTCCAGAAGCGGGCGACGCGGCGCGCCTCGGCTTCGTTGGCATTGACCGGAAAGGTATCGTAATTACGGCCACCAGGATGAACGACATGGTAGGTACATCCACCAATCGAACGACTGCTCCAGCGATCAACCAGATCAAACACCAGCGGCGCCTGCACGCCAATGGTCGGATGCAGGCCAGACGGCGGATTCCAGGCGCGATAGCGCACGCCGGCGACATATTCGCCGTTGGTACCGGTGGCGGTGAGCGGCAGCGGCCGGCCATTGCAGGTGACGATATGGCGGTCATCGTTCATGTGCCGTACCGTGACCTGCATACGTTCAAGCGAGGAATCGACATAGCGCGCCGTCGCGCCGGCAGCGACCTCCTCACCGAGCACATGCCAAGGTTCGATGGCCTGACGCAGCTCGATCTCGACGCCGTGATAGACAACGGTGCCGAAGCGCGGAAAGCGAAATTCGATGAAGGGGGCAAACCACTCGAATTCGAAGGCGTAGCCGGCGCGTTGCAGATCAAGCACCACGTCGCGCATGTCCTGTGCCACAAAATGCGGCAACATGAAGCGGTCATGCAATTCGGTTCCCCAGCGCACGAGAGGACTGCCACCGTGGCCGAAATACGGCGTTTTCCAGAAGCGCGCCACCAGGGCGCGCAAGAGCAGCATCTGCAACAACGACATCTGTGCATGCGGCGGCATTTCGAAACCGCGAAACTCGACGAGGCCCAGGCGACCGCTGGTGCTGTCGGGCGAATACAGTTTGTCGATACAGAATTCAGCGCGGTGCGTATTGCCGGAAAGGTCGACCAGCAGATTGCGCAACAGGCGATCGACCAGCCACGGCTGCAGGCTTTCTTCGCCGGGTTTCAGGCGCTCAATCATTTGCTGGAAGGCAATCTCCAACTCATAAAGACTTTCATGACGCGCTTCGTCAACTCGCGGCGCCTGACTCGTAGGACCAATGAACAGGCCGGAAAAAAGATAGGATAGCGCCGGGTGGTTCTGCCAGTAGGTAATCAGGCTCATCAGCAGATCGGGCCGGCGCAGACAGGGCGAATCGGCCGGCGTCGCCGCACCTAGCGTGATGTGGTTGCCACCGCCGGTGCCGGTATGGCGACCATCAAGCATGAATTTCTCGGTACCAAGACGGGTCAGACGGGCTTCTTCGTAAAGCGTCTGTGTGTTCTTGACAAGCTGGTCCCAACTGCTGGAGGGATGGATGTTGACCTCGATCACGCCGGGATCGGGCGTGATGCGGAATTCCTTCAAGCGCGGATCGGACGGCGGGGTGTAGCCCTCCAAGCGTACCGGCAGTTTCAGCGCAGCTGCAGTGGTTTCAATCGCCGACAGAAGCGTTACAAAATCTTCGAGCAAAGGCACGGGCGGCAGGAAAATGCACAGCACGCCGGCACGAACTTCGGCGCACAGCGCGGTATGTACGATTTCATTCGGGTCGTAAACCGCCTTGGGGGGGCTCACGGGTATTTTCTCGCCGGGTTGCACGGCTTGGGCGACGGGCAATGCGCCGGGCGTGTCAAAAGGATCTCGCCCGAACTCTTTTTCCTTGTCCTCGTCGGCTACCCAGGGCAGCGAAGCCAGCGGCAAACGCAGGCCAAGCGGTGAATCGCCTGAAATGAGGTAAAGATGTTCGCGCCGCAGCGGCCACGGGCTTGAACAGAAACGTCCTGATGCGCCGGACGCCCCCACCGGCAGAGCCTTGAGTGGTAACACGTACCCCGCCGCTTCGCCCAGCCCGCGTTCGATGAGCACGGCCACGCGGCGCCGTCCATCGGTTTTCTTCAGATCGAACTTGAGCGGATCGAAATTCTCTGGCCAACGCTGTTCTTCATCGACGATCCGGGTCACGTCTTCGTACGCCGGAATCACGAATCCTTTATCCAGACGAAGCGCTTGCGCAAGCTGATGAATAAAGCGCAAGGCGTCCGGCGTCTTGAATTGCCCACGGCCCTCGGCAGTTACCAGGAATTCCCGGTTGTTCCACAGCGGCTGGCCATCGGTCCGCCAGTAACAGCCTAAAGCCCAGCGCGGCAAGGGTTCGCCGGGATACCACTTGCCCTGCCCGTAATGCAGCAGCGCTCCCGGTGCAAAGTGACCTTGCAGCCGTCCCAGCAAATCGCCGGCAAGCTCGCGTTTCTTTTCTGACAGGGCGGTGTAATTCCACTCCGGGCCCTCCATGTCGTCGATCGAAACGAAGGTCGGCTCGCCGCCCATGGTCAGGCGCACATCCTGCTCTTTCATCTCGGCGTCGACCTGATGGCCAAGTGCGACGACGGCCTGCCATTGTGCTTCGGTATACGGTTTGGTAACGCGTGGATCCTCATGAATTCGGGTCACGCTCATCGCGAAATTGAAGTCCGTTTCGCACACTTCGGTACCGCCGATGACGGGCGCTGCCGAGGACGGCATTGCCGTGCACGCCAGCGGAATATGCCCTTCACCTGCCAATAGGCCGGAGGTCGGGTCGAGGCCAATCCACCCGGCACCGGGAATAAACACCTCTGTCCAGGCGTGCAGGTCGGTGAAGTCGTGAGTCGTTCCGGAAGGACCGTCAAGCGCTGCCACGTCGGCCTTCAACTGGATCAGATAACCCGAAGCAAAGCGTGCAGCCAGGCCCAAATGGCGAAGCGCTTGCACGAGCAGCCAGGCCGAATCGCGGCACGAGCCTAGTTTGAGTCCGAGTGTTTGCTCCGGCGTCTGCACTCCGGCTTCGAGGCGTACGATGTAACCGACATCGCCCTGCACGCGCTGATTGATGCCCACCAGCATGTCGATAGTACGCATCGGCGCACTGAGAAACTCTTTCTTCGCGCGCGTCAGCCAGTCGGCAAGCAAGGGAGTAACCGGATCGGCGGCGAGATAAGGCCCCAGTTCTAGCTTTAATCCATCGGGGTACGCAAACGGATAATTCTCAGCGGATTCGTCGATGAAGAAATCGAACGGATTGATCACCGTCATGTCGGCCACTAGGTCGACCGTGATCGCCAACGATCCCGCTTTCTCCGGAAAGACCAGCCGGGCTACCCAGTTGCCGAACGGATCTTGCTGCCAGTTGAGAAAATGCCCGGCGGGTTCAACCTTCAAGGAATAGCTGAGGATTGGCGTCCGGCAATGCGCGGCAGGCCGCAGGCGTACTTCATGCGGCCCAAGACTGACGGGACGATCAAACCGGTAACCGGTCTGGTGGTTGAGGGCAACGCGAATGGTCATCGTAAACTTTCTGGTCGGGAAAACTACATCGGCACTGCACCGTCGTTCTTCGGCGATACCGGGTTACAACCCGATTCCGTCGCAGGCAAAGGCGCGAATCATGTGATCGGCGAAACCCTCATCCGGCTGGGCGCTCTACACGTCAGCCTTCATCTGTCGACCAGAAATAGGTCGTATTGATTAAATCGCCCAGATTGTAGATGTGCTCAAGAAATTCGGACAAATACTCATGCAGGCCGGCCGAAAAAATATCCTCGATGCTGCCAAAACGCAACTGACCATGCAGCCGTCCACAGCGCCGCAAGAGCTCGTTCGACCGCGGGCCGTTTATTTCCTGCAGCAGGCGATTGACCACATCCAGACAAGCCATCAAGGAGCGTGGCATATCCGCACGAAGGATCAGCAACTCGGCGACCCGCTTTGGCGTTATCTGGTCGCGATAAATCTTGCGATAGCCTTCAAAGGCGGAAACAGAGCGCAATATCGCACCCCAGTGGTAATAATCTGCGGCACCACCGATGTCGTTCGGACTGGGCAGCAGAATGTGGTATTTCACATCCAGAATCCGCGCAGTGTTATCGGCACGTTCCAGAAAAATACCTAGTTTCAGAAAACGGAAGGTGTCATCGCGCAGCAAGGTGCCGTAGGTGATGCCGCGTAACAAATGCGACCGCTCTTTCACCCATTCACAGAGACTTGAGACACCGAGCTCAGAAATTACTCCGGCAGTTTTCAAGCGCATTTCCAGCCAGGTATGATTTAGTGCCTCCCACATCTCGGACGTTATAGAGCCTCGAACGGCACGGGCATTCTCACGCGCGTTGTAAATGCTGTTGTAGATGCTGCCCGGGTTTTTGGTGTCCAGCGTCATGAAGTGAATCACGTTGTCGGCGCTCGGCTCCGGGTAACGCGCCTCGAAATCTTCATGCAAGCCGCTGATTGACAGCATGGCACGCCATTCGTTATGCGGCTCGGTTGTCGCCTGTTTGAGCAGGGACATGCGATAGGTGATATCCAGCATGCGGGCGGTATTCTCGGCCCGCTCCATGCTGCGTGCCATCCAGTAGAGGTGATCTGCGGTTGATGAGAGCATGTCAATTCCCCTTTAGTATTCCAGTACCCAGGTGTCTTTAGTGCCGCCACCCTGTGATGAATTGACCACCAGCGACCCCTCTTTCAAGGCTACGCGGGTGAGACCGCCGGGAACCATGGTGATGTCCTTGCCCGAAAGCACGTAGGGCCGCAGATCGATATGGCGTGGAGCAACACCACTTTCGACATAGGTCGGGCAGGTGGACAGCGACAGCGTGGGTTGGGCGATGTAGTTATCAGGCGTAGCCAGAATCTTGTCGCGAAACAGGGCGATTTCGTCGGCGGAAGCGGTTGGCCCGACCAGCATGCCGTAGCCGCCGGAACCATGAACTTCCTTGACCACCAGCTCCGGCAGATGTGCTAGCACATGCTCGCGGTCTTTCGGCTTGCTCAACTCCCAGGTCGGCACGTTGGACAAAATCGGCTCTTCGCCGCAATAGAAACGGATCATTTCGGGAACATGGATGTAGATTGCCTTGTCATCGGCAATCCCGGTACCAACGGCATTGGCCAGCGTGACGCCGCCCGCCCTGTAGGCCGAAAACAACCCGGGAACGCCAAGCATGGAATCTTTGTTGAAGGCACGCGGATCCAGAAAATCGTCATCGATTCGGCGATAGATCACATCAACCCGACGCGGCCCCTGTGTGGTACGCATGAACACCGTGTCATTGCGTACGAACAGATCGTTGCCATCAACCAGATCGATGCCCATTTGCTGCGCCAGAAAGGCGTGCTCGAAATAGGCACTGTTGTATTGCCCCGGTGTCAACACCACAACATTCGGATCGATCACACCCGCCGGGGCGACTGAACGCAAGCTGTTGAGCAACAGATCGGGATAGTGATCGACCGGCGCAATGGCCTGCCGCGCAAACAAATCCGGAAAGAGGCGCATCATCATTTTGCGGTCTTCGAGCATGTAGGACACACCCGATGGCGTACGCAAATTATCTTCGAGCACGTAGTACTCACCTTCGCCAGCGCGAACAAGGTCAACACCGGCGATGTGTGCGTAGATGTTTTCAGGCACATCAACACCCATCATTTCCTTGCGGAACTGCGAGTTTCCAAGGATCTGCTGCGCCGGAATGCGCCCGGCCTTGATAATTTCCTGACCGTGATAAATATCGTGCAGGAAGGCGTTCAATGCTTTGACCCGCTGCCGCAGGCCGTCGGCCAGGGATTTCCACTCGTGCGCCGGAATGATGCGCGGCACGATGTCGAAGGGAATCAGTCGTTCCTGCCCGCTATTTTCGCCATAGACCGCAAAGGTAATTCCGACACGATGGAAAGCCAAATCGGCCTCTTCTCGCTTGCGGGCAATGACCGCTGGCGTGGTAACGCTTAACCACTCGGCATAGCTCCGGTAATGCTCGCGCACCGAGCCGTCGGCGGCATATTTCTCATCGTAGGCGGTTTTCATGGCAAACCTTTAGTCATTGATCAGAATTGTTACTACTCCAATGCACAAATCGCGCCAAATTAATTTTTATCG
>JBBRDR010000027.1:0-28628 GCA_038203745.1 Burkholderiales bacterium | reverse complement strand
CTCTTGCGCCTGAGAACACAGTTGCAATTCGCCATCGTGGAAAAACGACGGGGGCGTCAATGCCCCCGTGTCGTTAAAGCCCTGCCTAAACGCTACGCCATTCGGTATCTCAGAAAAGAACCTTAAGTGAACGGCATTACGGCAAAGGCCGGCCTTTCGAAATGATTAAGTGGTAACGGCTATTCAGGCGCCCCCTCTGATTCGGAAAGCTTGGCCTGAGCCAGACGTTTCTCGATTCGTTTGTGATTGAACACAGACGCAACCATGAAAGCGGCGCCGAGAATCATCAGGCCGACGGCAATCGGCCGGCTGAACAGAATGTGCCAATCGCCGCCAGAAACGACCATCGAGCGTCGCAAGTTGGCTTCAGCCATCGGCCCCAGAATCAGTGCCAACAGGATCGGCGACAGCGGATAGTGATAACGTTGCATGATGTAGCCGATCACACCAAACCCGATCGTCAGATAGACGTCAAAGATATTTTGACGCATGGCGTAGGAGCCACACAGGGAAAGAATGAAGATGATCGGGATGAGGACTTCTTTGCGGATGCCAATAACTTTGGCAAAGAAACGCACTCCGATGGCGCCGACAATCAGCATGGCAACATTGGCCACGATCATTGCAGCAAAGACGTTATAGACGGTGTCCATATGCTCCTTGTAGAGCAGAGGACCGGGCTGCAAGCCCTGAACGATAAATGCACCAAGTAAAACGGCCGTGACCGCGTCGCCCGGAACGCCAAGCGACAAAAGTGGAATCATCGCGCCACCTGAACAGGCATTGTTGGCCGATTCGGTTGCCGCCACACCTTCGACCAGACCGGTGCCGAATTTCTCCGGGTGATTTGATGAACGCTTGGCTTCGGCATAGGAAACAAAGGCTGCAATATCACCGCCAGCACCGGGAATCGCACCTACCGTTGTACCGATCAGGCTAGATTTCAGGATATTAGGCGCTGAGGTCTTGATGTCTGCCCAGCTCGGAAAATACTGTCCGATTTTTACCTTTATTTTTTCGGTCACACCCATTTTTTCGATGTTGGAAAAAAGTTCGGCAAGTGCAAAAAGGCCGATCAGCGTCGGGATGAAAGCCGGACCTTCCATCAGGTCCATTTGTCCATAGATGAAACGCGGAAAGCCGGAGATCGGATCCATGCCGATGGTAGAGAGCAGTAAGCCAAAAAAACCGGCCATAACACCCTTGATGATCGAGGTACCGGAAATCGAGATGATGACCGAAAGACCGAAGAGCGCTAAAGCAAAATATTCAACGTAGCTGAATTCCAGTGCAATGCCAGCCACATATGGCGAAAGGAATGTCATGATCAATGCCCCGATCATGCCACCGGAAAACGAGGCAAACAGTGCCATGGCCAATGCCCGACCGGCCTCGCCACGCTGCCCCATGGGGTAGCCTTCCAGAACGGTTGCCGCAGCGGCGGGGGTGCCGGGGGTGCGAATGAGAATGGCGGAAATCGAGCCGCCGTACATCCCGCCGCAGTAGATGCCCAGCAACATGCCCAAGCTCTCGACCGGCGGGCGGCCAAAAGTAAAGGGCACCAGTAGCGCAACGCCCATGGTCGCGGTGAGTCCCGGAAGAGAGCCGATGGTAATGCCGCCGGTGACGCCAATTACGATCATCAGCAAGACATGCCAGTCGAGCATGACATTCCCGAAGCTGTGATAGAAGAGTCCGAAATCGAAGCCCATTGTTAATTCTTTCAGAAATAATCAAGCAGTCTCAAATAAAACCGTCAAGGATGCCCATCGGCATTTCAAGCATGAGCAGCTTGGCAAAAATGAGCCAGATGCCGAGAGTGGTGGCTAGCGACACCTTGGTGATTAGTTTGAAATCTCGAATGCCGAGCAGTGCCATGATCCCGCCAACAAGCAGAATGGTTGTAATCGGGTAGCCCAGAGGAATAAACAGCAGGGAATACACGATAATCGCAGCCAAAGAAATCAAGGCGCGCTGGATTCCCTTATCTTTAAAGCTAATCGCATCCGATTGGCCTTTGGAGCGACCAAGAAGGGCATAAATGATCAGAATGACACTGAAGAAAATCAAGCCGATGGCCAGTGCATCGGGAAAGAATGCAGGCCCGATCTTCATGATGTGATCGGCGGGCATTTTTGAACCTTCGTAAATCACATAGGTGCCCAATGCGATGCCTGCGCCGCCACCTATAAAGTCTGCAATTTTCATTATTTCCCCTGAATGAGGCGTAGGTGTCTGAAATACTGCTCTGCTATTAAAGAAAGAGGCAAGCCGCATAACGGCTTGCCTCTTGTTTTGTGCAGTTAAAACAAATTATTTCTTGGCCAGGCCAAGCCCCTTCATCACAGCTTCAACGTCCTTGTAATTCTGCTCAATAAACTTACTGAAATCAGCACTGTCCTGATAGGCCAGATTGAGCGAAGCTTTGGCAGCAAAATCTTTGAAGGATTGTGTATCCATGGCCTTTTTGAAGGCATCGGTAAGCTTGGCCTTTGTTGCCGCTGGAACGCCCTTCGGCAAAGCCAGACCACGCCATGTATAGAACTGAACATTAATACCTTGCTCTATAAACGTCGGAACTTCAGGGAAAACCTTGTCGCGCTCAGCTGACATGATGCCAAGAATCTTCAGGTTACCACCCTGTACCTGGCCACGAACTTCAGCAACGGAAACGGCAACTGCCGTAATGTGCCCGCCTACCAATGAAGTTACGGCCGGTGCTGCACCTTCAAACGGAACATGCTTGATAGTGAGGCCTGTTTTTTCACCGACAAGCCCTGCTGCTATGTGCCATACGGAGCCAGGAGCCGAGTTGCCGATGGTAATATCATTCGGATGAGCCTTGGCATAATCGACGAATCCGCGAACGGTGTTGTACGGCGCGTCTTTTCGAACCGTCAGGGCTGCCGGATCGGAATTAATCCGCATCATCGGATCAAAATTCTTGTAGGTAAATGGTACCAGACCTTGCGGCGGCAGCGAGTTAAGCTCAAAAGTGATCATGCCGACGGTGTAACCATCAGGTTTGGCCGCGCGAATGGCGTTGTGGCCGATGGCGCCGCCGCCCCCAGTTTGATTGACGACGGTAATCGACTGGCCCAGAAATTTTTCGGCTTCTTTGGAAAGTGCACGGAGCAGAACGTCCGTGCCGCCGCCTGGGGCCCACGGGCAGATTACGGTAATCGGTTTTTCTGGGAAAGCGGCCATGGCTGGCGCTGCAAATACGCTCGCGACTATCGCAACAACACCGACTAAAATTGATCTACGTTTCATGTATTGACCTCCTGAATTGCTGCTGTTTTAAAGTTGGGGCGCTATTTACCTGCCTGCCGGATTAAAGCACGACGTTACGTGCGCCTCCGCTCACTCTACGGCCGGTAGTTCCTTTCGTCAACGCCATTCTAGTATTGCAGACGGCCTACGGATGTAGCACTCGCTGCCTAGCAAGGTATGGGCATCAATGGCATATAGTGAAAATGAGAGAGATAAAGGTTTGTGTTTCGAAAACAGGCAATATGGCATCCCATACATTTGTCTAGCGCACTTGGAATTGAGCGATACAATTTGCGCGGGCAACATCGGACCGCTTGGGAGTAATGATGTCAGGACGCGTTGGCGATAGTCGCAGACTTTGGCTGGTTTTTTTTGCATTGGCCGCCTGCCTTATTTCAGAAGCCTTGCTGCGCGGCGGCGCACTGAACCCGATCGATCAGCGTCTTCAGGATTTCTGGTTTCAATGGCAGGGAAAGCGTTCAGAAGCTCAGTATGTGGCCATCGTTGCGCTTGATGAGGAAACGTTGTCGGCGTATCCGGATGACCCAATGGTGTTCTGGACAGATCGGCTAGCCGTTGCCGTTGAGCGCCTGCGTGAAGTGGGCGTCAAGGCAGTCGGACTGGATATGTTGCTTAGTATCAGCCCCGAGCGCTGGCTTGCTAAGCTGGGTGGCAAATTGCAAAAGGCGGCGCGCGACTATGACCGGCCCTTCCGGGAACAGATCAATAGCGGGCAACTGGTTCTGGCTTCAACCCGTTCCGGCTCAGGAGGGCGTGAAACAGATTACCTGTTACCCAGCCCGGACTATTTGCTTGCGCTACCCGATTTCGATATTCCCGGTTATGTTGCCTTGGCCGATTTACTGGACGAGGGCGATGGCGTCATACGCCGGTATCTGGTCGCGCCTGTTGCACACGCTGAGCGGACGCCGCTGGAAGGCAGCGTGCCGGTACTTGGTTTGCCTTCGCTATTGGCCGTGCGTGCGGCCGGGCTAAAGCCTGAAACAGGAAGCTGGAGCCTCGGCGGACGTCAGGTGCTGCGCGAACAGGTGCCAGAGCCGATCCCCTACATTGGCCCGCCAAGTTCATTTCCGCGAGTTTCGCTCAAACAGTTGCTGGCCCCCGAGGCGCTGCTTGATCCGGCGGTCATCGCGTTGCGCGGCAAAACCGTGCTTATCGGAGCGACCGCTGCCGGTCTCAATGATGAACATTTCACGCCTTATGCAACACGCCTGTTTTCAGGGCGAGGCAATCTGATGAGTGGCGTCGAGGTGCACGCCAATGTGCTTGAATCGCTTCTTTCTGGCGCACGCATGCAGCCAATGAGCGACGCTTTACGTGTCACAACACTGTTGCTCTTAGCGGCAGTGGCAGCTGTGGCCTTTGTGAAACTGCCAGTCTGGGCGGGCGTCTTGCTCTGGTTGCTCGGGGTTCTTGTGCTGGGAGCAACAGGTTTCTTGGCATTCCGTTTTGAGGTGTTGGTACCCGTTTCAGTCTATGCCGTTGCTACGGCGCTGTCTCTATTGGGCGTGCTTGGCTGGCGACTTACGGGTGAAGAGCGTGAACGTTCGCGTGTACGCCAGATGTTCGGACGCTACGTCTCCGATCAGGTCGTCGAGGCCCTGCTTAAATCCGGTAACCGCCCCGAATTAGGGGGGCAGACACAAGCCATGACGGTGCTGTTTTCCGATATCCGGAATTTCACGACGATCAGTGAGCGACTGAACGCCAAGGAGGTTGTCGAGATGCTGAACACCTACTTTGAACGCGCCTGCGCTCCTTTGCTGGCCGAGGGCGGCAGTATCGACAAATTTATCGGGGATGCCATCATGGTCGAGTTCGGCTCGCCACTGCCATTGGCGGATCATGCCATCCGGGGTGTACGTGCTGCCATTGCTCTGCGCAAGGTGGCTGATGAATTCTCGATCTGGATGACGCAGCGCTTTCCGGATCGCAATTTGCCAACGTTTGCTGTAGGTATTGGTCTGCATAGCGGCGAAGCGGTTATCGGCAATATCGGATCGCCAACACGCATGGAATTCACGGCCATCGGGGATACCGTCAATCTGGCTTCGCGTCTGGAAGGGATGACAAAGGAGATCGGCTGCGTTATCTTGGCTAGTGAAGCCACGATTGACGCAGCCGGTAGCGCAGTCGTTTGCGGGCGCAGCGAGATCATCAAAGTGAAGGGTCGCGCGGAAGCGGTCCGCGTATTTGAAGTGTTGAAAGCAGATGCAGGAGGGTAGAACAATGTATAAATCAGGATGGTTCGGAGCCGTATTATTAGCACTTATATCAGCGGGGATTTCGGCGGCTGAAGTTGGATTAGTGACAGCGGTGTCGGGTAACGTCAAATTTCAGGAAGAGAATGCTGCGGCAAGTGAACTTAGGCCCTTCGTCAAAGTGCGCGAGGGCGATCGGTTGACCATGGAAGGCGCATCACGCCTGCAAGTGGTTTATTTTGAAGGCGGTCGTCAGGAAACCTGGCAGGGTGCCGGTGCGCTTGAAGTTGGTAATGGATCAAGTAAAACGGTAAAAGGCAGTTTGCAGCCCGAAATCAAGACCTTGCCGGCAATTCTGGTGAAACAGCTCTCCAAGACCCCGTCGCCAGACGGCAATGTAAAGACCGGTATGATCCGCATGCGCTCGATTCCGCCGTATGACAGGCTGGAAACGGTTGAAAAGAACTATGCCGAAATGCGCAGCCAGTCGGATGCCAGTGATCGCACTCCAGAGCTGTATTTGCTGTCCAGCTATTATGAGCTACGCGAATTTGGCAAACTTGAAGTATTGCTCGGGCAGTTGAACGAGAAAGCGCCGGGAGATCCGGATATGAAGGCCCTGAATGCACTCTACTCCAGTGCCATCAGTGAAGCCAAAGGTGCGGAAAAACCCTGATCGAACAAGTTGGAGTGCCGGCGGCTGCGAGGTATTCTAAGCAGTTAAGCGCGGCGACACGAAGGTCGCGCCTGACTCAATGCGCCGTCATTTGCAGTAAGTCCGGATGCGTTTCGTATCAAACTGGCAGGAAGAACGATCCCAGCTATTTAAAGATGATGACTTCTTCGCGTGGCGGTTCCTGGCGCAGGTTGGCGCTCCCTTTGTCTGAGCTATTCTCGGTGCCGCCGTAAACCCCGGTTAATTCTTCTTCCAAGTGGCTGGCAACTTCATCCCCGAGACTCTTGCCTGTTTCCGAAATCACCTTGTTGCGATTGAGTACGACATTGCCGCCCCGGCTGGTCAGCATCTTGACGTCAGCACCTGCGCCTGTGGCGCTGAATGACGATTTGATCTTGAAGGTTTTGGTATTGATCAAGCTGAATTCACCCACTAGTTCAAGATTCAGCGTGTGCGAGACGGTGTTGGTGTTATCGATTGGGTTTGCTTCCTGGCGAAACTCAATGCTGTTGATTCTTCCGAAAAGCACATAGTCGGCACCAGGATACATTCCGTTTCTGATGCGTCCGATGGTGGCATTAATATTTTCATTGCTTCTTGGGTCGGCAGATGGCTTGCCGTGGATTAATTCAAAGCGACCTGATTTCTGGATGCTGCTTTTGATGTTCGCAGTAAATTTTCGAAATTCACCTCGATCAATGTCGCTGATACGATCTTCATACACCAGATCGGCCACGGCAATCCTGGGGGGAGGTGCTGCCGCCGCTGCTAGGCAGACACTTGCAAGCACAATGCATAGACCTGCGCGCAGAAACAACTTGGCGTTCATCACAATTCCTCCTGATTGCCGTGACAGGTACAAAAATTAACGGCGTGCTGATTTGCGAATTTCCTTTTCATCAGACCACTCGACAACACCGGTCTCGATATCAATCAGACGGAAGTTCATCTTGTAATAAACATCTTTCAGGTCAGCCGTCTTCTTGATAATCGAAGAAATGCTGCCGTCAAGACGGAATTTTGCACCCTGCATTTTTCCGGTCTTGACTTGCTTGGTCTTATCGTAGAGGCCAGATTGCGTCTGCCGACGTAATTCATCCGTCTGATTCTGCATGTTGTCAGCTTCGATCACATACTTGACGCCGTTCTTTGAGAGTTGGTTAAGCACCGTATCGGTAATCATCTTGGTGTCAAAGTATTCGCTAGTTTTGTTTTGCACCGGGGAGGCCATCAGTAGCTGGCGCTTCTTGATCAGCGTTTGAATTTCGGTGGTCTGGATCAGGCCTTGGGTCATTTTTTCCGAAATCATCTGGATATCGGTCGAGCCAAGATCGGTGGTAACCGTTTCAACTGCTTTGGCATCACCATAACTCACACCGCTCGTGCCTGTGGTGGGTGACGTCGTCTGGCAACCGGCCAAAGCCACTAACAAAATACTGGTCAATACATACGTACGGTGACTAGTGCCAAGAATTGATTCCATCGTATTTCTCCTGATTGAGTTAAATTGTCCGACGTGTCCGGTAAAAAATTCTCACCGATTTGAAATTAGTTGCTGGTGCTGTCCGGGCTCTGCAGAATGAGCCGGAAATCGGTTGCTTTGAACGTTGGTGAAACAACATTGATGATCTGTTTCTGATTGCCATAAACAATCATCGGTTTCCACGGCTCTTCCTCCCAGACCGTAAAGCCGTCACGATCCAGCCACTTAAAGCGATAGTAAAGTTGTTGGTTGCCTGAGCTGATGTTGGATATTTCAGCCTGAATGCGCATCAGATTGTTTTGCTTTGTAGCACGTAAATCAGTTACTTTCAGGTTGTTCATTTTCCCCTGCTCCTCAAGCTTACTGGCTATCGAGGGGCTGCTCGCGCTTCCGGTATTTACGGCGGGCGGGGGGGGCGAGCCCATGGCTATTTGTGTTGGCGGACTGGCGACCGGTGCCACTGCGTTCGGTGTGGCATCACTACTTCGGCTGACAGTTTGATTAACGGCCACGACACGACGCTTGGCCAGCTGGGCGAACTGGCCATCCGGGTACTTGCTGAGATAGTCCTGATAATCCTCGGGTTGCTTGCTGTCCTTTATGCTGTCCCAGAAAGACAATTCCAACGCTTTCGGGTCAACAGCCTGCACCACCATGGTCGTGCCACCCTGTGCAACAGAAGGCGTTGCGGCGAGTGTAGTGGCAGAAGCCGGTCCGGAAACAAAGTAGAAGTCACCGTCAGACTGGTCATAGATGGCTGGTTGCTGCTCATGGCCAACTGACTTGGCTTTCTGTATGACCATCGAACGCGTTTTTTTGAGCGCTTCGGTCGAGCTGACACCGGGTTGGGAAATCATCGGCAGGAACTCACGGGTAAATAAACCGTTCGGGTTCTTGTCACTGTTGCCCAGGCTGTCGAGGGCTTCCTGATTAGCGCCGGCTGAATAAAGTACCGTTTGACCGCTAGGTGAATTGGTCATGGCCAAGCCACGTGTCGTTCCAATCGAACGCCCGGCTTTTTTGGGCAGGGGGTTATTTCGGCAGGCATCAAGCACAAGCAATGTGTATTTGGCTTTGGCTAAAGCCAGCTTATCTTGCAGGACTGGAACACTGATCGCCTGATCGGCAACATCATCGGCTTCTTTGGGCGTGTCCATGTCCACCGGTACCAGGAAGTTCTGGTTATTAATCTGCAGGCCATGCCCCGCAAAAAAGAATACGCCAACACCGCCACCTGAAACTCTCTGGACGAATTCGTTGATCGCCTGATTCATTTTCTTTTGGCCGACGTTGTTAAGGACCTGGACGTCAAAGCCGACTTTTCGCAACTCAGCAGCAACAGAATTGGCATCGTTGACCGCTTTTTCCAGTTTGACGATGTTTTGGTAATCATCGTTCCCGATCACCAGAGCGACCCGGCTTTCAGCCGCTGCCGAGGCGTAGTTGGGTAGCAGCAGCGTGCTGATCAGGCTCAAGATAATAAATAATGTGCGCTTCATTAAAGTCTCCAGCAAAGTGTGTTACCCGGAATGCACTTACGGATTAGTTTTCTTGACAGGTTTTTTTGGAGCCTTCTTGACGACGACGGGTTCTGGAGTCGCCGGTAGGGTTCCCAGTGTGCTGGGTGTGCCGACATAAACCGTTCCGCCTGAAATGCGGATTGGCACGATCGTGAAACGATTGCTGATATCCACTTCCTGCCTGAAGCTGCCCGACCCGGTTTGAAACTCGATCATCTGCTTGCCCTGAGGAAGAGTGGCGCGTGCCACAGAAATATATTCAGGCAAGGTGCGCCAGCTACGCTCATCGGCTTGTTCGGTAACAACGGTGGCCACATTGGTTAGCAGCCCGAGTCCTAGATTTGATTTATAGGCTTGATCCTGGACAACGGATTTGACTACAGCGCGGATAACCGTGCGCAGCAGAATACTGGGCATTTGATCCTTGAGCTGGCGCCGGGCCATGGCGTCGATGTTGGTCAGGGTTTCGACGGTGAGTTGTTTTCCTGCAACCGATACGCTGGAAGGAACGAAACCCTTCCCCTCCGATTTGATCAGGGGAAAAGAAAGCGGGGTAACCATCAGCCCAGTCTTGATCGGGAGAGGAATCGGTATGGTGATCGACTTCCAGGCCGGTGCAAACCCGGATTCAATGACGAACAGCACGTCAGATTCTTTCGGTCCCGGCCGGCGACGGCCGACATCTTTCAGCCCGGCTTGCACAATGCGTGAATTGGGCGCCAGTTTCAGCGCATTACGATAGCCCGGTTCAGCCAGCGAGGTTTCTCCGGTGACTTCAAAGAAGTAACCGGCCAGATAGTGCGAAAACGCATTCTGGAAGCCGTTCTTGAGGCTGTTAACTTCCGGGGTATCCAGTTCGGTCATCGGATACTCCTTCATCTGCTTTACATCAACCGAGATATTTTGTGCTTTAGCGTCTTCCTGAAGCTTGTCGTATTCTTTTTCACGGAAGCTCTCGATCAGCTTCTCGCGCTCGTAGGTTTTTTTCATCTCGATGCGGGCCAGATCGTAGTTGCCCTGCATGAGATGACTTAGGGTCAGATTGGTAGACAGCATCACTTTTTCGTAATCCTGCCCCTCATAGCGCCGTGTCTTGTCGTTGATGAGGAGGCTGCCAATGTCACCCGTGACTTTTGAGGAGTCGGTCTTGAGGGCGTCTTCCCAGCCGCGTACAAATTCATCGCCCTTCAGCCAGGCGTCCCGGCCCGCCGGATAATTGTTATCCAGTGTCAGCAATTCGCCGCTCTCGAGATAGAAAAGAAGATCCTTGTCCTTGGAGAGTACGCCAGGTTCGTTGTTCTTCTCGAGCAAGGCAATAGCCTGCTTTACCGAGCCGTTTCTGACGAGTTTGACTGTCTCTTTCAACTCGTCATCGTACTGCCGCATCGGGTTTCCGGCACAGCCCGCTAGAAAGGAAGCCAGCAAGAGCAGTGCAGTAAGTCCTTTGGAACGCATTTGGTTTATCCTTCAAGAATGGACGTGCGACAGTAGCCGGGCGTTTCGCCCATCAAGTTACTGAATAATAGTTTTAATTTAATGAAAATGCTACGTGTTGGCGGCTCACAAAAAGGCAGCAATGCCTTACTTGGTAATTGCTTCGTTGCGCCCGGAAAACTTGTCGCTCATGCGGAAAGCCGCATCGCTGAATTCGCCGAGGCGGTTTTCGATGCAGTAGCGATCAATGAAATTTTCCACCGTCCCGTCTGATACAACCGAAACTTGCTGTTTCTGCAGGGCATAATTGTGGCCACTCAGCACGCCACGTATCCATGCCACATAGGCATTCCGCTGTTCGGCGTCTGCTTTGGACTTGATCCAGGCACGGCAAGACATGTCATCGAAACCCGCGATTTTTAGAGGAGCCGCAACAGCAACTTCAGCGATCAGGGCGGCAACGAGAAAAATGCAAGGCAGTAGCGGCGTTCTTTTTGACATCAAATCCCCCGGGCGGCGTTATAGGTATCTGAATGACACCTTTCTAATTCTCGCCCTAATACGCTGAGCCGTCTAGGAGAGATCGTAAATGCATTTCAAAGGTACAATCGGTATGTTGTTCATCCTTCGGTAATTGTAGGCCAAACTCATGATAGGTCATCTCTACATTGTGGCAGCCCCTTCGGGCGCAGGGAAAACGACACTTGTCCGCTTGCTGCTCGAGAAAGATCCCGGTATTCACGTGTCCGTCTCAAGTACGACACGCGAACCGCGGCCGGGCGAGAAGGATGGCCGTGAATATCATTTTGTTGATGTACCAAGCTTTATCGAGAGTGTTAGCCGGGGTGAGTTTTTGGAGTGGGCCGAAGTGCACGGCAACTACTACGGAACGTCGAAACGCTGGATCGAGGCTGAGATGACGGCTGGACGGGATGTGCTGCTGGAGATTGACTGGCAGGGTGCACAACAAGTGCGCAAGTCTTTTCCACAGGCGATCAGCGTGTTCATTTTGCCCCCCTCTCTACAGGCTCTTGATGAGCGCCTGTCCGAACGTGGCACGGACTCTGCCGAGACTATCGCCCGGCGGATTGCCGCTGCGCGAGATGAGATGCGGCATGTGGATGAATTCGACTATGTTATCATCAACGATGATTTACAGCGGGCGCTCGGCGATCTTCTGTCGGTAGTTAGCGCGACACGGCTGCAATATAGAACCCAGCGCCAGCGGCATTCCGCGCTATTCACAACACTGCTTTGATTTTTCAGGACAAATGCTATGGCTCGCGTAACAGTAGACGACTGCATTAACAACATCCCCAACCGTTTCCAGATGACACTGGCCGCGACCTATCGCGCTCGCCAGATTACAGCCGGTGCAACACCGATGGTTGAGGCTGACCGTGATAAGCCTACAGTGATTGCATTGCGCGAACTGGCACTTGGCATGTACGGGCTGGAAGTTCTCAACCGCGGTCACGCCTGACAGGCTGAAACAGGCTGTGTGGTGATCAATCATGACTTCCGACGCCACAACCGACACGCCTGCCAACGATTCATCCAATAATCCGGTAAATAGTGTGGTGGCTCAAGCTGCGCCGGACAATGCACGATATCTGAACGAAGACCCGGCACTCCAAGTCTTCGTCGACACCCTGAGCTATCTTGAGCCGGACGAGATAACACGTATTCTCGAAGCGTATCGTTTCAGCGAAGAAGCGCATCAGGGGCAAAGCCGACTTTCCGGGGAGCCTTATATAACGCATCCGCTGGCGGTGGCCGGCGCGCTGGCTGAGTGGCGCCTAGATGCGCAGGCCATCATTGCCGCCCTGCTGCATGACGTTATGGAGGACACGGTGGTCTCCAAAGCCGAGATCGCCGAGCGTTTTGGCTCGCAGGTTGCTGAATTGGTGGACGGGCTTTCCAAACTCGAAAGAATCGAGTTTCAGTCCTATCAGGATGCGCAGGCGGAAAATTTCCGAAAAATGCTGATGGCCATGGCACGCGATCTGCGCATTGTGTTGATCAAGCTCGCCGACCGTCTGCATAATCTGCAGACAATGGCCGCTGTCCGCCCTGAGAAGCGCCGGCGCGTTGCCCTTGAAACACTTGAAATTTACGCGCCCATTGCGACCCGGCTCGGTCTGAATAATATTTCCCGGCAGTTGCAGGATCTCTCGTTCGAACATATTCATCCGATGCGTTTCAGGGTGCTGAAGCGGGCGGTCAATGCGGTGCGCGGCAACCGCCGTGAATTGTTATCCAAAATTCTTGAAGGCATTCGTAGTACGCTGAGTGCGGCAAATATCGAAGCCGGGGTATTCGGTCGTGAAAAAAGCTTGTATTCGATTTATCACAAGATGGTCGAAAAGCATCTCAGCTTCTCGCAGGTGCTCGACATCTACGGATTCCGAATCATTGTTCGCGACAATCCTACCTGTTACCTGACCATGGGCGCCTTGCATTCGCTGTACAAGCCGGTGCCGGGCAAGTTCAAGGATTACATCGCTATTCCCAAGGAAAACGGTTATCAGTCCCTGCACACGACCCTGATTGGGCCTTACGGCACGCCGGTTGAAATACAGATACGCACGCAGGGCATGCATCACGTTGCCGAGGATGGCATTGCCTCGCACTGGCTGTACAAAGACAGTGAGGAAAGCGGCGCTGACCTGCAGGCCAAGACCCACAAGTGGCTTAAATCACTGCTTGAACTGCAAAGTGCGGCTGGCGATTCCTCCGAGTTTCTGGAGCACGTCAAGGTTGATCTGTTCCCGGACGAAGTTTATGTCTTTACCCCCAAGGGGAAGATATTGGCGCTTCCGCGCGGCGCGACAGCGATCGATTTTGCCTACGCCGTGCACACCGACGTTGGCCACCGTTGCGTGGCTGCCCGCATCGATCACGAATTGATCCCGCTGTCCGCCGAGTTGGCCAACGGCAATCAGGTTGAAATCATTACGGCGCCGCATGCCAATCCGAATCCGGCCTGGTTAATGTATGTGAAAACCGGACGCGCACGCAGCAAAATCCGCCAGTTTATAAAGGCCATGCAACAAGATGGCTCAAGCGCGCTGGGTGAAAACATGCTGAATCAAGAGTTGCAGGCACTCGGCGTGGTTCCTTCCGAGATCCCGGCCGCCGTCTGGGAGGGTGTGATTCGTGACTCCGGGAAAAAGTCCCGGCGCGAGGTTTTTGCCGATATTGGCCTTGGCCGAAGTCTGGCGGCTGTTTTTGCCCGACGACTGGTGGCGCATGACGAGGTGATGCAATCCGAAGCCAGCGTTGCTGCGCCGTTGGTCATACGCGGCACCGAGGGCATGGCTATCCAGCTGGCGGCGTGTTGCCAACCCATACCTGGCGATCCGATTATTGGTTTGCTGCGCAAGGGGCAGGGTTTGCGCATCCACACCCATACCTGTCAGACGGTGAGAAAATCACGCAGTAGTGAGCCGCAGAACTGGATTCATGTTGAATGGGAACCGGATCCCGACCAGTTTTTTGAGGTGCGCATCCGGGTGACGGCCAAAAACGTGCCCGGTTTGCTTGGGCGAGTAGCAACAGGCATATCACAAGCCGGTGTTAACATTGAGCACGTAGCCATGGACGGGAAGAATCAGGGCATGTACACCGAGTTGCGCTTCCTGGTCCAGGTTTCAGGGCGTCCGCATCTGGCCACGCTGATGCGTGGCTTGCGACGCATTCCCGATGTGGTACGCATCATTCGCGAACAGGAGTAGTTTTGAACGTTTTGATCTTAGGCGCCGGGGTGGTTGGCGTCAGTAGTGCATGGTATCTGGCCAAAGCAGGTCATCAGGTTACCGTTGTAGATCGTCAGTTGGCCGCCGGGCTGGAGACTAGTTTTGCCAATGGCGGCCAGATTTCCGTATCGCACGCCGAGCCCTGGTCTAATCCGCATGCCCCCTTGCGCGCCTTGTCCTGGATGGGGCGTGAAGATGCCCCGCTGCTATTCCGCTTGCGCTGGGATCCGGCACTTTTCGATTGGAGTTTGCGCTTCCTTCGGGAATGTACGCCGGCCCGCACGCGCGAAAATATCCGAGACATCGTGGCCCTAGCTTTGTATAGCCGGCAGCAGTTGAAGATTTTACGCAACGAGACGGCAATAGAATACGACCACCTTGAGCGCGGAATCCTGCATGTCTATACCGATCCGAAAGAGTTTTCGGCCTCGGTAGAAGCTTCAAAAGTGCTGCGCGAGTTTGGTTGTGACAGGCGAACTATTGATGCGGATGCCTGCGTGGCCATTGAGCCGGCTTTGCAGGCTGCGCGACCTCTGTTGGTTGGCGGTGACTATACGGCAGCCGACGAATCAGGTGATGCGCAGTGCTTTACAAAGAATCTTGCCGCACTTTGCAGCGCACAAGGGGTGACGTTTCGCTACGGTACGACCGTCGACAAATTGCTAACCGAGGGCGGTCTAATTGCCGGTGCCGTGCTTAGCACGCCGGCCGGCAAGGAGGTGCTGAAAGCTGATGCCTATGTTGTTGCACTTGGTAGCTATGCGCCACTGCTTTTGCGTCCGATCGGTATCCATCTGCCGGTTTACCCGGCCAAGGGCTACTCGGCGACGGTTCCGCTTTCTGAATCAAGCGTGGCGCCTAGCGTGGCCATGACCGATGATGGGCACAAGCTGGTTTTCTCGCGGCTTGGGCAGCGTCTGCGCATTGCTGGCACCGCTGAATTCAACGGGTACAACACTGAACTCAACAGTGTGCGCTGTCAGGCCTTGATGCAACGCACGCACCAGCTGTTCCCCGAGCTTCGTCCGGCGGGCGAGCCCGAGTTCTGGTGCGGTCTGCGTCCGTCGACGCCGTCCAACGTGCCGTATATCGGCCGTGCAAAAATAGCGAATTTGTATCTCAATACCGGCCACGGAACACTTGGCTGGACTATGGCCTGTGGTGCCGGTACGGCACTGGCTGATATTATTGGCGGGCGTGATCCGGAAATAAAACTACGCAGCACATGACACAAGGCAGGCTGCGGTCTTTGGGAGGAGTTGGCATGAGCACTGTTCTTTACGAGGTCGTTGATCAGGTCGCAACACTCACACTGAACCGACCGGACGCCCTCAACGCACTAGATCCGGCGATGATCGATGCGCTGCAGGCGACGAGTTCAATGGCCGCCAGCGACCCTGACGTGCGTGCAGTCATCATTAGAGGCGGCGGTAATCACTTCATGGCCGGCGGTGATCTCAAGTCGTTCCGCGAACAAGCCGCGCTGGCACCTGAAGACTGCCGGGTCCATTTCGAGTCCCTGATTGGGACGGTTAACACGGCCGTCCATAATTTCAAAACCATGAACAAACCGGTCATTGCTGCCGTGCATGGTGCGGTGGCGGGGTTTGGGCTATCACTGATGATGGCGGCCGACCTCGCGCTGGCGGCCGATAGTGCCTATTTCACTCTGGCCTACACCAATATCGCCTTGTCACCGGATGGCGGCGCGACTTGGTCGTTACCCCGTCAGGTTGGACAAAAGCGGGCAATGGAAATCGCCTTGCTTGGTGATCGCTTTGATGCCGCCAGAGCACTTGAGCTGGGTCTGGTCAATCGTATTGTGCCGCTTGCAGAACTCAATGCAGAAGCCCTCAAGCTGGCTCGTCGACTTGCCGTCGGACCATCCACAGCGTTGGCACACACCAAAGCATTGCTCAACCAGTCCTTCGATAATTCGCTTGAGGCGCAACTGTTGGCTGAACAACATTCCTTTGCCGATTGTGCCGTGCATTCGGACTTTGCGGAAGGTTTGGCCGGGTTTTTTGAGAAACGAAAGCCGGTTTACAGCAAGAAATAGCCTGGCGTATGTTGATTGACACACATTGCCATCTGGATGCCGCAGAGTTCGCTGAGGATCGGGATGCTCTGGTTCAGGCGGCGCGTGAAGTCGGGGTGTCAGGAATCATTATTCCAGCCATTAGCGTCAAAAATTTTTTTGCTGTGCAGGGCTGTTGCCTACGATATCCCGAGTGCTTGCCGGCCTACGGTCTTCACCCGCTGTACCTTGATCGGGCGAATGAAAACGATTTTGACACCCTGCGTGAGTGGTTGCAGAGAGAGTTAGCCGGAGCGGTTCCGCCGGTGGCGGTTGGTGAAATCGGCCTTGATTACTATGTGCCGGAATTTGATGCGGCACAGCAGGAGTATTGTTTTCTTGAGCAACTGAAAATCGCCCGCGAATATGATTTGCCGGTGCTGTTGCATGCGCGACGTGCTGTCGATCAGGTATTAAAAGGGCTGCGCCACTTCGCTGTGCGCGGGGGGGTTGCACATGCTTTCAATGGCAGCCGACAGCAAGCCGACGAGTTTATCCGGCTGGGCTTCAAACTCGGTTTTGGCGGTGCCATGACCTACCCCGGGTCGACGAAAATCCGTCAGCTCGCCACAACCTTGCCGCTTGAATCCATTGTGCTGGAAACCGATGCGCCGGATATCCCGACCTACCGGCTGGCGGGTGGGCGCAACACGCCGCGAGAGTTGGCGCATATTGCTCAGGTGCTCGCTGACTTGCGCTCTCTGTCTTTAGAAGAAGTGCTGGAGGCGACAAGTGCCAATGCCAATTCGATCATGCGTAGAGCGGTTTGAGTCAGGCACTTGGCAAAGATGAAGGCGGCTGTTAGGCAGTAGTGACATAGGACATCCTCTGTGGCCAAAAGTTGTCGGAAAATTAAAAAGAAGTGATAATCACCTGTGCTGCAATTTATGTCCCGTCAGAGTTTGCTCTGCCGGAGTTCAAGTTGCGCAGGCCGTATCTGAATTCGCGTAAAAAAAGAAAGGTCTAACCGTGGAAATTTTCAAGGCAGATGTAGTCATCGTGGGAGGCGGCGGAGCCGGTTTGCGAGCGGCGATTGCCGTAGCAGAATCTGATCCATCGTTGAAAATCGCACTGGTCTCCAAAGTTTACCCCATGCGCAGCCATACCGTTGCTGCTGAGGGTGGTGCGGCCGGCGTCAAAAAGGAGACTGATAGCCTGGACTATCACTTCCATGACACCGTAGGCGGTGGCGACTGGCTGTGCGAGCAGGACGTCGTCGAATATTTCGTCAAGCAGGCGCCAATCGAACTGACCCAGCTCGAACACTGGGGCTGCCCGTGGAGTCGTACCGAAGACGGTCACGTCAACGTGCGCGCCTTCGGCGGCATGAAGGTCGAGAGAACCTGGTTCGCTGCCGACAAGAGCGGTTTCCACATCCTGCATACGCTGTTTCAGACCTCGATCAAGTATCCGTCAATCAAGCGTTTTGACGAGCACTTCTGCGTCGACCTAGTTGAGGAAGACGGACGTATTCAGGGCATCGTGACCATCGAAATGGCGACTGGCGAATTCAACCTGATCGAAGGCAAGTCGGTGATCCTCGCCACCGGCGGAGCCGGTCGCGTTTTTCGCGAGACCACCAACGGCGGCATCGTCACCGGCGACGGCATGGCACTCGCATTCCGACACGGTGTGGCTTTGCGCGACATGGAGTTCGTGCAATATCACCCGACCTGCATGCCGGTCACTGGTTTGCTCTTTACCGAAGCCTGTCGCGGCGAGGGCGGCTATTTGGTCAACAAGGACGGCTACCGTTATCTCCAGGACTACGGTCTTGGCCCCTTGCCGGACAAACCAAAGAACAAATACATGGAACTCGGCCCGCGCGACCGGCTGAGTCAGGCCTTCTGGTATGAAAAACAGAAGGGGCGCACTTTTGAACACCCGACGCTCGGCTCGGTGGTGTATCTTGATTTGCGCCATCTCGGCGAAGCGTATTTGCGCGAGCGCCTGCCGCTGATTTACGAAATGGCCGAAACCTTCATGGGTCTTGATCCGGCCAAGGAATTGATTCCAGTTCGCGCCGGGATTCACTACACCATGGGCGGTATCAAGGTCGACGGCAAGTGTGCCGCTTCTCTGCCAGGGCTCTACGCCATCGGTGAGTGCGCCAGCGTCGGGATTCACGGTGCTAATCGCCTGGGTTCGAACTCGCTGACTGAAATCGTCGTGTTCGGCAAACTGGCCGGAGACGAGGCGGCCAAATATGCCAAAACGGCCTCTCCGGGCAATTCGGCCAGCCTGCTCAAGCAGGCCCAAGCTGTCGAACAACGTGTCATGGCGCTGAAGACCAAGACTGGCGGTACCGAGAGTATCTCGGTTATCCGTAAAGAAATGGTGCAAAGCATGGAAGACGGTTGCGGCATATTCCGTACGGAAGACACCATGCAGGCGACCTGTGACAAGCTTGCCGAACTGCGCCAGCGCTTCAAGAACATCAGTATCGACGACAAGTCGAGTGTCTGGAATACCGATTGGCTAACCGCCGTTGAGCTCGACTATCAGCTCGACGTTGCGCAGACGATGGCGCATTCGGCGATCAACCGCAAGGAATCGCGTGGCGCTCACCAGCGTCTCGATGGTCCCGACGGTGCTTACACCAAACGCGACGATGTCAACTTCCTCAAGCACTCGGAAGCCTACTACGTTGCCGACGGCGCGCCGCGCATTGTTCTGGGCGATGTGAAGATTACCAAGTCTCAACCGGAGACGCGTGTGTACGGCGCTGCGGGCGAAAAGGCCGATGCGGAAAGGAAAGCATCCAATGTCTGAACAGAAAATCATTGAAATTGAAGTTCTGCGCTATCTGCCGGAAAGCGACAAGGAACCTCATTCCGAGATTTACAAGGTGCCTTTCACCGACGATATGTCGGTGCTGCAAGGTGCGCAGTACATCAAGGACAACATTGACGGCTCACTGACTTACCGCTGGTCGTGCCGGATGGCTATCTGCGGTAGCTGTGGCATGATGATCAACGGCATCCCGAAGTTGTCGTGCGAAACTTTCCTGCGTGATTATTATCCGAACCGGATCAGTATCGAGGCGCTGGCCCACTTCCCGATTGAGAAAGATCTGGTGGTGGACTTGAGCGGTTTCATCGAAAAGCTTGAAAGCATTCAGCCTTACATCATTCCGAAAGAGCCACGCACGCTTGAACAGGGTGAATATCTGCAGACCCCCAAGCAGTTCAATGACTACATTCAGTTCACTTCGTGCATCAACTGCACCCTGTGTTACGCCGCTTGCCCGCAGGTTGGTTTGAATCCGGACTTCATCGGTCCGGGTGCCATGGCATTGCTACATCGCTACAACATGGATTCACGTGATGGAGGAACGGCGCAGCGCATGGAATTGGTCGCTTCTGAGGAAGGTGTCTATCTCTGCAGTGCAGTCGGTTATTGCTCTGAAGTTTGTCCGAAACACGTTGATCCGGCGAGTGCCGTCAATATAAACAAAGCCAACGCAGCGAAGGATTACTTCCTGCGCTTCCTGTCGCCGAAAGGGGGGTCCAAGTGAGTAAGCGTAAACCTTATGTTCGTCCGATGGACGGCTGGTGGAAAAAGAATCCCTACTTCGTCGAGTACATGATTCACGAAAGTACGGCCTTGTTTGTGGCGGCCTATGCATTCATTCTACTGGTCGGACTGGTTCGTCTCAGTCAGGGTGAGCCGGCATGGAATGCCTGGCTTGAAGCACTGAAAAGCCCCCTTTCTGTTATTTGTCATATCGGCCTGCTGGCCGGGGCGTTGTACCACACGTATTCATGGTTCAAGATTTTGCCGATCACGATGCCTCCGGTCATCGTGGGTGGCAAAAAGCTGGCCCCCTGTGTTCTTACCGGCAGTGCGCTGGCGGCGGCGGCTGTCGCCGGACTGGCACTGCTTGGTCTGGTTTGGAGGATTGCACTATGACAAAGATTCGTAAGCGTTCCAACGCACCAATTTTCTGGGGTCTGTTCGGCGCGGGGGGCATGTTGTCTGCGTTGTTCGTGCCGATGATGATATTCATCACGGGGATTGCCGTTCCACTGGGTTTCCTGCTGCCGGCTAATACGATGAGTTATCCGAAAATGCTGGCCTTTGCCCAGAACTTTATCGGCAAGGGTTTCATTTTCGCAGTTGTTTCCCTGTCCTTGTGGTTTGCAGTACATCGTGTTTACCACTCCCTGCACGAGTTCGGCATTCATGCCGGCATGGGCGCCAAGCTGTTGTGCTACGGCGTGGCTTTTGTCAGCACAGTGATCTCAGCGGTCGTATTGCTTGGTCTTGGCTTCTAAGGGCAAGTGGCCTTGGAGATTCGAAAACGGGCGCTGTGAAGCGTCCGTTTTCGTTGTAGGTTAGAAAATCAGAAATATATTCTCAACTGTTCTTCGCGGGAGTTAAAAATGCCATATCGGATCGAGAGCGACTTTCTGGGCGAACGCAAAATTCCGAATGACCTGTACTATGGTGTCCAGACCCTGCGCGGCATCGAGAACTTCCAGATCACCGGCTTGCCTGTTTCGCACGAGCCTTTTTTCATTCAGGCCTTTGGCTACGTTAAAAAGGCCGCCGCCATGGCCAACCGCGATCTCGGTGTCCTTGATCCTAAAGTGGCGACAGCTATCGTGCATGCCTGCGACCGGCTGATTGACGGCGAATACCTCGACCAGTTCCCGACCGACATGATTCAGGGCGGAGCGGGCACGTCGACCAATATGAACGCCAATGAAGTGATCGCCAACATCGCGCTGGAATTCCTCGGCCACAAAAAGGGTGAGTACCAGTATGTCAGCCCCAACGACCACGTCAATTGCTCCCAATCCACCAACGACGCTTACCCGACCGCATTCCGCATTGCACTGATCAAGCGCATGAAGAGTTACAGCGGCGAACTGGCTTCGCTGAGCGATGCTTTTCGTGACAAAGGCTGGGAGTTCGCCAAGGTGCTCAAGATGGGGCGTACTCACCTGCAAGATGCGGTACCCATGTCGATGGGCGATGAGTTCAAGGGTTTTGCCACCAATCTTGACGAAGAGCAAGCGCGGATTGCCGCTGCTCTCGTACTGCTGTGTGAAGTGAATATGGGGGCAACGGCGATTGGCACCTCGGTCAATGCGCCGCACGGCTATCCCGAGCTTGTCGTTCAGTACCTCAGCAAGGTCACTGATCTGGATTTGCGGCTTGCGACCGACCTTGTTGAAGCGACTTCCGATGCTGGCGCTTACGTCCAGCTTTCGGCAGTGATCAAGCGCACGGCTGTCAAACTTTCCAAGATCTGCAACGATCTGCGCCTGCTGGCTTCCGGCCCGCGCGCCGGTTTTAACGAGATCAACCTGCCGCAACTGCAGCCCGGTTCTTCAATCATGCCGGGCAAGGTTAATCCGGTTATTCCTGAAGTTGTCAATCAGGCGGCGTTTTATGTTATTGGTGCCGATTTGACAGTAACCCTTGCCGCTTCGGCGGGGCAACTGCAGCTCAATGTGATGGAGCCGGTGCTTGGATTCTCACTTTTCATGTCGATCAAGGTTATGGAGAATGCCGTTATTGCCCTGCGCGAAAAGTGCGTGGTCGGAATTACGGCGAACGAGGAACGCACTCGCGATATGGTCTTGGGCAGCCTAGGTATCGTGACCCAGCTTAACCCGATTCTCGGCTACAAGAAGTGTTCCGAAATTGCCCGGGAAGGTTTCAAGCAAAACAAATCCATTCATCAGATCGTGGTTGAAGAGCAAAAACTGCTCAGCCAGGAAAAATGGGACGAGGTTTTTACGATTGAAAACCTGATCAATCCGACCTTCATCCGCTAAAATCTTGGGCGATTAAATAAGTGTTTCTGAAAGAGTGACGGATCAATGAACCCAGCAATAGCAAGATTCGATGTGAAATCAGGCTGGCCCCGGGGAATTACGGTTAATGCGTTCAGAGACAACCAGAGGATATTTTGTGAACAGCCCCCCAATGTGCCAACTCGCTGACTTCCCCTTGCCTGCGCGGCGTGCAATCAAGGGCGTGCTGACTGACATCGACGATACCCTGAGCAGTGAGGGACGGTTAACGGCTGAAGCCTACAGGGCTATGGAACAGTTGCATACTGCAGGTTTGAAGGTGATTCCGGTTACCGGACGACCTGCTGGCTGGTGCGATCACTTTGCACGCATGTGGCCGATAGACGGCATCGTTGGTGAAAATGGGGCATTCTGGATGCGCTACGACAGGCAGCAACGCAAGCTAGTGACAACACATGTCGCTGACGAAGCCACAAGAATTGATCGACGATTGAGGCTCGACAGGCTGGTGCCGCAGATCCTCGCTGCCGTACCGGGTTGCGCGCTGGCTTCGGATCAGTTTTGCCGACTTGCCGACATCGCAATCGATTTCTGTGAAGACGTGAAGCCTCTGCCGGACAGTGCAGTGGATGAAATTGTCAGGCTCATGGAAGCAGCCGGCCTGACGGCCAAAGTAAGTTCAATCCACGTTAATGGCTGGTTCGGCGATTACGACAAACTTGGTACTACAAGCCGCATGTTGGCCGAGGAGTTTGGCGTCGATCTAAATCAGGCTGGAGAGCGAGAGCGCTGGGTTTTTGTGGGAGATTCACCCAACGATGCGCCGATGTTTGAATTTTTCCCAAACGCGGTGGGCGTTGCTAACGTCATTGCCTTTGCAGGACGTATCGAACATCTTCCGGCCTGGGTAACCCCTTCACCTTGCGGTGCAGGCTTTGTCGAATTGGCGGAAGCACTGTTACAGGCGAGGGGATAGAGCAATTGTTTCTTCGTAATTCGCAACACACCCTGGTGCCGTACGATTATGTGGCAATACTCTTGACAGTATTGAATGCGGAGGTCAGCATCACCGCACTGCGAAGTGTGAATTCAAAAAAACAGAGAAAAACCGAACAACCCTTGCTCTCTTTGATCGGCAGTTTAGTCAACTCGATAGCTTAACCCTGCAACGGAAGTTATTGTATTTACTCTAGGAGGTCACATGAAACAGAAATTTGCTGTCGCCGCTCTCGCCGCCTTATTCTCCATCTCAGTACAGGCGCAGACTGAAATTCAGTGGTGGCATTCCATGCCGGGGGCTTTGGGCGAATGGGTCAACGATCTGGCCAAGGATTTCAATGCCAGCCAGGCTGAATACAAAATCGTACCTACATTTAAGGGTTCGTACGATGAATCAATGACGGCGGCGATCGCCGCTTTCCGCGCCGGAAATGCACCACACATTCTGCAGGTGTTCGAAGTGGGTACCGCCACGATGATGGCTAGCAAGGGTGCCATTATACCGGTGGGTAAAGTGATGGCGGATGCCGGCGTCAAGTTCGATCCGGCAGCCTACGTGCCGGCTGTAGCCGGATACTACACTGCACCCAACGGCCAGATGCTGAGCTTCCCATTCAACAGCTCGACGACCGTCCTGCATTACAACAAAGATGCTTTCAAGGCTGCCGGGCTGGATCCTGAAAAACCACCCAAAACTTGGATTGAAGTCACTCAAGCGGCTGCCAAGCTCAAGACCAGCGGCCATGCCTGTCCGTTTACCACCAGTTGGGTCAGCTGGACGCAACTGGAAAGTTTTTCCGCCTGGCACAATGTTGAGTTTGCGACCAAAGGTAATGGCATGCGCGGCATCGATGCCCGGCTAACGTTCAATACGCCGCTGCATGTTCGCCACATCGAGAATTTGGGTAACATGGCCAAGCAGGGGCTGTTTGTCTATAAAGGCCGGGGCAATGCGGCGGATGCCACTTTTGTGTCGGGCGAATGCGCGATGACGACTGGAAGCTCGGCGCTTTACGGAAGCGTCAAGCGCAACTCCAAGTTCGCCTCGGGCATCTCCACCCTGCCCTACTACCCCGATATTGAAGGCGCGCCACAGAACACCGTGATCGGCGGCGCCAGCCTGTGGGTGATGACGGGCAAGAAACCGGCGGAATACAAGGGGGTGGGCCAATTCTTCGCTTACCTGTCCACGCCGGATGTGGCCGCCAAGAGTCATCAGCGCACGGGGTATCTGCCGGTGACTATAGCTTCCTATGAGTTAACTGAGAAAAGTGGCTTTTACAAGCAGAACCCCGGTACTGACGTATCGGTGACGCAGATGATACGCAAAACGACTGACAAGTCGCGTGGTATCCGCCTGGGTAATTTTGTGCAGATACGCAACATAATCGACGAAGAACTCGAGCATGTCTGGTCAGGCAAGACAACGGCCAAAGAAGCGCTCGACACAGCAGTAAAACGCGGTAACGAGCAACTCGAACGATTCCAGAAAGCCAACAAGTCATAACTTATTTACCCGGCCCATAGCGGCCGGGTTTTTTATGGAAAAACGCGTCCGCTTCAAATCCTCCTGGTTGCCCTGGGTGCTGATTGCACCGCAGATGTTTATCGTCCTGGTATTCTTTTTTTGGCCGGCCGGGCAGGCGCTGTACCAGAGCGTGCTGACACAGGATCCTTTTGGCGGCAATACCGAATTTGTCGGTATGGAGAACTTCCAACGCTTGTTTTCCGACGAAAGTTATCTTGACTCGTTCAAGACCACGGCGATATTTTCCTTGATGGTTGCGGTGAGCGGCCTGAGTATTTCCCTTTTGCTCGCTGTGATGGCCAACCGGATATTGCGCGGCTCGGGGTTTTACAAGACGTTACTGATCTGGCCCTATGCCGTGGCACCCGTGGTGGCAGGTGTGCTGTGGCTGTTCATGTTTGCTTCGCCGATGGGCGTCATAGCGTTCTGGTTGCGCGCGGTTGGTATTAACTGGAACCACTTGCTCAATTCGAATCACGCCATGGCGCTGATCGTGGTGGCTGCCGTTTGGAAACAGATTTCCTACAATTTTCTGTTCTTCCTGGCTGGACTGCAGTCCATTCCGAAATCGTTGATTGAGGCCGCTGCCATTGACGGTGCTTCGCCCTGGAAGCGCTTCTGGACGATTGTTTTCCCCTTGCTTTCGCCCACCACCTTCTTCCTGCTGGTGATTAATGTGGTTTACGCTTTCTTTGATACCTTCGGCATTGTCGATGCGACGACCAAGGGAGGGCCCGGCAAAGATACCTCCATTCTGGTCTACAAGGTTTATTACGATGGATTCAAGGCGCTGGACATGGGCGGCTCGGCGGCACAGTCGGTGGTGCTGATGGTCATCGTGATTACGCTGACCGTCATCCAGTTCCGTTTTGTTGAAAAGAAAGTGCAGTACTGAAATGATCGAACGCCGCCCAGGCCTGACGTTTTTATCGCATGTCATTTTGTTGGCCGGTGTTGCTGTCGTGATGTTTCCCTTGTACCTGACCCTGATCGCCTCAACTCAAAGTGCGGAGCAAATTACACAGGCCATTCCGATGTCCATGGTGCCGGGAACCCACGCGCTCGAGACCTACAAAACGGCGTTGTTTGGCGGTGAGACTGCGGCGGGTAGCAAAATATCGGGCTCGGCACCCATGATGCTGGTTAGCTTGATTACGGCACTCCTCATTCCTCTGGGCAAAATAACGATGTCAATGTTATCGGCCTTTGCCATCGTGTACTTCCGCTTCCCGTTTCGCAACCTTGTGTTCTGGATGATTTTTGTAACGTTGATGTTGCCGGTTGAAGTGCGAATCGGTCCAACGTATGAAGTAGTGGTTTCGCTCGGTATGCTTAACACCTATGCTGGGCTGACCATCCCGCTGATTGCCTCGGCGACCGCCACCTTTTTGTTTCGTCAGTTCTTTTTGACGGTGCCTGATGAACTGGCTGAAGCCGCACGTATCGACGGCGCGGGCCCGATGCGTTTCTTCAAGGATGTGCTGCTGCCTTTGTCGGCCACCAGTATCGCCGCCCTATTCGTGATCCAGTTCATCTATGGCTGGAATCAATACCTTTGGCCTTTGCTGATGACCACTAACGAGGACATGTACCCGGTTGTCATGGGTATCAAGCGCCTGATCGGCGGTGATTCGTATACTGAATGGAATGTGGTCATGGCCACCGCCATTCTGGCCATGCTGCCACCTGCACTGGTGGTCATGCTGATGCAGAAATGGTTTGTCAAAGGCCTGGTCGACACAGAAAAATAATATGACGTTCAAGAACGTCTGCAAGTGCTGAGGAACATTGTCTTCAACTGAGATTAATCAACAATATGGCTTCAATTACCTTCACAAATGTCATCAAGCGCTACGGCAGTGGCAAGAGCGCTAACCAGGTGATTCACGGCGTAAATGCCGAAATCAACGATGGCGAATTCGTTGTTGTTGTCGGCCCGTCGGGGTGTGGCAAGTCCACGCTATTACGCATGGTGGCGGGTCTGGAAGAAATAACAGGGGGTGAAATCTCGATTGGAAACCGGGTCGTCAATGATCTTGAACCGTCTGAGCGCGACATCGCCATGGTGTTTCAGAACTATGCGCTGTACCCGCACATGAACGTGTTCGACAACATGGCCTATGGTCTGAAGATCGCCAAGGTGCCCATGGACGAAATCAGGGCACGCGTGGATAAGGCGGCGAAGATTCTAGAGATTGGCGCATTTCTGCAGCGTAAGCCGCGAGAGTTGTCGGGCGGGCAGCGTCAGCGTGTGGCCATGGGTCGTGCCATTGTGCGGCAGCCTCAGGTTTTCCTGTTTGACGAACCCTTGAGCAACCTGGATGCAAAATTGCGGGCCCACACGCGGCTGGAAATTCAGAAGCTGCATCGGGAGCTTGGCATTACGTCCTTGTTTGTGACGCATGATCAGGTCGAAGCCATGACACTGGCGCAGCGCATGATCGTGATGAACGCGGGCGTGATGGAGCAGTTTGGCACGCCGGAAGAAGTGTATTCCCGGCCGGCAACGACCTTCGTCGCCAGCTTCATCGGTTCCCCACCTATGAATTTACTGAAAAATGCTCCTAATTCCAAGCCCGGGATAATAGTGGGCATTCGGCCGGAGCATCTTGATATCACGCCTACCGGCTGGGCGCTGCAAGTTGATGCTCTTGAAATGCTGGGTGCCGAGCGCTTGATCTATGGCCGCTGGCTGCATGGCGCGGGAGATGAGCTCGTCGTTATCCGAAGCGATGAAGCCCGTGCCGTACCCGAACTGGGTAGCACAATCCACGTTACGCCTCGAGAAGATCGCCTGCATGCGTTCGATGCAGGCTCAGGCAAACGCCTATAAAACAGATCATTGCTGTCCGGTTAGAAAACGAATAGATTCAATTGGCTGGAGGTTTTCATCTGATCTGAGAAGCGGAAGATTCTCTCTTGGTGCCGACGGTGACATCAAGGTGAGCAAGCAGTAAGAATTCCAGCGGTAGGGAATGCGGGTTAGGCGGGGCTTTGGCCCCGCTTTTTATATGCAATCTCTGGAAAGCCAGTGGCTATTGGTTCGCCAGGTGTACGATTTTTAGACCGTCATTTGACGGGTGCTGCAGGACGGATGATTTTATCCCTGCCGTTCAGTTCAGGGCTGAACCTGATCGATCACCAGCTTGATGTTTTTGGTGCCCGGCTTGATGCCCTTGATGCTACCAAAGAGATCGCCGCTGGAGGTTTGCGCCTTGCCCGCTTTGGCAACACGCGCTTCGATGCTGACTGTTTTGAATTCGGAAATCGTCTTGCCGCCCGGCAAAGCCGTTGAATCATCCAGACGGAACGCTAGCGGAAGATCAGCCACATGTGCCCGTATTACGGCAAGCGGCATGCGCGAGCCTTCATCGGCACGGGCGAAGATAAAGAGCAGGTCGTCCGGCTTGGCTTGCGCGGCAATCTTACCGCTCAGAGCAACTTCTCCGCTGATAGCTTCAGTATGGACTGCTGGTTTGTTCGTCGACTTTCCATTCGACCCGGCAACAATGTTGCGTGCTTTGGTCACGGCGGCTTCCAGGGCCACGGACTCCTCCGAACCCGGTTCGAGTTGAAGTAACAAGCGCCCCCAGTAATTGGCCACGGCCGTAAAATCATGGCGATCGGTGGCCGCAGCACCTGCCAGGAACAAGGCCTGAGGTTCGTTGGGGTCGATCTTCAGCGCACGTGCAATCAGTTCTGACGGCTTGCCCTCGAAATTGCCGCCATTCAACTGACCCAGGACTTCAGCATAATCGGCCAACAGCACAGCATCGCCGTCGACCAACGTGCCACCGTGGCTGTAGGCTTCAGCAGACTCGACATAGCGGCCGAGTGCCTTGTAGGAGCGGGCGAGCATGACCCATCCCTTACTGTCATCCGGATTTTTC
>JBBRDR010000026.1:0-29793 GCA_038203745.1 Burkholderiales bacterium | reverse complement strand
AACCGCAGGCTCGCTTCAATGGCTTCCGGATAGGCGTGCGTAGCCCCGGCAGCAAGCAACTGCGAAGTTGTTGCCAGATCCTTGGCGCGCGCGACTATTGGTACGTGCGGGGCGATGCTGCGTACAAACGCTACCGTCCGCAACGCAATCGCCGAATCACCCACTGTGAGAATGATCAGAGGAGCACGCTCGGCGTGAATCGCCACTATCAACTCGGGATCGGAAACGTCGCCGTAAAACACCTGGCACCCGTCGGCGCGTCCTTGCATCACCCGTTTCGAGTCGACATCGAAAGCCACGCATTGGATACCGCTGCTTTGTAGTAGGACCGCGATGGTGTGTCCAACGCGGCCATAGCCGCCAATCAACACGGGGGGTGTCGATACGTCGAGCGCCATGTCAGGGCCTTTTGCCTCAGCGTTATGCCGAATACTGACCAGCCATTGCGCGATAGGCTGATTGAAGCGGATCAGCAGCGCCCCGACGATCATCGAAAAGAGGACTGAGGACAAGACGATCTGTCCGAGTGCAACGCCAATCACTTGCGCATCGAGGGCGATGGCGAGCAAGGCAAAGCCGAATTCACCACCCACGGAGAGCAACAACCCGGTCTGCCAGGCGGCCTGGATTGAGATGCCACTCCTGCGTACCAGTGCAGTGACCAGCAAAGCTTTGCTCGCCAATAGTAGAAGCGCACCGACCAACGCCCAATGCCAGACACGAGGAATTGATGCAGGATCGATAAGCATACCGATGCCAACGAAAAAGAGTCCGAGCAGGACGTCACGGAAGGGGCGAACGGTCGATTCGATCTGGTGGCGGAATTCTGTTTCGCCAAGCATCATGCCGGCTAGAAAAGCACCGAAGGCTAGCGACAAACCGAGGCTGTTCGTCGTCCAGGCCGCTAGCAGAGCGACCAGCAGGACTGCCAAAGTGAATAACTCGGCCGAGCGCCGCTTGGTTACCAAGCGAAAAAGCGGACGCAACAGCCAGCGACCGACAAAAAAGACGAGCGTGAAAGCGAGCGCAGCCTTTGCGAGCGCTAAGCCGAGGGCGCTCGCCAGCAAGTCTGCGCCACCGGCCATGCCGAGCACCGGAATCACCACCAGGAATGGAACTGCCGTCACATCCTGAAAGACCGACATGGCAAGGCCGAGCCGGCCATGTGGGCTACTGTCCTCGCCTTGCTCGGCCAACTGGCTGCCGATGATCGTCGACGACGATTGTGCAAATACGGCGCCAATCACGAATGCCGCGGCGGCGGGCACGCCGGCTAGCCAGAGACAAAGAGCGACGACCGCAGTGCTTAGGGCCACCTGCGCAGTGCCCAGTCCGAGCACTTGGTGGCGCAGGGCGTGAAGTTGCGGCAATGAATAATTCAGACCGATGGTGAACAGCAGAAACACGACGCCAAACTCGGCCAGCGCCTTGAACTCTGGCACGTTGATCGTCGGACCGACCGTATAGGGTCCAAGAATCACACCAACCAGCAAATAACCCAAGCTCGTCGGGATGTGCAGGCGCTGAAAGGCGAGCACGACGGCAACGGCCACGCTGAGTAGTATGAGTATCTGGGCGAGGTGTGCCATCATGGGAATACGTGCCGGATCATTAAGGTGAGTTAGGTTGTTCGGAGCATTTTGGCATGTCGTTGAGTAGAAAAGTAATGCTCGGCTGAGCGCAACTGGCCATCAAGCTTACATGATCCAATACTGCCTCATGCCCGGTTTGCCTGTCGTCCGACCGAGGCGTCAAATTACGCTCAAAGGGATGCCTCTAAAGAATTGTACCAGCCGTTCCCGGACGTCCCGCACATCGCAAACGGCTTCTTGTTGAGCAAGCAGTCCGGGATACTTTTCATTCTGGCCGAAAGAGTCTTGCCCAAAGAATTTCAACTTTTCTTACGCAGTGATTCGGCGACCTTGATTGCGTACACCGCAAACATTGACAGGGCTAACCCACCGAGGAGCGCTAAAGGCTTTCCCTCAGCGTCCAATAGGGTGGCCACTCCCGCAAAGGCACAAAGCGCTGCCAATGCCCACAGCAGGCCCTTGGTGATGCCCGTAAAGGCCGAGCGACCGAATCGTCTGAGGTAGGCAATGAAGGACACCGCCAGAAGAATCAGCATCGAATATTTGAAGAACCCCACGCCGGTCAATCCTTTGTCTCAGATGGACAATCTGTTTCAGACCCCGGTAACGGAATCTTGCATCACCCCCATTACGGTCGCCTTAATCCGACGGCAGGTTGGCCCTTTGACGGGCCTTTTGTTTGGCGGCGACATAATCGGAATGACGCACATGAAGCAAGTTGGCGATCTTGCTCATTAGATGCGTTTCGTGTGCATCCAGATGCCCATCGGACATCGCCACGTACCATAAATTTTCGACGATACGAATCTTCTGATCGGCGTCGAAGCCCTTATTGATCAGGGACGTAAACTGGTGGTATCCACTGGCTTGCCTGGCCTCGTGTTCGGCCAGTTCGAGCAGGGTTTTCAGCTGCCCGGGGTCCAGACTAAACATTTGATGCAATGTAGTGGTGACTGAATCACGCTCATCGTCAGAGACCGTGTTGTCCATACGCATCATTTCGATCAGCAAGGCCGCGGTTGCGATCTGCAGTGCTTTCTCCGTGCCGACCTCGGATTGTCCTACGCCAGGTTCGATGAACTGGTTAAAGAAGTCTTTTATGCTGGCAATCATGGTTACCTCTATGCGGTGGGGTGTCGTGTGCGACAGATGCCTTTACAGCAGAGAATGCACCGGTCGCCATGCCACTGCGACCAATAGCAAACGCCACATAGCAAAAAGCCCACTCCGAAGAATGGGCTCGTTGCTTGGTAGTTCTGGTGGCCAGTCGCGGAATCGAACCACGGACACGCGGATTTTCAATCCGCTGCTCTACCAACTGAGCTAACTGGCCAAGAAGCCGAGCATTATAGCGAGCCAAGTGATCTTCGTCAAAAACAAACGCTCGCACTCACTTATTTTTACATTCAGACAAATCTATCCCGAGCAAAATCAAGGGCATCCGGCTTTGGCGAAATTGTCAGATGCGTCGGGAATACGACCCGTGCAATCGAGCCGGGCACCCACTGACCTTGATCATCGGGTTTGTGAGGACGGAGGCTTGCAGCAGCACGGTGCAATTCAGCAATTTCGCGCACAATGGCCAGGCCCAAGCCACTTCCCTCAACACCTGTGTCATCAACCCGGTAAAAGCGGTCAAATACCTTATGTGCGTCGTCATCGGAAATTCCGATACCGCTATCTTCAATTTCAAGCAGAGCATAATCACCCTGCGCAACAACACGGGCCGTTACCCGCCCTTCATCCGGCGTATAGCGCAAGGCATTGTCGAGCAGGTTATTGATCATCTCCCGCAACAAAAAAACATTCCCCAGAATGAGCACCGGGCCGGCCGGCTCGTAACCCAGATCAATGTGGCGGGCAAGGGAACGCACGAACCAAGATTCAACAATTTCGTGCAGCAACTTATCAAGGTCGACCGGCACCAACATTTGCTCTGAATGTTCACCGGCCTCAGCACGCGCAAGTGCCAGCAACTGATTCACCAGATGCGAAGCGCGATCAACGCTGCTTGAAATATTCTTCAGTGCGTAACGCAACTGTACCGGATCATTTTCCCGCATGGCCAGTTGTGCCTGCATTTTCAGACCAGTGAGTGGCGTGCGCATCTGGTGCGCTGCGTCTGAAATGAATCGCCGCTGGACCTCCATGTTCTGGTGCATGCGTGCCAACATGGAATTGAAGGCATCGGTCAAAGGCTGAAGCTCTTCGGGGACTCGACCCGCCGCGATAGGTGATAGATCGGCCTCTCGGCGTGATTCAATGCGTTCGCGCAGCCGGGTCAATGGGCGCAAGCCTTGTGACAAACCAAACCAGACAAGAATGACGGCCAGCGGGATAATTACAAACTGTGGAAGAATCACGCTGGCGATAATTTTATTGGAAAGCTGCGAACGCTTCTCCAGCGTTTCGCCAACTTCGATCAGAACCCAACGGTCACGCGGCGCACCCGGCTCACCAAGGTACACAAAAGCAATCCGCAAATCCTGACCCTTGAAATCACCATCACGAAAATACACTTCGCCCGGTTCCGTTGTATCAGGCACTTCGCTACTTTTCATCAAGGGCAGTTCCGGATCACCTACAATCATCTTCCCGTTTCGCCCGACGACATGAAAATAAACGCTATCGAGTTCATCCGAGCGCAGGAAGGCGCGCGCTGAACCGGGCATAGAAATCTGCGGCCGACCATCAACAAACTTGATCTGCCGCGATATTGCCGTAACCTGTTCGCGCAATGTTTGATCGTAGGGGTAATTGGCTACCGTGGTGGCAAAGTAATGCGTAACAGCAATACTGATTGGCCATACAAAAAGAAGTGGGGCCAGCATCCAGTCCAGAATTTCGCCAAACAGCGAACGCTGGTTGTCAGGGCTTCTGTTCTTGCGCAGCTTTTTCAAAGCAGTATCCAAGACCACGCACGGTAGCAATCGTTACGCCGCTGACTTCAAGCTTTTTACGCAAGCGATGCACATAAACTTCTATGGCGTTGTGACTTACTTCTTCGCCCCAGCCACACAGGTGATCGACCAGTTGATCTTTGCTTACCAGGCGCCCTGCTCGTGACATGAGTATCTCCAGCAAACCCAGTTCGCGTGCAGACAATTCCATCCTTTCACCATTCAACAGCGCACTGCGATCCGTCTGATCGAAGGCCAGTGCGCCGCATTGGATGACCGGCGTAGTTCCCGTCGAGCGCCTTGTCAGCGCACGTACCCGAGCCTCCAGTTCAGGCAGTTCAAAGGGTTTGGCCATATAATCATCCGCCCCCAGATCAAGCCCTTTGACACGATCTGTTGTTTCATCAAGTGCGGTCAGAATCAAAACCGGTACTTTTGATTTTCGACCGCGCAAACGACGCAACACATCAAGGCCAGGCATCTTCGGTAGGCCAAGGTCAAGTATGACCAGATCGTAGCTGCTGGCGGTTGTCAACGCATTATCTGCATCGGCACCATTGGCCACCCAGTCGACGGCATAACCGGCCTGGCGCAAAGAACGTCCCAGCCCGTCGGCAATAATCCGATCATCTTCAGCAATCAGAATTCGCATGATCCCCCTTCAACCGCTATCGCACGTAAGGCTTCTGTAAGCCGCCGTTCGTACGATGCATGTGCTGTTCTCCTTTATGGTCCTAGGAGTTTTGGTTTTGGCCTGAACTCGGGGAGTGCCTGAAACTGCACCGGGCGCTCCCCACCATTTTTCTCTCCCTGCCCTTTTCGATCGCCACGCCACGCCTCCTTGTACATCGGTGGTTTATCGTGTGCCTGGAAAAATCCATTGTGCCACTATTTTTGCGGCATAACATCCGGCCATCGAATTTGTCCGCGCAAAAGAAAGCCCCCGCACGGCATAACCATGCGGGGGCTTTGTGAGCGAAAGTTAAAAACCGCTCAGACTGGCATTATCTGCCGGTCAATTACATACCCATATCCATACCGCCCATACCACCCATGCCGCCCATACCGCCACCCATGCCGCCCATAGCCGGCTTGTCTTCGGACAGTTCAGCCACCATGCAGTCGGTGGTCAGCATCAGGCCAGCGATCGAGGCTGCATTTTGCAGCGCGGTACGTGTCACCTTGGTCGGATCAAGCACGCCCATTTCGACCATGTCGCCGTACTCACCGGTAGCAGCGTTGTAGCCATAGTTGCCCTTGCCATTGACGACGGCATTGACCACGACGGAAGGCTCTTCACCTGCATTGGCGACGATTTCACGCAGCGGCTGTTCCATGGCGCGCAGAACAATCTTGATACCGGCGTCTTGGTCGCTGTTGTCACCCTTGAGCTTGCCCAGTGCGACACGGGCACGCAACAGCGCAACACCGCCGCCGGGGACGATGCCTTCTTCAACAGCTGCACGAGTAGCGTGCAGTGCGTCTTCAACACGGGCCTTCTTCTCTTTCATTTCAACTTCGGTCGCAGCACCAACCTTGATCAGCGCAACACCGCCGGCCAGCTTGGCAACGCGCTCTTGCAACTTCTCGCTGTCGTAGTCACTGGTCGAGGTTTCGATCTGGGCACGGATCTGCTTGACACGGCCTTCGATAGTGGCGGCGTCGCCGGCACCGTCGATGATCGTGGTGTTTTCTTTACCGATTTCGATACGCTTGGCCTGACCGAGTTCAGCCAGAGTCGCTTTTTCGAGCGTCAGGCCAACTTCTTCAGCGATCACTTGACCGCCGGTCAGTACAGCGATGTCTTCAAGCATGGCCTTGCGACGATCGCCAAAGCCCGGCGCCTTGACAGCGCAGGTCTTCAGGATGCCACGGATGTTGTTGACCACCAGGGTAGCCAGCGCTTCACCATCGACATCTTCAGCAACGATCAGCAGCGGACGACCAGCCTTGGCCACTTGCTCAAGGACGGGCAGCAGGTCACGGATGTTGGAGATCTTCTTGTCGAAAATCAGGATGTATGGGTTGTCCAGAATGGCGCTTTGCTTTTCCGGATTGTTGATGAAGTAGGGGCTGAGGTAGCCGCGGTCGAATTGCATGCCTTCAACGACGTCGAGTTCGTTGTTCAGCGACTTGCCATCTTCAACGGTAATGACGCCTTCTTTACCAACCTTTTCCATAGCCTTGGCGATGATATCGCCGATGTCAGCGTCGGAATTGGCAGAGATCGAGCCAACCTGTGCGATTTCCTTGTTTGTGGTGCAGGGCTTGGAGATCTTCTTCAGTTCTTCAATCGTCGCGACAACAGCTTTGTCGATACCGCGTTTGAGATCCATCGGGTTCATGCCGGCGGCAACATACTTCATGCCTTCACGAACGATCGACTGAGCCAGAACGGTGGCGGTGGTGGTGCCGTCGCCAGCGATGTCGGAGGTCTTGGAAGCAACTTCCTTGACCATCTGTGCACCCATGTTTGCGAACTTGTCTTTCAGCTCGATTTCCTTGGCGACGGAAACGCCGTCCTTGGTCACGGTCGGGGCGCCGTATGAGCGCTCCAGAACAACGTTGCGACCCTTCGGGCCGAGAGTAATCTTGACCGCGTCGGCCAGGATGTTCACACCTTCGACCATGCGAGCACGTGCGGAATCGCCAAATTTAACGTCTTTTGCTGCCATATTGATACTCCTAATTCTGTAGTGGTTTGAATCAAGTTTCGTGAATCGAGCGAATTACGCTCAGAGTTCGACGACGCCCATGATGTCTTCTTCGCGCATAACCAGCAGTTCTTCGCCATCAACCTTGACGGCCTGGCCGGAATATTTTCCGAACAGAACGCGGTCACCAACCTTGACGTCCATCTGACGCACTTCACCACTTTCGAGGATCTTGCCCTTGCCAACAGCAATAATTTCGCCCTGGTCAGGTTTCTCAGCAGCGGCATCAGGGATAACGATACCGGAGGCGGTTTTACGCTCTTCTTCGAGGCGCTTGACGATCACGCGATCATGTAAAGGACGGATTTTCATACATTTTCTCCTAGGGTTTGAGACAAGCAAGGTCTAACTGGCCAACTTTCTACCGGTCAAGCAGAACGCTCGCCAACGGTGAAATTAGCACTCACATACATCGAGTGCTAATAATAGGGGCGGATGACCGAAATTTCAAGTCACAACAAGTAATAAATTTCGAGGCTAAAAAAAAGAACCCCGCTAGAGCGGGGTCTTAAATTCTCGAAAAGGGATTTTCGAGACGAGGGGTTCAAATGCATAAGATGATAGTAGTGAGAAGCCCGAAAAGAAGCTGTGGTGGAATCGTACAGCTTGCGTAACGGTACGTGACTGAAAAGCCAGCACGTTCTGCCGCTTCTTAGCCCAGGAAACTGATAGGATAACTTCATGATCGTTACTAACTCACAGCATGAAACCGCGATTGTCATCCGGCGTGACGGGCAGACGGTCGTCTTTGTCCGCTTCAAAGCCGGAAAACTTGGCTGCGAACGATCAACCGAAGCGATGTTCAAGGAACTTTGGCTGGAAACGCACTACCCGCTTGCAGAAACTCTGGATCGTTTTTTCGCCCACGGGCAGAGTCACGGCTGCACCCAGGAAGCGCTCAAAGGGCTGGAAAAGCTGCGGACGCGCGACAGGACAGTGCTGTCCAGCTTGTTCTGACATTTTCGGCACGGATCAGCACTCCATAAAAAAGGCTGCTGCAGTTTCCCGCAACAGCCTTATGACTTGCTTTGGTTCAGCAGCGGAAGCGACTGACCAACATGGTGAGTTCGCCGGCAATTTTTTCCATATCGGCCGCCGTATCCGCATTCGACTGCATGGCCGCCGTGGTTTCATCGACCATCGTGGCAATTTCTTCGACTTTCTGCGCAATGCTGTTGCTGGCAATGCTTTGTTCCTTGGTCGCATCTGCCACGTCGCGAATACTGACCAGTGTCGATTGGGCACTATCCTTGATTTGACGCAGTGACTCCGCCGCACCTTCAGCGGCCTGGACACCTGCGGCAACTTGCGGCAACGCCGTGTCCATCACACCAACAACCTCCACCGTATCCGACTGAATACCGGCAATCATTTTTTCGATTTCGACGGTCGCAACCGATGTGCGTTCAGCCAGCTTGCGAACTTCATCGGCCACCACGGCAAAGCCGCGACCCTGCTCGCCTGCACGCGCTGCCTCAATAGCCGCATTCAGCGCCAGCAAATTGGTCTGCCCGGCAATATCCTTGATCACGCCTGCGATTGACGAAATCTGGTTGGCACGTTCCTCAAGCTTGCGAATACGTGTCGAAGCATTGCTAACAGCCGAGGCAATTTCGTTAATCTCATGGCTGGCAACCTGAATCCTGCTGAAACCATCTTCGGACAGACTGACCGAGCTGAGGGAATTACCCTGAGTGTCCTTCGCACTATCGGAGATATGATTAATGCTGACAGTCATTTCTTCAATCGCGGCAGCCATTGATGACGTAGCATCGGATTGATGCTGCGACGCTTTGGCCACTTCGCGTGAGGCCGTGCTGATTTGCTCGGCGCCTTGCGTCAGCCGCGTCGAACTCTGGCTGATATCGAGCACCATCTTGCGGATACTCAGCACCATGTCGCCGGTCGAGGCTATCATGCTACCCTTGGCTGCCGAAGGCATGTTTCCCGACAAATCGCCCGCGGCCACCCGATTCATAAAATTGATAGCCTCGGACGGTTCGCCGCCCACTTGGCGTAGAACACCGCGCGCAATCACGAATCCCAGTCCGGCAATCAGCGCAATCAGCGCACTGGCCACAAGCAGATCAGAAATCAACCTCCGCTGAAACTCCGCGCTGATATCGTCAATGTACACACCCGTTCCGAGAACCCACGACCACGGCTCGTAAATTCGGGTATATCCGAGCTTATCGAACAATTCCTTACCGCCAGGACGCGCCGTCTGAGTCGTCAAATAACCACCCTCCGGCCCGGATCGGGCTACAGCGATAATGTCCTTCCACGTGTAGTTGCCTTTGGCATCTTTGATTTTCTCGAGCATATTCTGCCCGATGCGTTCCTTGATGACGTGATAGACGCCCACACCCTCTGTTGTAAAGGCATAAACGTATTCCGACTTGCCGTCTTTGCCGCCGTAGCGAACCATGCCTATGGCCTCGGCGCCTGCCTTTTGCGCCTGCTCAAGCGTCATTTTTCCCGAGGCCACCTGCTCCTGATAGGCCGCCAGGGTGGCCTGCGTACCTTCAAGCATTGACCGGATCACCGCCTTGCGGCCTTCAAGCATATCCCGTTTCGTATCGAGTGCAGACACAACAACCAGAAATACCATCCCCAGCAATGCTGAAATAACCAGCAAGGCTATTTTTGTTTTCAAATTCATGCGATCAATCATTTTCACCCTCCATTCAAACCGAAAAACCTTAACATCTTAAGGACACACACCCCGCCATGACCGCCCGTACACAGGATGACGGCTGCACAATCCCAACCTTATGTTGATCCACAGCAACCTGACACAGTGCCAGACCTTCGCTATCGATATGGGTCACTCCGGACAAATCAAGTTCGGCGACGCCCAGCTTAGTCAGATTATGCATGAAATCATTGCGCAAACCACCATTCAAACCGCCTGCAATACGCATTACCTTGCGCCCCTGCAGATCATTTATACTCAGTATGGAGGCTTTACCCGAAGCCAGCGCATTCTCGATCGCCTCCTGAATCAAGCATTCGCTGATCGGCCCGGCCTGAAAACGTGCACCATACGAATCACCGATTTTGCTCACTACCAAGGCCGACATATCAATGAGCGGGGAATCAAAAACAACAAACTCGCAACCGAAGGCTTCACTCACTTTGAGCGGCAGATCAGTACGCAGCATCAACCCGCCGAGAGAAAGGCTCTCCAGCTCACCGGTTCCGGCAATCCCGAATTGCCCGATACGGACACGTGGCAGAGTATTAAAGCGGATTCGCTGATGCTTGCGCTGCTCTTTCATGCTATCTCTCGCTAGCTTCTCACTGCTATTCGTCTCAATATATCACATGCATCGAACCGACATGACGCAACGATCAAAACCCTCAAGCCCCCTGCGCCACGCCATTCGGCTGGCTACCCTTCTGTTTCTTCTAGCAGCACCAATGGGTGTTGCCAGCGCCGAATTGCCCGAGCCAGTCACCCACGCCTTGAAAGAAGCCGGCATTCCCCTGCGCAATGTCAGCGTTGTTGTCCAAGGCGTTGAATCTGGCCAAACGCGGGTAACTCACAACGCCAAACAGGCGATGAATCCGGCATCAACAATGAAGCTTGTGACGACTTACGCAGCACTCGAGCTACTCGGCCCGGCCTACACCTGGAAAACTGAAGCGCTGATTGATACCCTGCCGGCAAATAGCACGCTGAATGGCAATCTATACCTGCGCGGCTCGGGCGACCCGAGACTGGCTCTTGAACAGTTCTGGCTATTACTACGCCAGCTACGCGCACGGGGGGTGGCCGACATTAACGGCGATCTGATTCTCGATCGCAGCGCCTTTGCCCTGCCACCACACGACCCGGCTGAATTCGACAACGAGCCGCTCCGCCCTTACAACGCCGGACCTGACGCACTGTTGGTCAATCTTAAAAGCCTGCGCCTCACTCTGCGCTCTGACCTGGATCAGAAATCAGTCAGCATCATTACTGAAACGCCGAGTGATGATCTGCGTATCGACAACCGCCTAGCGTTGACGCATGACGCCTGCGGCGACTGGCGCGAACGACTCAAAGCCAGACTCAATTTGGAGGCAATCGAACTCACGGGAAGTTTTTCAGCAAATTGCGGCGACAAAGCGCTTCATCTCTCTCCCTGGACGGCCGACGTTCAGGTCGGGCAACTATTCCGCGCACTGTGGCGCGAACTCGGCGGTAGCTTGCGCGGCAAAGTGCGCGAGGGTGTCACGCCAACCAGTGCACGCCTTTTGGCAACACAAGACTCGCCGGCGCTGGGTGAAGTAGTTCGCGAGATCAACAAATACAGCAACAACGTTATGGCCCGACAAGTGTTTCTGACCATCGCCGCAGAACGCCCTGCCACACCGGATGGCGCACGCCGCCGCATCAAGGGCTGGTTGGCCGATAAAGGGATGAAGATGCCCGAAGTCGTACTCGACAACGGTTCCGGTCTCTCACGTAGCGAACGCATTTCGGCTGAAAGCTTGAGCCAACTTCTACTCGCCGCGTGGAAAAGCCCGGTGATGCCTGAATTAATCTCCTCGCTGCCGGTTGCCGGCATTGACGGCACACTAAGGAAACGGCTCGAAAACAGCGCAGCTACCGGCCGCGCCCACCTAAAAACGGGTTATCTGGACGGCGTACGGGCAATTGCCGGTTACGTGCTGGATTCCAACGATAAGCGTTGGGTGGTGGTGTTTCTGATCAACGACCCGAAATCACGCGCCGGAAAACCGGCGATGGATGCGCTGCTGCGCTGGGTGGCGGAACGCTAAAACGTCGTCAGTGGTATACTCCGGCAGCATTCACGAACGACTCGCTGGAGCAGGCCAACCCTGCGCCTACACCTCACGGATCACTTCCCCGCCTAACAAATGAATTCCTTTGTTGCAGATCAGGTCGCCGGCACGGCAACCCGATGAGTAAGCCCCATTCCGAAAGCCGGCAGGTTTTCCGCGGCATGCTGCTGGTTATGGTGGCAGTGGCCATGTTTGTCGTCATGGACTCGACGTCAAAGTACCTGACCCGCTTCTACCCGGTCACGAGCGTTGTTTGGGCTCGCTACACATTCCACACACTGCTGGTCGTGCTTGTTCTTGGACCGCGACTTGGACTTTCGCTCGTGCGCACGGCCAGACCCGCAGCTCAACTGATGCGCGGACTGTTGCTTGCCGTTTCGACGATTTTCTTTGTTAGCGCGCTCAAGCACCTGCCACTCGCCGAGTCTTCCGCCATCGCGTTCCTGGCACCGGTTTTTGTCACTATATTGTCCGTGGTCGTTCTCAAGGAAAAGGTCGGGCTCGCGCGCTGGATCGCCGTACTTTGCGGCTTCCTCGGCGTGCTCATCATTATTCGCCCGGGGAGCGGCATCTTTGCCTGGGCCTCACTCCTGCCCATGTGCTCAGCCGCCTTTTTTGCCTCGTACCAGATACTCACACGCCGTCTTGCCGGTCTTGAAAGTGCCTACACTTCGATTTTTTATTCCGGTCTTGTTGGCACGATACTTCTCTCAATCCCGCTGGCCTCTGCATGGACGCCACCGCAAACCGGTTTTCATATGCTCTTATTTGTCGCTGTAGGGGTAATTGGCGGATTCAGCCACCTGGTGCTTATCAAAGCCTACAATTACGCACCGGCATCGAGACTGGCCCCATTCAGCTACACACAACTGATTTGGGTCGCCGTTGCAGGGTATGTGGTATTCGGCGATTTTCCTGATGGCTGGTCGCTGACCGGAATGGCAGTACTCGTGGCCAGCGGCCTCTACACCGCGACGCATCAACTCAGATCAGAGCGACTGCTACGAGAACGTAACAAGCTGCCCGAATCACCATCGGGCGCATAAAACCGGTTTTCGTTTCTGTAACGACAAACCTGCCAGACCGGCAAACTGCTCAAAACGTTTCAGAGCCCGAGTTCATCCCACATCGCATCCACCCGCGCCTTGACGGCCTCATCCATCACTATCGGCGTGCCCCACTCGCGATTCGTTTCACCCGGCCATTTGTTGGTCGCATCAATCCCCATCTTGCTGCCGAGGCCGGCCACCGGGGAAGCAAAATCAAGGTAGTCGATCGGCGTATTCTCGGCGATCAGCGTGTCACGTGCGGCGTCGACACGTGTCGTCATCGCCCAGATCACCTCTTTCCACTCGCGGATGTTCACATCGTCATCAACCACAATGATGAATTTGGTGTACATAAACTGGCGCAGGAAGCTCCAGATACCAAACATTACGCGTTTGGCGTGACCGGGATACTGCTTCTTGATGCTCACCGTCGCCAGGCGATACGAGCACCCCTCGGGCGGCAGATAGAAATCAGTGATTTCCGGAAACTGTTTTTGCAGCAGCGGAACGAAGACCTCGTTGAGCGCCACGCCGAGCATCGCCGGCTCGTCCGGCGGCTTACCGGTGTAGGTGCTGTGGTAGATCGGATTCTTGCGCATCGTAATACGCTCGATGGTAAACACGGGAAAACTCGCCTGTTCGTTGTAGTAACCCGTATGATCACCATAAGGGCCTTCAAGCGCGGTTTCATCGGGCGCAATAAACCCTTCGAGCACGATTTCAGCCGAGGCCGGCACCTGCAGGTCCGAACCGATGCACTTCACTAATTCTGTCTTGCTACCGCGTAGCAAACCGGCAAACTGATATTCGGAAAGAGCGTCGGGCACCGGCGTCACCGCCGCCAGAATCGTCGCCGGATCGGCACCGAGCGCTACCGCCACCGGGAAAGGCTGGCCGGGATTCTTAAGGCAATGATCACGAAAATCGAGCGCGCCGCCGCGCTGCGCCAGCCAGCGCATGATCACCTTGTTGCGGCCGATCACTTGTTGACGATAGATACCGAGATTTTGCCGTACTTTCTCCGGCCCACGCGTCACCGTCAGCCCCCAGGTAATCAGCGGTGCAATATCGCCGGGCCAGCAATGCTGAATCGGTAGCTTGTCCAGATCGACGTCATCACCTTCCCAGACAATCTCCTGACACGGCGCAGACGACACCACCTTGGGTGCCATATTGAGCACCTGCTTCAGAACCGGCCACTTCTCCCACGCATCCCTGAACCCTTTTGGGGGTTCCGGCTCCTTCAGGAAAGCGAGCAGCTTACCGACTTCTCGCAACGCATCAACTGACTCTTCACCCATGCCCAAGGCCACGCGGCGCGGCGTACCGAAGAGATTGGCCAGCACCGGCATGGCATGACCTTTGAGATTTTCGAACAGGATCGCCGGCCCGCCGACGCGCAACACGCGGTCGCAAATTTCGGTCATCTCAAAGCGCGTATCCACTTCAACGCTCACGCGCTTGAGCTCGCCAATGCTTTCCAGTTGCTTGATGAAATCGCGCAAATCGTTATATTTCATATGGTTTATCGAATCCGGTAGGAAAAGTGACACCCAACGCAGCTACCCGTAAGCATGGGCAGTGCGGCGATTACTTTCTTCTGGTTGCCGGTGGCGGCGATGCGTGCAAACTCACTGGCTGCTTTATGGACTTCCATCCCGATAGCGTGCATCTCAGGCGACATGTGCGGCCCCGACTGCGGGCGCCGGCAAAGTCGCGAGCACGCGGGCATCCTCGGCAACGGCTGTAGCGGCCACCATCAGCAAGGAAAGCAGAAAACGAGAATTCATTGGAGCATTCCTTAACCGAGCAGAAAATCGAACGCGATACCGGCGAAGATACTGGCCCCGATCCAGTTGTTATGCAGGAAGGCCTTGAAACATTTGGCTGGATCGCGTTCGCGGATCAGCGTGAAGTGATAGCCTGCCAGTGCCACGGCCACAGCCAACCCTGCGTAGAAGAAAGTTCCCAGGTGCAACTGCCAGCCGACGTACGCGATCAACGCGAAGGTGATGGTATAGCACAGCATCACCGCGGCCACGTCGAAGCGGCCGAAGGTAATTGCCGAAGTTTTGATGCCAATTCTCAGATCGTCAGCACGGTCGACCATCGCGTACTCGGTATCGTAGGCCATCGCCCAGAAGACATTGGCCAACAACAGCCACCACGCCACCATCGGGATCATATCGAGATGCGCTGCATAGGCCATCGGGATGCCGAAGCCGAAAGCCACGCCCAGATACGCCTGCGGCACGGCAAAAAAACGTTTAGTAAACGGGTAGGTGATAGCGAGAAAGAGCGCTGCAACCGAAAGGCCGATGATGAACCAACTTCTGAGCGGAAGAATCAGAATAAACGCACAGAGTGCCAGTACTGCGGCCAACAGCAGCGCCTCTTTCGTCGACACCTTGCCGGCCGCAATGGGGCGCGCCTTGGTGCGCTCGACATGCGGATCAAAATTGCGGTCAGCGAGATCGTTTACTACGCATCCGGCCGAGCGCATAAGCACCGTACCGAGGGTGAAAATCCACACCACAATCCAGTTTGGACGACCGAGCGCTGAAAACCACAGCGCCCAGTAGGTTGGCCAAAGCAAGAGCAGAATGCCGATGGGTTTATCCAGACGCATCAATCTCTCGTATAAATCGAGACGTTCGCGCAGGGTTTTCATATCGATTTTCATGGCCGGTATTCTAGCTGTCCTCCGCCATTTCTGGCGCTTTTGGAGGCACCGGCGCAAAATAACTGGCCGCCAGCACCAAGACGGCCACACCAATCAGTGAAACACTCCACATCCCCGTACCGGAATTGGACAGATCTACCGCCAGCAGTTTGACCCCGACTACGGCCAACAAACCGAAGCCGACGAACCAACCTTGCCGGCTACGCTGCCGCGTTGCGCGAATCATCAGGCCAATGGCCAGCGCTGACCACAGCAACGTAAGCATGCCTTGCAGCAGCGCCGAATGGTAAAGCGCATCGGGATCAAAGGGGACACCACCCCAGTGATGCGCTATACGCGCCGCCAGCGCGCTGATCCAGACAAAGCCGAGCAACGCCAGCAAGGCACGCAAAAGCTCAGAAGGCAGATGCTTCTGTACGAAGTCTGAATGACTGTACAGGCTGAACAACACAAAAATCTGCGCCAAATCGAAAGGGTTGATCAGCGGGATATACGGCAACCCTGTCCCCCCGCCGGCATGCACATAGTTGGCAAAGAGCGACCAGAACCCGGCGACGAGGATCAACGGCAGACATACCGCCGCACGGGAGGCCACAGGCTGCGCCGAGAAAGGCCAGACGTCTCGCACCAGCCCGGCCCGGGCTATGCGCAAGCCAATTGCGGCCATCACACCCCACGCCAGAAGCGGCCACAGCGAAACGCCCGGTGACAGGCGATGCGCTACCCAAGCCAACTCAGCTGTAACGACAAAGAGCAGTAGCCAGTAAACAACGACATGACGCAACCCACCCCACAGTGTCACCGCGTCACGGTCCTGGCGCTTTATCATCCACGTATTGAGAACGATGGCGACGGGCAGAATCACCGTCAGCGAGCCCGCCAGCACATGGCCGGATTGAGCGATCGCCCACAACGTTGCCGCCCAAAGCAGGGGCACCAGCAGCAAACCGGCATGGCGCGGAACGCCCCACCCGGCCTGTGCACCATAGAACTCCAGTGCCGCAAATGAAAGCGCTGAAAAGAGCAGGAAGAGCGGCACGTGCTGTACGTGTGTCGCGAAATACTCGATCTCATTCCAGCCTGTGCCGAACCACCACAACAGCGCCCACGCCAGCAGCAATGCCGGTGACAACACGGGCCGCAGCAAGGATATTTCGACCTGACGCAATAAACGCGCACCGACAAACCCCGCCCCAAAAATCAACAGGCCGCCGATACACTGATCGTTAAACACCGGCTGCGCATGGCCTAACCCGGACAACCCATCAAGAAACCAGCCCCCCGACAAAAACTGCATCAAGACACCAAAGCCTTGCGCCAACCGTCGGCCCTGCCGCACACCGAACCACAGCACGGCAACGCCCTCGATCGCCCACATCGCCGAAGTCACCTGCGCACCAAAAGCCAGCGGAACCGCTACCGTCAAAAAGGCAATGGCAATACCCAAGGTACTGCGCTCCAGCAGCCGGATCTCGGCTTCCGGTCGCCGATAAAGCAACGCCCACCAGCCGAGGTAATAAATGCCGGCACCCACCGCGCACCAGGCCAGCGCATCGTGATCCCATGGCATCAACTGTGACTGCAGAAAACTCGCGGCCAGCGGCGTGCCGAATACCAGAACCCCCGCGCTCCAACCGAGCCGCCCCGGCGCACGCAACAGCGCAGTCAGCGGTGAAGCCGCCGAATACATCACACAGAAAAGAACGAGGAAACTCTGTGCCACGCCGTAATATTGTGGACGATATTGATCGATTGCCCAGGCCATGCCGACGACCAGGGTCAGAATAAAACCGGCAACATTGAGCACCTTCCATGAGCGAAACCAGCTCACGCCTAGCACGAAGACATTCATCATGGCAAAGTAGGAGAAGAGCAACCGGGGATCGCCCCCGCCCGTAGAGGCCAGTATGGGTGCGAGGAATGCCCCGGAGATACCGAACACGGCAAGCAACTCGCCATCCTGTTTGGCGGCGAGCAGCACACAGGCTACGCCCAGCGCAGCAAACAATCCGAAGCCCGCCGTCGCGCCGATCAATTGGTAGCGCGCCAGCATGAAGTAAACGACGAGATAAAGGATGGCGAAGCCACCGCCTTGCACGGCCAGCCCGAACACACGCCGCCCGCTCTGTTCTTTCGCCTGCTGCACACGCGACCAACCGAACAACAGCATGGCGATGCCGCCCACCGCACCGAGCAGCAAGCGCAACTGGACCGGAATCATCCCGTGTTCAGCCGCCAGACGCAGTCCGGAAGCCACGCCGAAGAAAAGCAGTACCACACCGATCTTAGCCAGCAGGTTGCCGGCCAGCAGCTTCGACCACCACGCGGGTTGAGTCAGCTCGGGCGCAGCATCCTCAACCGCTTTCTCAGCAGCGTCCTCAACCACCTCCTGAGCCATCAAGGGCTCGGGGGGGATTTCACGCGCCTCCGTTTGACTCAACGTAACCGCTTCATCAACGGACGGCGCCACCGCGGCTTGCGGCAACGATTCCGTAACAGGCTCACCCCGCATGGCGGCCAGCTCGCGGCGTAGCCAATCAACCTGTGCTTCGAGCAGGCGCAAACGCTGTTCGGTTGAGGACGAAGTGGCGCTTGCATTGGGCTGCGAGGACGTTCCTCCATTCCGCTGCGCGCCAATCACCGCACCAGCAATCAGGCCGAGCACTCCGCCCGAAAATATCCCTTTAATCCCCCACGAGCTACCCACCGCCGCGCCCAACAGCATTCCGAGAAACCACATCCTGACGCCCCCGATCCTATTTACGGCTGATCACCGCGCAGTGCAGCAACACATTCTTGCAAGCATTCCGGCGTTGCCACCGCCGGTTCCACCGGCTCGCCAACCACCAAGCCAATCTTTGAGAAAGGCAGCAAATGCAATGGATTTCTCATCGCCCGCCCGCCTTTGCGGCTAAAGAAACTGCCCCAAAGTCCGCGTAGTGCCATCGGCACTACCGGCACCGGCGTGCGCGCAACAATGCGCTGAATGCCAGGGCGGAAGGGGTACAACTCGCCGGTATCCGTAATCCGCCCCTCGGGGAAGATGCACACCAACTCACCGGCTTCCAGCGCCTCCGCCACTTTGTCAAAGGCCTCTTCCATCAGCGCCGCATCTTCTTTAGCCGGCGCAATCGGTATCGCCTGCATATGGCGAAAAACGAAATTGATGATGGGGGTTCTGAAAATCCGGTAATCCATAACAAAGCGAATCGGCCGCCGGCAGGCCGCCGCAATCACGATGGGATCAACAAAGCTGACGTGGTTGCAAATCAACACGGCAGGGCCGTCATGTGGAATATGCACCACTCCCCTCTGCTCCAACCGGTAGACCGAGTGCACCAACAACCACGCGACAAAGCGCAGCATGAACTCGGGCACCAGACTGTAAATGTAGATCGCCACCAGCGCGTTGCACAGCGCGGCAAAGCCAAACAAAGCTGGAATCGTCAGCCCCTCGCCGAGCAGCCCCGCCGCTGTTAGCGCACCGACAACCATGAACAGCGCGTTAAGAATATTGTTGGCGGCGATGATGCGCGCTCGGTGCGCTATCTCGCTGCGCACCTGAATCAGCACATACAGCGGCACGATGAAAAAGCCGCCGAACACCCCCAGCCCAAAAAGATCGAACAGAATTCTCCAGGTACCGGGCGCGGCCAGCAGGCTCATCAGCGCCAGCGGCGTTGGCCCCTGAAATACGTCCGGTGACGCAAAATACAGATCAACGCCGAACAGTGTCAGCCCAATCGAGCCGAAAGGCACTAACCCGAGTTCAACGTGCTTGCCGGAGAGTTTTTCACACAGCATCGAGCCGAGGCCAATACCCAGCGTGAACACTGCAAGCAACAGCGTGACTGAGGTCTCATCGCCACCCAGGACTTTCTTGGCATATACCGGAAACTGCGCGAGGAACAAAGCACCATAAAGCCAGAACCACGAGATGCCGAGTATCGACAAAAAGACCACGCGGTTCTGGCGAGCAAAACCGATGTTGCGCCAGGTTTCCGAAATCGGGTTGAGACTAATCGTCAGCGCAGGCTCCGGCGCAGGTGCCGCCGGAATTGCACAACTGGCGACAAAACCAACGGCCGCAACGACCAGCCCGGCAAATGCCACCCACGCCGGATGCCCGCCAATGCCGGCCAGCAGCCCGCCAGCAATCGTTCCGATCAGGATGGCAATAAAGGTTCCTGACTCGACCAACGCATTACCACCGACCAACTCATCTTCGTGCAAATGCTGCGGCAGGATCGCGTACTTCACCGGGCCGAACAGCGTCGAATGCAGACCAAGCAGAAAGAGCCCGCCGAGCAAAACGGGCAGGCTGTGCAGAAAGAAGCCGAGCGCCGCCACACCCATGATCAGCATCTCCAGCACTTTCACCAGCCGCGCCAGTTTAGCCTTGTCGTATTTATCGGCCAGTTGCCCGGCCGTCGCTGAAAAAATAAAAAATGGCAGAATAAAAATACCGGCTGCAAGGTTGGTCAGAATTTCAGGCGCCAGCGTCGTCCAACTCACCGCGTGAAAGGTGAGCAATACCACCAGCGCATTCTTGAACAGGTTGTCGTTAAACGCACCGAGAAATTGCGTAACAAAGAAGGGTACGAAACGGCGCGTGGCAAGAAGGCCGAATTGTGAAGGAGGGGAGCGATGTGTCGATTCAGGTTTCATTTCACGCCCATCTCATGGTCTCTCGCCGCCTGCGTTGAGAATTCTCGAATAGTCATCGTTTTAGGCCAAAACTAATTTCCATACAGTTCTGCTTCCCCCGCAACACGAAGAATTTATTAAGCACGGAAAATTTAAGCATATCGACAGATCAATCGGGCTATTGCTGGCCCGGTCAGAATGACCACAAAGAGGCGCAAGGTTTGCACCGCAACCACAAACGGGACATCAGCCTGGCTCCCCATGGCGATAAGAATCATGGACTCCAGCCCGCCAGGGCTGGTTGATAAATACGCGGTCAGCGGATCGGTATGCAGAATATCGACCAGCAACCAAGCCGATACCCCGCACAGGATAATCAGCAACACGGTGGATAACAACAGACGCGGCAGTAGTCGAAACGCCGAGATCAGGATACGGCGATCAAAACCCAACCCAACATACCATCCCAGCACCACTGCTGCGCAGGCCTTTAACCAGAGGGGCTGGTAGAGTTCGACAAAACCACCTGCATGCAGAACGCCGCCAAGCAGCATAGGCACTAGAATGGCTCCAGCAGGAATACGCAGAAAATATCCGACGAACCCGCCGACAACAACCACAGTCAAGGTGGACAGCAGTGTCTGCCACGACCCCATATCCAGACTGAATAGTTGATGGGCCGCAGGAGCCGCTGCCGGGACCCCGTCAACAATCATGACGTGAGCAACAAAGGACGCCGTCAGCACGACCACCAGAACCCGCAGATATTGCATTACAGCCACCAGACGGGCATCCGCACCATACGCTTCGGCCATGACCACCATCGCTGATGCGGCACCTGGCGCTGAACCCCAAGCGGCGGTGGTTCCCGGGAGCGTGCGGCACTTCACCAGGATCCATCCCACAAGAGCCCCTGCGAGTACGGTGCTTCCTACAATCAAGAACATTACCGCCCAGTCCTTGACGATAGAGACCAAAATAGTAGCCGTAATGCTTTCGGCAACAGCACAACCAATCAGCGCTTGTGCGCACAGAAAAAATGGGTGCGGCACCGCCAAACGCTCGTCAATCAGGCTAAAAACAATTCCACACAGCATCGGGCCAAGCAGGAATGCAGCGGGAAACCCTTCGACCTGCAAAAACAAGCTCGCCAGCAGCGAGGAAATAATCAGCAACAACCACAATGCTTTTTGTTTCGAAAATAGCCTGCTCATCTTGCTGTTATCCACATATGACCTGCCGAGTCTGCTCAGTCATGCAACTGATTGGCGCAACAGCGACCCCTTCCTGCATACGTAAGAAGCTGTAGCGATGTTGTCGTGCGATTGGGATCAGCATCGAATTAAAATCGAATTGCATCGCGACAATCAAACAACAGTCATGTATTCATCTGGAATTGCGAACGCCGGCTTTACGAAACAACAACCGCAAGTAGGCGATCCCAGACACTTTTGCCAAGATAACAAAATCAGGGCATTCCCGTTACAACAGTTTCTACCTCTAGACTTTCAGCATCTCCTCGCGGCCACCCAACCAGCGCTCAAGGTGCTGTTCGGCGATCTGTGGATTGTCACGCAAGAGCTGCTCGGCCGTTCCGCGCGCAAGTTCGATGAGATCGGTATCGATTTCCAGATCGGCATAGCGCAGCAGCGGCACGCCGGACTGGCGGCTGCCGACGAACTCGCCGGGGCCGCGCAAATGCAGGTCCTGCCGCGCTATCTCGAAACCATCGGTATTCTCGTAGATGATCTTGAGGCGGGCGCGGGCAGTTTCCGACAGTGGCTTCTGGTAAAGCAACACACAGGCCGAATCATGCGCGCCACGTCCGACGCGTCCGCGTAACTGGTGCAGTTGCGAGAGGCCGAAGCGCTCAGCGTGTTCGATGACCATCAGGCTGGCATTGGGCACGTCTACACCGACCTCAATCACCGTAGTCGCCACCAGCACATCAATCTGCCCGGCGGCAAAAGCTGCCATCGCTGCGGCTTTTTCCTCGCCCTTAAGTCGCCCATGCACGAGGCCGATGCGCAGGTCGGCCAACTCGGCCGTGAGGACTTCGTAGGTTTCGAGTGCAGTTTGCAGTTGCAGCTTTTCCGATTCCTCGATCAGCGGGCAGACCCAATACACCTGCCGGCCGGCAGCGCTGGCCAAGCGCACGCGCGCGATCACTTCGTCGCGCCGCTGGACGGAAATCAGTTTCGTCGTAATCGGTGTGCGCCCCGGCGGCATTTCGTCGAGCACTGACACATCGAGGTCGGCGTAGTAGCTCATGGCCAGCGTACGCGGGATCGGCGTGGCTGACATCATCAATTGATGCGGCGGGTTTGCGTTCGCACCCTTGCGCCGCAACTCCAGCCGCTGGGCGACACCAAAGCGATGCTGCTCGTCAATGATCGCCAGGCCAAGGCGGGCAAAATCGACGCGTTCCTGAATCAGCGCATGGGTGCCGACAATAAGCTGCGCGGAACTGGCAGCCCGAGCCTGCGCTTCGCGCTTGGCGGCGGCTTTCTGACTCCCCGAAAGCCACGCGACTTCGATGCCGAGCGGCACCAGCCAGTCACGCAATTTGAGGTAGTGCTGTTCGGCGAGGATTTCGGTGGGCGCCATGAAGGCCGCCTGATAGCCCGCCTCGATGGCCTGACACGCGGCTAGCGCGGCAACGATGGTCTTGCCGCTGCCGACGTCGCCCTGCAACAGGCGCTGCATCGGATAGGGCTGCGCGAGATCGTGGATGATCTCGCCAGCCACGCGGCGCTGCGCGCCAGTGAGCGAGAAATGCAAAACAGACAGCAATTGCTGCGCCAGCTTCCCCGACGATTTAAGCACCGGCGCGCCCTTCTGGCGACGTGCCAGATAGGCCCGACGCAAGGAGAGTTGCTGGGCCAGTACTTCGTCGAACTTGATACGTCGCCATGCCGGATGTGTACGCAGTTGTAGCGCCGCTTCATCCACCTCGGGCGGCGGTGCGTGCAGCAGACGCACCGCGTGGCCGAAACCGTACAGTTTGTTGGCCGCAAGCCAGGCCGGGTCGAGATATTCGGCCAGATCCGCGCGCTCCAGCGCGACAGCGATGCATTTGCGCAACGCGAATTGCGAAACGCCCGCAGTGGCTGGATAGACCGGTGTCAACGATTTCGGCAGGACTTCTTCAGGCGCGACCACGCGCACCCGCGGGTGCACCATTTCGGCCCCGAGAAAGCCGTGACGCACTTCGCCGAAAAGACGCAGTTTTTTGCCCTCGTCACGCGCGCGTTCGAGTTGCTTGGTCTGGCTGCCGTAGAAATTGAGGAAGCGCAGCACCAGTTCCCCGCTCTCATCCGCCGTGCGCGCCACCAGTTGGCGACGCGGGCGGAACTGCACCGAAACATCGTTCACCTTCACCTCGACCTGCACCGGCCCACCGGGCGGTGCGTAGGCTACGGGCATGACGCTGGTTTCGTCCTCGTAGCGCATCGGCAGGTGCAGAACGAGGTCGTCGTCGCGAACGAGACCGAGCTTGCGCAACTTGTTTTGTAGCGCGGGTGGTGCGCGCAATCCCTCAGCGCGCTGCCGCGCACCTTCTCCCGGGGAGAGAGGGCTGGGGTGAGGACCCGTTTTGTTCATTGAACTGGCGAACCGCCTAGTTCAAAACCAAAACACCATCAGCTTCCACCAACGCCCCGCGCGGCAGACCCGACACCTGCACCGTCGCCCGTGCCGGATAGGGTTCACTGCAATAACGGGCCATCGCGTCGTTAACCTTGGCGAAGTTGGCAAGGTCAGTGACGAAGATGTTGAGCTTGACCAGATCAGCCAGCGAACCGCCAGCGGCCTCGGCCACGGACACAAGATTCTGGAATACGCGCTCGACCTGGGCGTCAATACCCTCAACGAGCTGGCCGCTGACCGGCTCCAGCCCGATCTGCCCGGAAAGATAGACAGTGCCACCTGCCTTGACCGCTTGCGAATAAGGTCCAATGGCGCCTGGGGCGTTGGGCGTGGAAATGATCGTTTTGCTCATGGCGCTGTCCTCTAGAATAGATAACATCAATTTGGAGAGTTTAAATGACGACAGCGATCATCGCCAATCTGGAAAAAATGCTTGGGGGGCCACGGGACAGCGCGCTGCTCCGCTACTCACTCGGCAATGAATGGTTAAAAGCCAGCGATCCGTCAAAAGCCGTGGAATGCTTCCGTGCCGCCGTCGAACGTGACCCGAACTATTCTGCTGCGTGGAAACTGCTCGGCAAGGCATTAGTCGAATGCGGGGATGCGGATGCCGCACTGGAGGCCTTTCTGCAAGGCATGCATGTTGCTGAAACCAAGGGCGACATTCAGGCGGCAAAAGAAATGAACGTTTTCGCCAAACGGCTGCGCAAACAAATGGATCAAAACGCCTAGCGCTTGACGCCCTTGGGCGGCAACATCACGGTATCGATTCCTAATGATTTCATCTTCTCACGCGCCGCCTCGGCTTCTTGCTTGCTCTTGAAGGGGCCAACCTGCACGCGCGCCTCAATCGTTGAAGGAATGCCTTCAAGCGTCAGCTTGGCGTGCAGTTCCTCCGCCCGGCGCGGATCGGAGAAAACGCCGGCCTGCAAGGCGTAACCCGAGAACAGCCGCGGAGGCGAAGGCTGCGCTTGCGGCTGTATAGCCGCAACATGAGGCTCGGATCGCGTGGAGGGTGAACTCACCGGAGTCGCTTTTGACTCTGCTGGTTTGGCTGACCCAACGGCCGGCTGACTGCTCGAAGCCGGCTTGCCACCGGATCGGAAAGCGTGCGGCAATACAGGTTGTGCGGCCACTTCCGGGCGTGGTGGAATATCTACAACCGGTGCCGATTTATCCACCGGTGCGGCGCTGGATTCGGGTTCGGACTCTTTCTTTTCTTCCTTGGCGACATCAGGTATTGGTTCGGCAGGCGTTACCGGCTGCGTTACTGTTTTTTTAGACACCGGCACAGGCTCGTTGAATTGTGGCGCGCTCGGTTCCGTGTCGCGCTGAGCGCTGAGGTAGTCAAACATCGCCAGGCCGCCAAGCAAGGCCATAATCATCAGGCCGGCAAAGCCCATGCGCCAGGCCAGTTTGCGCTTGATATCAGACAGCTCGCTGTGTTCTTCCCTAGTGCTGGTCTGGCTAGTGGCCATGTTGCCTCCCTGCCGGGGTTGTACCGGCAACGTCAATTATTTTAAAGATTATTGCACATCCCGGTTGCGCACCAAGGCTACGACCAGCTCGGCTTCAGCACGCGAGATCCCGCAATGCTGCGAAACAGTCGCCGCATCATGCCCTTGAATCGCCATCTGCATGGCATCGCTGTAGAGCGGTGAAACGTTCTGTGTGACTTGTGATTTTGAACTCTCGCGCCGCTGCTCTTCGCGCAAAAGGAGCACTTCAGCGCGCAAGCCGCCCACCTCTTTGCGCAACTGCGTGAGTTCGCGCTCAAGCGCTTCAACCATTGGCTGCCCGGGTGCCACGGGGGGGGGCTCGTTCCACGGAAAATCAAGGTCCGAAAGTTTTTCCGGCGCTGCCGGCGCGGCGGCAGCGTCAGTCGCGCCGGGAAATTCCGGGGCCTGAGCCGCCGCATAGGCAGCAACGGCTGACTGTGCGGCCACCGGGCTAAGCACATCGAGCACAAACCTCTCCCGTTTCAAACGGCGGATGCGCAAAAATGCGAAGATAACGTACAACACCAGCAGCGCGATAATCGCGAACAGTGCTTCACGCCAGCTTAAATTGGCCAGTACTTCAAAATCCATTGCTTGCCTGTATCAGAGTGTCTGGGCGGTATTATGCCAGACCCTTCCGCAGGCTTTAGAAAATCGCCTCAAACAACCCGGCAGCCCCCATCCCCGTCCCGATGCACATGGTCACCATACCGTAACGCTGTTTCGTGCGCTGCAAACCATGCACAACGGTGGCCGTACGGATCGCACCCGTTGCCCCCAGCGGGTGGCCGAGTGCAATGGCGCCACCGAGCGGATTAACCTTGGCCGGGTCGAGTTCAAGCATGCGCATGACAGCCAGTGCCTGCGCCGCAAAAGCTTCATTCAATTCAATCCAGCTGACATCGTCCTGCTGAATACCGGCTTGTTTGAGCACACGCGGTATCGCTTCGATCGGGCCGATACCCATGATTTCTGGCGCTACGCCGGCCACCGCAAAACCGGCAAAGCGAGCCAGCGGCTTGAGGTTGAACTGCTTGAGCATCTTCTCCGAAACCAGCAACACAGCAGCGGCACTGTCGGACATTTGCGAACTGTTGCCCGCCGTGACCGACCCCTTGGCTGAGAAAGCAGGCTTAAGCCTGGCAAGTTTCTCCAGCGAGCTATCCGGACGCGGTCCTTCGTCGGTATCGGCCAGAGTATTTTTGAGTACAACTTCGCCGGTCTTCAAATTCGGCACATGCGCCTTGACCGCAAAAGGCGAAATCTCGGCTTTGAAATGCCCGGCGGCAATCGCCGCACATGCCTTCTGGTGCGATGCGAGGGAAAAAGCATCCTGATCCTCGCGCGACACCTGCCAACGCTGCGCGACTTTCTCGGCAGTGATGCCCATGCCAAAAGCAATAGCGTAGTTTTCATCGTGTTCGAAAAAAGCCGGGTTTATGGCGATTTTGTTACCCATCAACTGGTTCATCAGCGACATGGTTTCGGTACCGGCAGCGACCACCACATCGGCCTCGCCCAGACGAATGCGCGCCGCCGCATCGGCCACGGCCTGCACGCCGGACGAACAGAAACGATTGATGGTAATGCCGGGCACTGTGTTCGGCAGCCCCGCCAGCAGTAAACCGATGCGGGCGACGTTCATGCCCTGCTCGGCTTCCGGCATAGCGCAACCGACGATAACGTCGTCCACCAGCGCCGGATCGAGCTCAGGCACTTGTGCCATAACCGATTTGATGGCGTGTGCCAGCATGTCGTCGGGGCGTACATGGCCAAACATGCCTTTGCGCTTGGCCACCGGCAGGCGTGTTGCGGCAACGATGTAGGCTTCCTGAATCTGTTTGCTCATAGCGTGCTCCAATCATTTTGACAAGGCGAAGTAGCGGCCGCGCTCGCGTCCTTGCGTTAGTTCCTGAGCGGCTTGCCGGTTTCCAGCGTGTGCACAATCCGTTGCTGCGTTTTTTCGTTCTTCAGCAGGTCGACAAAGAGATCCCGCTCAACCTTTAGCAGCCACGCTTCATCAACCAGCGATCCAGTTTCAATATCACCGCCACACAATGCCGTTGCCGCGTACTTGGCGACCTGGTAATCGTGCTCGGAAATCATGCCGCCCTCTTTCATGTTGGCGAGCACAATTTCACAATTGGCGATCCCGGTACGGCCCGCCACCTTGATGTGGCGCGGCGACAGTTTCGGGTAATAACCGGCTTCGGCCATGCCGCGCGCTTCGCGCAAAGCAACGTAGAGCAACTCGTTGGCGTTGAAAACGATCTTGTCGCTATCAAGCACAAAGCCTAGCTCTCGGGCCTGCGCGCCGCTCTTGGAAACATTGGCTGTAGCGATGGTCATGAACACCGGCTGGATGAATTCAAACGGATCGTTGCCGCCTGTCTTCGCCGCATTTTGCCAGGCACGGATTGCGAATTCCTTGCAGCCGCCACCGGCAGGAATCAGGCCCACGCCGGCTTCGACCAGCCCGATGTAACTTTCCAGCGCAATCACACGTTTGGCGCAGTGCATCAGGAACTCGCAGCCACCGCCCAGAGCCATGCCCTGAACCGCCGCAATGACAGGCACTTTGGCGTACTTGAGTGCCATCGACACTTTCTGGAATTCGGCGATGTAGCCTTCGAGCATCTCGAACTGGCCGTCCTTAATCGCTGCGCTCACTTCCTTCAGATTGGCGCCAAAAGCAAATGGCGCCTCGTGCCAGATGACCAGCCCCTTGAACGCTGCTTCTGCACGAAGCACTGCGTCCTGTAGACCCAGGATGACGTCACGACCCAGCGTGTGATTTTTCGATTTAACGCTGAGTATGGCTATTTCGCTATCGACTTGCGGCAGCGTCCATAAACGCACGCCCTCATTTTCCCAGACGGTCGTTCCGGTAACGGCCTTTTCACCCAGCACGCGTTCAGGATAAATCTGCCGTTGATAAACGGGCAGACTAGAGCGCGGCTTGATGACACCGGCACTTGCTGAATAGGACCCGGCAGCGGAATGGACGCCTTCACAAGCAAAGACCCAGTCCGGCAGGGGTACCGGGATCATTGCCTTGCCCGCGTCGATATCTGCCTTAACCGCCCCGGCAATGGTTTTCCAGCCTGCCGCCTGCCAAGTTTCAAACGGACCCTGCGCCCAACCGAAACCCCAGCGCATGGCAAAATCAATGTCGCGTGCGTTGTCCGCCACCTCAGCCAGATGCACGGCGACGTAATGGAACACATCGCGGAAAATCGCCCACATGAACTGCGCTTGCGGATGTTCGCAAGCGCGCAGCTGCGCAAATTTTTCGGCCGGATTCTTGTTCTTTAGAATCGCCTCGACTTCCGGGGCGATCTCGCCGGCTGAATCCCGGTAATCCTGCGTTGCCAGATCGAGCACCTTGATCGTCTTGCCGTCCTTCTTGAAAATACCGAGGCGCGTCTTCTGCCCCAGCGCACCTTGAGCAATCAGCCCCGACAACCAGGCAGGCGCAGCGTAATAGCTGTGCCACGGATCATTCGGCAGGGTATCCTGCATGGTCTTGATGACATGTGCCATGGTGTCCAGACCGACCACGTCGGCGGTACGATAGGTCGCACTCTTGGCGCGACCTATGATTGGGCCGGTCAGCGCATCGACTACATCAAATCCCAAAGCAAACTGCTGCGTGTGGTGCATCACGGCCAGAATGGAAAACACGCCGACCCGATTGGCCACAAAATTTGGCGTATCGAGCGCACGAACGACGCCCTTACCCAAGCGCGTTACCAACCAGCCTTCAAGATTGTCGAGCAGTTCCGGCGCACTGGTTTGGGTCGCGATCAGTTCGACCAGATGCATGTAGCGCGGCGGGTTGAAGAAGTGGATGCCACAGAACTGCGCGCGCAAGCTCTCGGGCAAACCTTGCGACAATCGATTGATCGACAGACCGGAGGTATTTGAAGCGATGATCGCGCCCGGCGAAATAAAAGGTGCGATCTTGCGATACAGATCATCTTTCCATTCCATTTTTTCAGCGATGGCCTCGATGATCAGGTCGCAATCCTTGAGTTGCTCAAGGTGTTGCTCATAATTAGCGGCATCGATATAGGCCACGCGATCAGCGGTAGCCAGTGGTGATGGCTCAAGCGTCTTCAAACTATCCAGCGCTTTTTTGACGATCCCGTTGGGATCACCTTCTTTGGCCGCCAGATCAAACAGAACGACCGGCACCTCAGCATTGGCGAGATGCGCGGCAATCTGCGCGCCCATCACTCCCGCCCCAAGTACGGCGGCTTTGCGT
>JBBRDR010000025.1:0-29808 GCA_038203745.1 Burkholderiales bacterium | reverse complement strand
TTCAATTTCATCAACGACGTTCCAGTTGGCGCAGCCTTCGACAATGGCGCCAATGGCCTGATGTGCGCTGTCGCGGACGATTTCTGCTGACACGGCATAAGTTTCCCCTTTGCTTTCGATCAGCTCATGCCAGGGTAGTCCGAGCCGGGTGGGCGGCGGGAAGGGCAGCGGTCGCTTGCCTTCACGGATACGGGCAAAAAGTGCCGACTTGAGCACGTCTTCCAGTTCAACCAGCGGAAAGGCCGAACGGGGCTGCGAGGGGAAGCTAGCGGCACCCATGTAGCCAACGTTCCATAAGGTTTTCAGCCACTCGGCCGCGTCAAGCGCCACTTGCGCGAGTTGGGCTTCAATGTCGGTTCCCCCGTTGCTTGTTGCTCCCGTGGCTTGGCCGGACAGGAGCTCAGCCTCGTGATTGCGTGAGCGTACGCATTCCTCGAACAGCCGCGTGGTCCATTCGGCGTCAGCGGGCGCAAGCCGCTCAATGCGATCGGCAATGTTCATCAACTCGTCAGCGTCTAGCGGGATTTCTTCATTTGTCATGGGTTTAATCGCCTCTGTTATGGCGCAAGTTTATCGTTTAGCGACTTATTCCGATAGCGGCATTATTGGGTGACTGCAACGAAATTCCGTTAAAATCCATATCCTTGTGTGCAATACCTCGTAAGTCTGGAGTTCAGCGTGATCGGCAAAACGGTTTTGGTGACCGGAGCAGCAAAGCGGGTAGGACGGTCTATCGCCGGGGAATTGCATGCGGCGGGTGCCAATATCATGGTGCATTACCGTACGGCTGCCGAGGCGGCTGCGACGATTGTCGTTGAACTGAATGCCCTGCGGCCGGGATCGGCGCATTTACAACAGGCCGATTTGCTTGATGTGGCCGCGTTAAGTGCTCTCGTTGAAAACACGGTGGCGCACTTTGGACGGCTGGATGCGCTGGTCAATAATGCGTCGAGTTTCTCCCCCACACCGCTGGGCCAAATTGATTTGATGGCCTGGGACGATCTGGTTGGCAGCAATTTCAAGGCACCGCTATTTCTTACGCAAGCAGCGGCACCGTATCTGAAAGCGGCGCACGGGGCAGTGGTCAATATTACCGACATCCATGCCGAGCGGCCCCTGGCCGGTTACCCGCTGTACTGTGCGGCAAAAGCCGGCTTGCTCGGACTGACGCGCGCGTTAGCCATTGAAATGGCGCCTGAGGTACGGGTCAATGCGGTTGCGCCGGGGCCGATTCTGTGGCCCGACGAGACTTTGTTTGACAACGCCATGCGCGACAAAATTGTCGAGCATACGCTGTTAAAACGTTCCGGTAGCCCGCAGGATATTGCCCGTGCCGTGCGCTTTCTGCTCGACGATGCGTCGTATATTACCGGTCAGGTGATTAATGTTGATGGTGGGCGCACCGCCCATTTGTAGTTTTTATGTAGAGGTCCGGTGGAAAATTCAAAGAATCTTCAGCGTTTAAAGAAGCGCCTTGAAAGCAATGTCGGTAAGGCAATTGCTGATTACAACATGATCGAACAGGGCGACACCGTACTTGTTTGTATTTCGGGCGGCAAGGATTCCTACGCCATGCTGTCGGTCCTGATGGCCATGCAGCAGCGTGCGCCGGTCGATTTCCGGCTGATTGCCATGAATCTAGATCAGAAGCAGCCGGGCTTTCCTGCCGATGTGCTGCCAGCGTATCTGGCCGGCCTGGGTGTTGAGTACCGAATTGTCGAGCAAGATACCTATTCGATCGTCAAAGAGAAAATACCGGAAGGCAAGACAACGTGCTCTTTATGCTCGCGGCTACGGCGTGGTGTTATTTACCGCACGGCCAAGGAGTTAGGCGCAAACAAGATAGCACTTGGCCATCATCGTGATGACATTGTGCACACCCTGTTTCTCAACTTGCTGTTCGGTGGCAAGTTGAAAGCCATGCCCCCAAAACTGGTGACGGATGATGGCGCACATGTTGTTATTCGTCCGCTGGCCTACTGCAGCGAGGGCGACATCGCGCGCTTTGCACGGGGTATGGCCTTCCCGATCATTCCATGCAATCTTTGCGGATCGCAAAGCAATCTGCAGCGACGAAAAATTCGCGAGATGATGGCAGACTGGGATCGTCGCTTTCCTGGACGAACGGAGTCGGTGTTTTCGGCACTGCAAAACATTGTGCCCTCCCACCTGGCAGACACTGCATTTTTCGACTTCAAGAGGCTGCACGTAGGGGCGGAACTAGACAAAATGGATGGGGGGGATACGGTATTTGATGAGCCCCCGTTCGGTGAGGCGTTGTCATTGCCGGGGACTCTTCCACTACAGGTTATTACGGCATGAAGCAGAAGCGTCAGGCTTTTGTTATGATCCATAAAACGTGAGCATTTTGTGCTGCGGGAAAAACAGGTAGCGTGCCAGAGTGAGCGGTGAGACGTGGGGAGAGGCTTCACATGAGAAGGCAACTGCGTCTCCAGGCGCCGAAAATGTCATGAATAGTAAAGAAAAAATCCAGTCAGTACTTTTTGCCGAGGTTTCTGGAAGTGCTCGTCTGCACGAAAAGCTGGGTGATGCAGAGGCATTGCGTGCGGTTGATCGTTGCCTCAAGCGAATGGAACGTGGCGTTGAGGGCTTTGGCGGCCGTATCGTCAAGACCGCCGGTGGAGAGCTGATGGCGGTATTCGGACTGCCGGACGATGCTTCCCAGTCCGCTATTGAAATGCAGCATCGTGTTGCTGCTTTGCCACCGGTTTCGGGGGTGAAACTGGCTATACGTGTCGGTTTTTCGCATGGTCCGGTCAGCGAAGAGGACGGCGAGTTCGTTGGTGACACGGTTAATGCGGCTGCTCATCTGGCGGGTTTGGCCAAGCCCGGTCAGATTCTTACCAGCATTCAGGCGCTGGCTGCCCTGTCCCCGGCATTTAAGTTGTGGACGCGTGACCTCGGCTCGGCAGCGGGCAAGGGAAAAGAAGCGGGAATCAAGGTCTTTGAGGTAGCACTGCCGGAAGTAGTGCCGCCAGCGGCGAACAATGCAGCCGCTGCCGACAAGTCCCAAAATGATGCGGTTCAGGGTGCTCGCCTTTATCTGCGCTATAACGGCGAGGTGATTATTCTGGATGACCGGAAACCCGTTATCCAAATGGGTCGTGGAACAGAATGCGATATTCTAATTCGGGATCGCCGATCCTCTCGCCTTCATGCCAGTATTGAACGGAGCGGCGATGTTTTCGTGCTTTTGGACAAAAGCACCAATGGTACGTATGTCACCTTAAGCGGGGAGCCGGAGCTGCTGTTGCGCGGCGAGGAGTGCGTGATTCGCGGCAAAGGGGTCATTTGCTTTGCTGGGCCTGCGACGAGTACGGATGCGGACTTCGCTGAATTCGAGCAGATTTGATTTGAACCTGACAAAATAAAGCGGCGGTGTTTTACACCGCCGCTTTATTTTTACGTTGTCGGATTGACTTATTTCTTCTCAGCTTTTAGGCAACCGCTCATAAACGCCTTACGCTCGTCCCCTTTAAGCGAATTGCTAGCCGCCTCTGCATTACATGACTTCATTTTGTCCTGCTGCGAGGCAGCTACGGGCTTGGCGCTGAGACATTCGCTCATGAATTTTTTGCGTTCGTCACCCTTCAGTTCTTTTTTTCCGGCATCGGCATTGCACGATTTCATTTTTTCCTGCTGCGCTTGCTGGGCAGGCGAAGGTGTTTTCTTTTCCGTATCGGCCGCAAAAGCACAGGCTGTGGCAAAGGTTAAGGCAACGAGAGCAATCAGGGTTTTCATCGGTAATTCCTCGAAAGGGTATTGTAGTGAGCTTTGATTATAAACTCAGTCAGATGTCATCGTCGAGAACGGCTTGCTGCTGGCGATTTATGAATTCACTCATGCTGTCGATGCCACGCATTTGCAGGATCCCGTTGCGCACGGCGGCTTCGAGCAGAACGGCAAGGTTGCGCCCGGGGGCGACATGAAAGACAACTTTGCGTACCGGAATTCCAAGAATTTCCTGTGTCTGAGCGTCGAGCGGAAGTCGTGGTGATTCATCACCTGTCGTGTGTTTTTGCAGGTGTACAACAAGTCTGAGTTTCATTTTTCGACGAGCTGCGGTTTCACCGAAGATGGTGCGGATATTAAGCAGACCAAGGCCCCGTACTTCAAGGTAGTCACGCAACATGCCGGGGCAGCGGCCCTCAATGGTTGTCGGCGCGATACGCGCCAGTTCGACCACGTCATCAGCCACCAGCCCGTGCCCGCGTGACACCAGCTCAAGCGCCAGTTCACTTTTGCCGACACCGGAATCGCCGGTGATCAGAACGCCCATGCCGTAAACATCCATAAACACGCCGTGCACCGAGACCGTGTCGGCGAAGCGTCGCGCCAGATAGAGATGCAGCAGATCGATAAGCGCCGAGCAGGCTTTGGGGCTGGTAAATAAAGGGGTCTGAGTGGCTTCGCAAATCTCACGTACGCCTGGCGGGATGTCCAGGCCATCGGCAATAATCAGGGCCGGAGGTTTTGATGCCATCAGGTCGTCAATCTGCCGGAGCCAACGTTCCGTTCCGGCCTGTTCGGCCCAGCGCTGTTCGGCTTTGCCGAGTACCTGCACGCGGTGGCTGTAAATGAGGTTGAGGTGACCCACAACGTCGGGGCCGAAAATCTCTTGATCCTTGAGCTCCACCAAGCGTTCAACGCCCACTGCGGCAACCCAGGTTAACTTGAGTTTCTCAAGGTGGTCTTCATAGAGCTGGGTAATGCTTAGCGAGCGGCTGGTAATCATGGTTACGGGCTCTTAATGGGAAAATATTTGGCAGATCGCGTCAGCACTCTCTGCAGTGCTAAGCGCCTCGCGGCAGGTTCGATCAGAAAAACGTTCGGCAAGCTCTGAAAGAATCTGTAAATGCTGTTCCGTCGCTTGTTCAGGAACAAGCAGTACAAAAAGAAGAGAGACCGGTTTGCCGTCCGGCGAATCGAAGGCAACGGGTGCGGCAAGTCGTAAAAATGCACCGCTCGCCTGTTTCAGCCCTTTGATGCGGCCGTGGGGAATGGCGATACCTTGACCGAGGCCGGTCGAGCCCAGTTTTTCACGCGCAAAGAGGCTATCAAAGACCGAGCTGCGGGCAATGCCTTGATTGTTCTCGAAGAGCAGGCCTACTTTCTCAAAGACCCGTTTTTTACTGCTCGCGTCAAGATCAAGGATGATGTTTTCGGTGGTTAATAGTTGAGTGATATGGTTCATACAGGTGAGCCGGCTATAGCGGCAAGCTTAGAAAATAGTGCTGAAAGTAGCGTTGTTTGGGTTCAGACAATGGTGGTGGCGGGTACGACCAAGGCAAAAGAGCCCCTCCCGCCACACTTTCGGCTATTCCTCGACGATATGGCCGATTTTCTGGCCACGGTGGTGATTCTGAACTTTCTGTTTGTGCTTCTGGATCTGACGATCAAGCTTGTCAACCAGTTCGTCTATTGCTGCATAAAGGTCCTCGTCAATGGACTCAACGTGAACATCTTTCCCGGAAAGGTGGACGGTAACTTCGGCTATCTGCTTCAGTTTGTCTACTGACAGGATCACGTTAACGTCGATTACATTGTCGAAATGGCGTTTGACGCGCTCAAGCTTACCCGTCACATAGGCATGAATCGCCGGAGTAATCTCAAGATGGTGTCCACTGATTTGCAGGTTCATGGTGAGGCTCCTTTTCAAGGTGACCATCGCTTGCGCGAAAGTCTAATCTCCCCTTGCCCGTTCGTAAGAAAAGGCGCCGGGGTAGGGGGTGGTCATTGCTTTCATCTTCTGAAGTATGATTTTTGCAATGTCTGTTAAATGGTCTTGCGTAACTTAACCGGCGCGATATTGAGCGTTTCACGGTACTTTGCAATCGTTCTCCGTGCGACGACAATGCCCTGCTGGCCAAGAATCTCGGATATCTGACTGTCCGAAAGTGGTTTTTTCGGGTCTTCGGCGCCAATCAATTGTTTGATTAGCGCACGAATGGCGGTAGCGGAACACGCACCGCCGGTTTCGGTGGCGACATGGCTGCCAAAGAAGTACTTCAGTTCAAAAATCCCGCGCGGTGTGGCCATGTATTTCTGAGTGGTTACCCGTGACACAGTCGATTCGTGCAAGCCAAGAATGTCAGCAATTTCACGCAGCACCAATGGCCTCATGGCGACCTCACCATGATCGAAGAATTGGCGCTGCCGGTCGACGATAGATTGCGCTACTCTGAGGATAGTGTCAAAGCGTTGCTGAACATTTTTTATCAGCCAGCGCGCTTCCTGTAGTTGGCCGGCGAGGCCTGAACCGCGCTGTTTTGAGAGAATCTGGGCGTAAAGGCTGTTGATGCGCAAGCGGGGAAAGGCATCGGAATTGACATTCACAGTCCACTGGCCGCGAATTTTGCGCACCACCACATCGGGAGTGATATAGCGGGCTTCAAGTGCCGCATATTTTGCCCCGGGCCGTGGGTTCAAGCTGCGTATCAGGAATTGGGCATTGCGTAACTGGTCGTCGTCGCACTCGATGAGTTTCTTGAGCTTCAGGAAATCTCGGCTGGCGAGCAGGCCGAGATGCTGGCGCACGATTTTTAACGCAGAAATCTGCGTCTCATCAGCCGGAAGAACTTCCAGTTGCAGTGCTAGGCACTCCTGTGCGTTGCGCGCACCGACACCGGTCGGGTCAAAATACTGCAGATGTTTGAGAGCAATTTGTAATTCTTCAGGCTCAATTTCAAGCTCAGGGGGTAGTGTTTCGGCGAGCTCTTCGAGCGACTGGGTCAGGTAGCCATCATCGTCAAGTGCTTCAATCAAGCATTGCACAAGGGTTCGATCACGTTCGGGGATGGCCATCAGCCCCAGTTGCCAGGATAAGTGCTCGCGCAGGGATGTCGTCGCAGCCTGCACGTCCTGAAAATCGTTGTCGTCATCGTCGAATGAACCGGCGGAACTTGAGTAGCTGCTTTCTTCGCCCAGCCAGCTTTCATCATCGGCAGAGGATGGTACTGGGGCGGGCTCGACCTCGGTGGATTCAGCTGCCGTTGATTCGGTTTCATTCGTACTGGGAGGAGGCGGGGCATATTCCACTTCTTCGCGTTCAAGAAGAGGGTTTTCCTGTAAATATTTTTCCAGCTCCTGCTCAAGCTCAAGCGTCGAAAGTTGCAGCAGTCGTATTGACTGCTGCAGCTGCGGCGTCAGTGCGAGATGTTGAGAAAGCTTGAGTTGGAGGGACGGTTTCATTTACGGAGCCGGTTCGGCCGCCGGAGCGGGGGAAGTTCTACCCGATACGATCTTGGGTTGTGGAGCCGCCGTCTAGTTTAGAGACGGAAATTTTCGCCTAGATAAACCTTGCGAACGCTTTCATTATAAATGATTTCGTCAGGTCGGCCCGCAGCGAGGACGCTGCCTTCATTAAGGATATAGGCGTGATCACATATCCCCAGTGTTTCACGGACATTATGATCGGTAATCAGGACGCCGATATTGCGTTCCTTGAGGAAACGAATGATTTTCTGGATGTCCAGAACAGCGATGGGGTCAACACCGGCAAAGGGTTCATCAAGAAGAATGAAGCGTGGCTCAGTCGCCAGCGCCCGAGTGATTTCGACACGTCGGCGTTCGCCGCCGGAAAGCGAAGCCGCTGAGCTGTGCCGGATATGGCCGATGTGCAACTCTTCAAGCAGTTCTTCAGCGCGGCGATCAACTTCGTCAGAATCAATATTTTGCAGTTCGAGTACGGCCTTGATGTTTTCGATGACTGTCAGTTTTCGAAAAACGGATGCTTCCTGTGGAAGGTAAGATATGCCGAGTTTTGCCCGTTGGTGGATGGGCAGGTGAGTGATTATTTTGTCATCAATACGAACCTCGCCCGAATCGCAAGCCACCAGGCCGACCACCATGTAGAAGCACGTTGTTTTTCCCGCGCCATTCGGGCCAAGAAGGCCGACAACTTCACCGCTGCCAACCTTGACTGACACGTCTTCAACCACCGTGCGCTTCTTGTAGCTTTTCTTCAGATTGTGAGTTGAAAGAACACTCTTCACACTCGTGTCGGTATTGGTTTCGGAGATCATTCAATCGTCTTCAAAATCGCCGCGCAGTACGCGGCGGATGGTTTCTCCGGAAAACCCCCGGCTCATCAAAAAACGCATCTGACGTGCCCGGTCTGCAGCATCGCCTGCTTTGCCCGTGTCGCCAAATTTGCGTTGCCAAACCTGGCGCGCACGTGCCAGTTCATCTTCGCTGCCGATCAATGCAGCGTCAACTAACTCTTCAGAAATGCCCTGCGTGCGCAACTCGTAAGCCAGCCGGGCGTTGCCGAAGCGAGCAGCGCGAGCATTCATGCGCATTTCAACATAACGCTCGTCAGAGAGCAGGCTCCGCGAAGTCAGATCATCAAGTAGTGCTGTAAGTACTTCTGCCGACTCGACGTGCGGTGCCAGTTTGCGTGCCAACTCGGCACGTGAATACTCTCGTCGCGCCAGCAGTCGCAATGCGCGCTCGCGCAAGCTGCCGCTCATAACCCGTCTGCCGCTTGCTATGCCGCTTTTATCGGTTGAGGCGACGGTACATTAACGGCTACCCTGATTTTGCCCTCAATCTCCTCCGCGATTAGCGGGTTGGCTTTAAGGAATTCACGGGCGTTGTCTTTGCCCTGACCAATTTTCTCGCCATTGTAGGCGTACCAGGAGCCTGATTTCTCAACTAGTTTGTGGATAACGCCGAGTTCGACGATTTCGCCTTCACGCGAGGTGCCTTCGCCGTACAGAATGTCGAAAATCGCTTCGCGGAAGGGCGGTGCCACCTTGTTCTTGACGACCTTAACACGCGTTTCGTTGCCGATGACTTCGTCACCCTTCTTGATGCCGCCAATGCGCCGGATGTCAAGACGTACGGAAGCGTAAAATTTGAGCGCATTGCCACCGGTCGTGGTTTCCGGGCTACCGAACATGACGCCGATTTTCATGCGGATCTGGTTGATGAAGATGACCAGCGTGTTCGTCCGATTGATGTTAGCCGTAAGCTTGCGCAATGCTTGGCTCATCAGGCGCGCTTGCAGACCGGGCAACGAATCGCCCATTTCGCCCTCGATTTCAGCTTTGGGTACCAAAGCGGCAACCGAGTCGATGACGACGACGTCAACACTTGCCGAACGTACCAGCATGTCGGCAATTTCAAGCGCCTGCTCGCCGGTATCCGGTTGTGAAATCAGGAGTTCGTCAAGATTAACATCGAGTTTCTGCGCGTAAGTGGGATCAAGAGCGTGTTCGGCATCGATGAACGCTGCTGTGCCACCCAGTTTTTGCATCTCGGCGATAACCTGTAGTGCCAGTGTCGTTTTACCTGACGATTCCGGGCCGTAGATTTCGACGACGCGCCCGCGAGGCAAGCCACCGATACCGAGGGCGATATCCAGCCCGAGCGAGCCCGTGGAAACGACCTGAATGTCATTGAAGACACTGCCGTCGCCCATTTTCATGATCGAGCCTTTACCGAACTGCTTTTCGATCTGGGCTAGCGCGGCGGCTAGCGCTTTTGTCTTGTTGTCGTCCATTGCGAATCCTTTTCTGATTGTCGGTAATTATCTCATGTTCGGCGATGCCTTTACGGCACCTTCGGCTTTCGTCTTGGTACTGAGATTATATACAGTACTGGATGAAAATATAGTATTTATTCTGAGACCGTCAGGTTGATAGGTACGTTGCGCGTTCGAGCACACCGCAAAGCGCATAGGCTACCGATTTGGCGCGAACCTCTGTGCGACCGCCAGCGAAGTTGCGGGTTGCTGTATCGAGCCGTCCGTCCGGTCCGGCCCATCCAAAACAAACGGTTCCTACCGGTTTCACTTCAGAACCACCACCCGGGCCTGCGATTCCGGTGATGGCAATTGCCCAGTCAGTTTTGCTTTGACGCAGTGCGCCGAAGGCCATGGATGCGGCGGTGGCTTCGCTGACTGCGCCGTGCGTGTCAAGGGTGTCGGGCGAGACGCCAAGCATGTCTTTTTTGGCGTCGTTGGAGTAGGAGATGAATCCCCGGTCGAACCATTCTGAACTGCCGGCAACGGCGGTAAGGCAGTGCGCTACCCAGCCGCCGGTACAGGATTCCGCCGTGACCAATCGTTGGCCGTTACGCAGGAGCAAGGCGCCGACTTCAGCGGCCAGTGCTTCCAGATGTTCTTGATCGTAATAATCGCTCATGCCAGAACAAAGCGCAGTATGGCCAAACACAGCAGGGTGTAGCCGCCGGCAACCAGATCGTCGGTCATGACCCCAAAACCGTTTTTTACTTTCTCGTCAAAATAGCGCGCCGGTTGCGGCTTGTAAATATCAAATAATCGGAAGAGTAGAAACGCGGTGCCTTGCCACAACCAGCCAGCGGGGCAGAAAACAAGCACCAGCCAGAAAGGAACGATTTCGTCCCAGACAATGCTGCCGTGATCAACGACACCAAGGTCAGCCCCCGTCTTGTGTGCCGCCAGCACGCCGCCAATGAAGCAGGTGAGTAGAAAACCGAGCAGCTCGATGTCGTTCATCCATGGCCGCAGCAGTGGAAAGGTCGCCCAGGCAAACAGAGTACCGACCGTTCCCGGTGCGAGTGGCGAAAGCCCGCTACCAAAGCCGCAGGCCACCAGATGCGCCGGGTGCGAGAAGAGAAAGTGAAGCGAAGGTGGCTTACACGTTATTTTGACCAAAATGATCGAATCCTTTGTGAGTTGTCGGCAGTATCTCTCGGTTTTCATCGAGCAGGCGAATTTCGCGCGAGCCGGCGACAAAACGGCCAATTCGCCAGAGTGGCAAATCAAGTTCTGCAGACAGTTCAGCGAGTTCATGCCGCTTGCCGGGATCGGCGGAAAACGCCAGTTCGTAATCGTCACCACCAGCGAGCTGCGCGTTGCGCGCCAGCACAGGATCCACTCCGGAAGGCAGGTACGGCAGCTGCGTTTCAAAGAGCTCGGCATCGAGTTTTGATTGTGCGCTGATGTGGCCGATATCTGCCAGCAGACCATCAGAAACATCAATGGAGGCATGCGCCAGCTTGCGCTCACGCAGTGCCAGTCCGAGTTCGACGCGTGGAACCGGTTTTTGCAGAGCAGTCACACAACGTGTGGCAAATGGTTCCGCCAGTGCGGTTTTGCCGAGCAGATGGGCCAGGCCCAAGGCTGCGAGGCCAGGCTGGCCGGACACCCACAAGTCATCACCCGCCTGAGCGCTGTCACGGCGCAGTGCGGTGCCGGCCGGCACTTCGCCAAGAGCGGTGATGCACAGATTGAGCGGGCCGCGCGTTGTGTCGCCTCCGACAAGGTCAGTCCCGTAACGTTTGGCGCAGGCAAATAGGCCTTCGGCAAAGGCGGCAATCCAGATCTCATCGGCATCCGGAAGGCTGCCAGCGAGCAAGATCCAGCGGGGCTTGGCGCCCATCGCTGCAAGATCAGAGATGTTGACAGCCAGCGTCTTCCAGCCGAGTTGGGTGGGGTTGGTGCCTGGCAGGAAATGCGTGCCTGAGACGAGCATGTCGGTGGTGACCGCCAACTCCATGCCGGGCGAAGGGGCCAGTAAAGCACAGTCGTCACCGGGGCCGAGGACGGCCTGTGGTGTTGGGCGCGCGAAATAGCGGGCAATCAGATCGAATTCAGAGGGCATGAAAACCCTTTAGACAAGGAGCGCATGGAGTTCACGAAGAAAAACTCGAGAATGGTTTTCTCTTTGTGCTCTGCGCTCTCTGCGGTTAATTGCCTCTTCTTGCTGCACGCTTGGCTTCAACTTCGACGGGACGGAGTTTGGCGGCGAGTTTGTCCAACACGCCGTTGACGTATTTGTGGCCGTCCGTGCCGCCAAAACTTTTGGTCAGTTCAATGGCTTCGTTGATGATCACGCGGTACGGTGTCTGCGGGTAGTTGGCCAGTTCATAGGCGCCCGCCAGAAGTACGCTGGCTTCAACGGGTGAGAGTTCGGCAAAGGGGCGATCAAGATGCGCTTTAAGCTGATCCTGCAAAACGGTTTGCTGTACCAGCACGCCGCGCAACAGGCCAACAAAAAACTCGCGATCCGCTTTATCAAAGCCAGCGGTATCTCGCAAATGCGCTTCAATCGCCGCCTCATCGTTACCGCTGAGTTGCCATTGGTAAAGTCCTTGCAGCGCAAACTCCCGGGCACGCCGGCGTGGTGATTTGGCCGCAGTCTTGGGCGCTTTGGCCGGAACCGTTGGGTTTTCAGGCTTGATGCTCATGCGGGTCGTTCTCCTAGTGCGCGCAGCAGGTTGGCCATTTCAATTGCAGCACGGGCGCAGTCTGTACCTTTCTCGTGCGTACGCGCCAGCGCTTGATCATCATCGTTGCAGGTCAGGATGCCATTGGCAATGGGAATGCCGGTATCCAGTTGCACGTCCATTACGGCACGGCAGGCGTCATTGGAAACAACTTCGAAGTGATAGGTTTCGCCACGAATAACCGCGCCGAGCGCAATCAGTGCATCGTAACGATCACTTTGCGCCATTGTTTGCAATGCCAGCGGTATTTCCAGGGCGCCGGGCACCGTGGCAATCTCGATATCACATTCAGCGACACCCAGTTGCTTGAGTTCGGCCGTGCAGGAGGCAAGTAGGCCTTCGCAGATATCCTGATTGAAGCGGCTCATAATGATGCCGATGGCCAAGCCGGAGCCGGTCAGTGTGGGCTCATATTCGTAAATATTTTCGTAACGGGCCATGTCAGCGCCTTCGGGAATTTACTGCGGATGTGGATCGGTTGACTCTGACTTAGTCAATTTCATCTGGGGTAGCGATATGTCCGGTCACTTCCAGGTCAAAACCGGTCATGCTTGGCATACGCCGCGGGCTGGCGAGCAGTTTCATCTTGCGCACTCCGAGGTCACGAAGAATCTGCGCGCCAATACCGTAGATGCGCGGATCCCACTTGGATGCCGGGCGTTTGGACTCTGCGGGCTCACCCAGTGCGGCGAGAATGTCCTGCCCGGTTTCCGTGCGGCGCAGCAGTACGATGACCCCAGATTCGGCACGTGCCAGCGTTTGCTGTGCAAGTTCAAGCGAGAAGGTATGTCGGCCACTGGTCGGATCGAGGAAGTCAAGAACAGAAAGTGGTTCATGAACGCGTACCAGCGTTTCTTTGTCAGGGAGAATCTCACCCTTGGTCAGTGCCAGATGTACCTCGTTCGACGACAGATCGGTGAAGGCGTGCAGCGTGAATTCGCCGTGCGCCGACTTGATTGGCTTGGAGAAGCTGCGCTTGATCAGCGTCTCGGTGCGGCTACGGAAGTGGATCAGGTCGGCAATGGTGCCGATTTTCATCCCGTGCTTCTGCCCAAACTCGATAAGGTCGGGCAGGCGTGCCATCGTGCCGTCGTCCTTGAGCACCTCGCAGATGACCGAAGAGGGGTCGAGTCCGGCCATTTGCGCTAGATCGCAGCCGGCCTCGGTGTGGCCTGCGCGCACCAGCACGCCGCCCTCTTTGGCCGTGATCGGAAATATATGGCCGGGCTGTACGACGTCTTCGGGCTTGGCGTCGAGTGCGACTGCAACCTGCACGGTACGCGCACGGTCCTGCGCCGAGATGCCGGTAGTCACGCCCTCGGCAGCCTCGATCGAAATGGTGAATGCGGTGCCGAACTGGCTCTTGTTATCGCGCGCCATCGGTACCAGACCGAGCTGCTTGCTGCGCGACTCGGTGATCGTCAGGCAAACCAGCCCGCGGGCGTGGGTGACCATGAAGTTGATCGCCTCGGGCGTGACATGTTCGGCGGCAAGGATGATGTCGCCTTCGTTTTCGCGGTCGTCTTCGTCGACCAGGATAACCATGCGGCCGGCACGAATCTCGGCAACGATTTCTTCAATTGGCGAGATGGCGGGGGAGTGACTTTGCGGTGCCATTTAATTGGCCTCTAACGTGTCAGGGTTTTCAGGATTGAGCATACGCTCGACGTAACGCGCGATGAGATCAATTTCAAGATTGACGCTGTGGCCGGCTTGCAGCTTTCCCAGCGTGGTCGCTTCAAGCGTGTGGGGAATCAGGTTGATCGAAAAAGTGGCACGGCTCACCGAGTTGGTGGTCAGGCTGACGCCGTTAACCGTGATTGATCCCTTGCGTGCGATGTATTTGGCCAGCGACGATGGTGCGCAGATTTCCAGCAGACGATTGTCCCCGACGGGATCAAAGCGCAGGACTTCACCGACGCCATCGACATGGCCGGAGACGAGATGCCCGCCCAGACGGTCGGCCAGACGCAAGGCCTTTTCCAGATTGATCGGACCGGGCACATCGAGTCCAATGGTGCAAGACAAGGTTTCAGGGGATGCGTCGACAGAGAAACAATCCCCTTGTTTTTCAACCACAGTCAGGCACACGCCGTTGCAGGCAATCGAATCGCCCACCACGACATCGTCAAGATCGAGGCGTCCGGCGTCGACAGTAAGGCGCACGGTGGACGTGCCGTCATTACGCGGTGTCAGTTCAGTAATGTAGCCAACAGCGGCGATGATTCCGGAGAACATATTGAAGATCAATCAGATGGGAGCAGGCAGGGGTTGAGATTCTAACACGTTGCCGGCGACTGCCCGCGTCCAACAGCTTCGCCCTGCTCAAACTGTGATGCGGGTTCGTTTGAGTAAGCATTTGATAAGCGCTTGGTAATCAAGTTGTAATCGGCTGAATAAATGCATTTTATTTTAATGACTGTCAGTTTTCTGTAAGTTCCCCAAACGAAAGTGCAAGAGTGATCCGGTCAGACTTTCTGACGGAGAACATCCGAATGCAAATAAGAGGAGATAGTTATGAATGATTCTGGCAAAGCCTACTGGTCGGCTACGCTTGGTCTGCTGACCAAGGTGCTGATCGTGTGGTTTCTGGTCTCGTTTGGCGCGGGCATTCTGTTTGCCGATGCGTTGAATAGCATCAGTCTTGGGGGGTATCCGTTGGGCTTCTGGTTTGCCCAGCAGGGTTCAATTTACATTTTTGTGGTGTTGATTTTCTATTACGCCAAAAAAATGGGTGAGATTGACCGTCGATTCGACGTTCACGAAGAATAGGGGTCGATATGGATCTTCAAACAATTACTTATCTGGTGGTCGGCGCAAGTTTCGCGCTGTACATCGGTATCGCAATCTGGGCGCGTGCCGGTTCGACCAGCGAGTTTTATGTCGCTGGCGGTAACGTATCGCCTGTAATGAACGGGATGGCTACTGCAGCTGACTGGATGTCAGCGGCGTCATTCATTTCGATGGCAGGTCTGATTTCCAATATGGGTTACGGTGGTGCCTTGTTCCTGATGGGCTGGACAGGCGGTTATGTGCTGCTGGCCATGCTGCTTGCACCCTATCTGCGCAAGTTCGGCAAGTTTACCGTGCCGCAATTCATCGGCGACCGTTTCTACTCGAAGTCGGCTTCGACAGTGGCTGTGCTTTGTCTGCTCACGGCGTCCATTACCTACATTATTGGTCAGATGACCGGTGTCGGCGTGGCTTTCTCTCGCTTCCTCGGTGTCTCGAGCGAAACCGGGATCTACGTCGGTATGGGTATCGTCTTTGTGTACGCCGTATTTGGCGGCATGAAGGGCATTACCTACACACAGGTGGCTCAGTACATCGTGCTCATCCTGGCTTACACGATTCCAGCAATATTTATCTCGTTGCAACTGACCGGCAATCCGATTCCGCAATTGGGTCTGGGATCCAGCCTCGTCGGCCATGATGTTTCGTTGCTCACCAAACTCGATTCCGTAGTGACCGACCTCGGCTTTGGCAAGTACACGACGAGCCTGCCGGGCAGCAAGCTAAACATGTTTCTCTACACCCTGTCGCTAATGATCGGCACCGCGGGGTTGCCGCACGTCATAATGCGCTTCTTCACTGTGCCGAAGGTTTCGGATGCACGTTTGTCAGCCGGCTGGGCACTGATCTTCATTGCTATTCTGTACACGACAGCTCCGGCGGTGGCGGCAATGGCCAAGATGAATCTGATCCGCACCATCACGCCGGGTGTGGTGATGCAGGATGCCAATCCGTACGCGGCAGATTCGCAAATCAAGGGTGATGAGCGTCCGGATTGGATGCGGCGCTGGGAAAAAACCGGACTTTTGAAATGGGAAGACAAAAACGGTGACGGTCGTATTCAGTACTACAACGACGCGACCAAGAATCCGGAAGTTCTGAAAAATGCGGCAGCGGCTGGTTGGAAGGGTAACGAGTTGACGGTTAACGCCGACATCATCGTGCTGGCCAACCCGGAAATAGCGCTACTGCCGAACTGGGTAATCGCCTTGGTTGCTGCTGGGGGTCTGGCCGCCGCTCTGTCGACTGCTGCCGGTCTGTTGATGGCGATTTCGTCCGCTGTTTCTCACGATCTGGTGAAGAATATTTTCATGCCAAATATCAGTGAGAAGAACGAATTGCTAACTGGCAAGATATCGATGGCCGTGGCGATTGTGATCTCGGGTTACCTGGGTTTGAATCCGCCGGGTTTCGCGGCCGGTACCGTGGCTCTGGCCTTCGGTATTGCCGCCAGCTCACTGTTCCCGGCGATCATGATGGGTATCTTCAGCAAGAAGATGAATAAGGAAGGTGCGATTGCCGGTATGTTAGCAGGCCTCTTCGTGACCTTGTTCTACGTCTTTGCAGCCAAGGGTATCTTCTTCATCAAAGGTACCGGTTACCTTGACCTGATCGGTGGCCCCAATAGCTTCTTCGGCGTCACGCCGGAAGCCTTCGGAGCCGTTGGTGCGCTGGTTAACTTCGTCGTTGCCTACCTGGTCGATAAAGTGACCAAGGAGCCGCCGGAGCATATTCAGGCGCTGGTTGAAAGTGTTCGTATCCCACGTGGCGCCAAAGCGGTAGACGGCGCACACTAAGCGTAGAGTAGAATGACCATCTGCCCAGTTCGACGGGTAGATGGCTTTCGCCCCGTAGGCCATGTCCACGGGGCTTTTTGTTTATTGGGCCACAAATTATCGTGGTCACAGACTAATAAATCACTGAGGTGATCGATGGCCTTTGATATCAGTGTGGCAACAACGTGGATTCTATTCCTTGCACTTTTTCCGATCGCCTTCTTCTGGCTACGCCGCGCTTGGCGAATTGTGATCAAACAGGATTTTTCCGAAGTCGCTTTGAAAGGCGGGGTGTCGCCCGCCAACCCGGCAAAGTTTGCGCCCTATGAGGCAGCGATCAATCTGGTGGGTGGGGGTATTGCGGTGGTGGTCATTATTGGAGTTGTCGGCGGGTTTCTTGAATACGCGACATGGAGCGCCATTGCCGGTTCGACGATCTGGATGAAATTCATTGCCGGTTTTATTCTGAGTCGCCATGCGCATCCGATGACCTTCGGAAGAAAAAAGGATAGCGCTCAGGGTAAGAAGATATGAATCAACACGCCGGCGCCAGTTTTGTTCTTACGCATCGCCTCGTTGATAATCTCACTTAAAGTGTGAATGGTCAGATGGCCGGCCGACTGCTGATTGTTGAAGATGATCGTGATTTGGCCAGTAATCTGGCCGATTTTCTCGGGATCTTGGGCTACGTGACGGATTGCGTTGCTGACGGACGCGCTGCCCTGACTCTGTTGGCAGCCAACAGCTACGATCTGGTGGTGCTTGACCTGATGCTGCCAGGCGTGGACGGGATGACCGTCTGCAGCCATATTCGGCAGCAGATGCGTAGCCGTGTGCCGGTCGTCATGCTTACAGCCAAAGACGAAATTGACACCAAAATATCGGCTTTTGATATCGGGGCGGATGATTACATTGTAAAACCAGCCGCTCTGCGCGAGATCGAGGCACGAATTCGAGCTTTGATCAGACGAGCCAGTCTGACAGTGGAGAACACTATTCTGACGATTGGTGATCTTACAATGGACACGGGCATCATGAAAATTGAGCGCGCCGGTGTTCCCATTTCTCTTCCGCCGGGGCCAACCAAAATACTGACACTACTGATGCGCCGATCTCCCAACGTCGTCCATAACTTAGCCATTCATCGCGAGCTATGGGGGGAGGAAAGGAGCGACACGCACGCGCTCATTGTCCATATGCACACTCTACGAAATGCTATCGATAAGCCGTTTTCCCGGCAAATTATCCATACCGTACGCGGCTTTGGCTACAGGATTGCCTATGAAGAAACTGCCCTATGACAGTCTGCGCGGCAGTCTTGTGTTGCCGTTCGTCCTGCTTGGTTTCGTTGTCAGTGCTCTGCTCAGTCTGGTAGCTTTCGGCCTCGTGGCCAGTTTGGAAGAGCGCGATATCAATCGCATGTTGCATGTGGAAATAGAGAGTTTTCACAACCGTTTGGCGCTCAACCCGGGCGCTCTGCCGCCAACAACTGCGCTGCTCTTTGGACAATTACTTCCAGCGCCCGGCTTCCCGTCGTTGGCTTCAATTAAAGATGGGTACGGTCAAACAGCGCGCGTGGTGCATAACGGCAGAGATTATTCGGTAATGGTCACCGATCTTGGCGGTAAGCCCTATGCCCTTTTCTATGATCGTACGTATCTTATTTCCAGTCTCCGGAATCTGGCTCTCTACTTGTTGATGGGCACCTGCTTGATGACACTGCTTTCATTTCTGGTAGGTAACCACCTTGCCAGTCAGGTGGTACGTCCGATCAACAAGTTACTAGACGAAATTTCAGATAAATCCGCCCGCACTATCTTGCCAGCAAGTTCACCGCTGACATTTTCAGCCATCGAATACCCCAACAATGAGATTGGCCGCATGGTGCAGGCTTTGGACCAGTATGCGTTTAGGTTGTATGCTTTTGTTGAGCGAGAAAGCTGTTTTGCGGCTGATGTCAGCCATGAACTGCGTACCCCCCTCGCGGTTATACGCGGCGCGACCGAAGTGCTATCCGAGAACAACGATCTACCGGAAGCGGTTCGTCAGCGTGTGCAAACCATTCATCGCCAGGCTGTTCGGATGGGGCAGATTTTAGAGGCCATGCTACTCCTTTCCCGGGAAAGGGGAGGGGCTGAAGACCCCGCCTGCGCAATGGCTGAAGTCGTAGCCGAGGCGATTGCCGACGTTAGTCCCACACTGGCAGACTTGCCGGTCAGTTTTGTCGTTGAGTACAGTGAGCATCCCATTTTGCCGGTCGAACGTTCACTGGCCTACGTCGTTGTCAGCAATCTTTTGCGGAATGCTTGCGCCTTTACACGGGCTGGTACGATTAACGTTCGACTTGACGCCAATGGTATGGCGATAGTCGATAGCGGCATCGGGATTGCGGAGGATCGATTCCCGGAATTATTTACCCGGCACATCAAGGGTCAGGAAAGCTCGGGGTATGGTCTGGGTTTGTCGATCGTTAGCCGGGTTGCACAACGACTGGGCTGGACCCTTGATATTCAAAGTCGTAGCGGCTCAGGCACTACCGTGAGCATTGCTTTCCCCATGAATTCAGAGAGTGCTGGCGTCACCTGAAGGTGCTGTTTATCCATGCCGCGAAATTTGAGATTGTGCGTCGAACAAATCGGATCATTTACGATTGAGCTAAAACAGCCGCCGCAAGAAAGTCGTGCATTATCGGCCCGCTATCGAGAATGTCCGGGAAGTCGCCCTGAAATTCAGGATGCCACTGGCACCCGACCATGTAGCAGTTACCTTGCCAGCGAATGGCCTCGATAATGCCGTCATCAAATGCTTTTGCATCGACTACCAAGTCATTGCCAAGCTTCTTGATGGCCTGATGGTGAATGCTGTTTACATGGCAAATGCGTCGATCAGGAAACAGACTTTCCAAGTGAGATCCAGAAACAATTTCTATGGCGTGATGGAATTTGTCATAAAGCAATTGGTCGCGATGCTGTGCGGCACCCGGATGCTGTTCAGTAATGTCCTGATAAAGCGTGCCACCGCATGCGACATTAATTAATTGCGCTCCGCGGCAGATACCCAAGACAGGTTTCCCCTGAATCACGAATTCCCAAATGAGTTCAATTTCAAACAGGTCCCGAATTCGATCGCCTGACCACTCTGGGCGCTGAGGTTTTTCTCCGTAACTTTCAGGGCTGACGTCGGCACCCCCCTGAAGAACCAAGCCGTCAAGGGCACGTACAAAGTCGCGAATTGATATCGCGCCGCGCCGTATTTCGGCATCTTGCCCGATCGTTGGGATCATGAAAGCCAGCGCGCCGTGCGCCATGATCCAATGGGCTACGGATTGTTCAAGATACTGCAATGTTTTGCCTGGGAAACCTAGCTCGACCGGCGGAGTATGCAGTAGCCGTGCTGAGAGCCCAATGCGCAGCGGTTGCTTGCTCACAGGGTTATGACCTCCAGCGTTCGCATTGGCCTTGCACAACTTCCGGTAGTGAATGCGACGCCTGCCATGCCGAGCGTAGCAATCCGGCATCGTTTTGACCCGCCACAACATCCGTTAATAATGCCCGGCAGGCTTCATCTGCACCGAGTTCAATGGCGTGCTGTTCAATGCGTGCAAAGCTTTCTATCAATTCCTCCTTGACCGTCCGATGCTCGTGGCTGCGCGGGTCGACGTAGGTTCCGGCGTAACCAAAACGGCAGGCCTGAAAACGGTTGAAGGTATAAACCAGATAATCGTCTTCGACCGGTTGGAAGGGCCGCTCAACAATCAGGTAGCGAGCCACGCTTTGAATGTACGCGGCAATCTGAGCGGCGCGTTGTACCGATAACGGGGTATCCATAACACGGACTTCGATCGTTCCATATTCGGGCTTGGGTCGGATATCCCAGTAGAAATCTTTCATGCTTTTGATCACGCCGGTCGTGGTCATTTTTTCGAAGAACGCGTTGAAGTCATGCCAGGTTTCAACGAAGGGCGCTCTGCCACTCATGGGGAAAGTAAATACCGAGTTCAGCCGCGCAGACTGGAACCCGGTGTCATCACCTTGCACAAAAGGTGAAGAAGCGCTCAGGGCAATAAAATGCGGGATGTAGCGTGACAGGCCGTGCATTGTGTACAGGGCTACGTCTGGAGCGGGGCAGCCGATATGAACGTGTTGACCAAAAATAGTGAATTGCTTGGCCAGATAACCATATAGGTCGGAGAGTTGATTGAATCGGGGGGTGTCATAGATTTTCTGATCCCCCCAATGTTGAAAGCCATGGGTGCCGCCACCACAAATTCCTATATTGAGCCGATCGGCACCAGCGATAAGGACGTCGCGGATTTCTGTCAGTTGCTGCAAGGCATCGGTATAGTTTTCGCAAATGCCAGTGGCCATCTCGATCATGCTGATGGTCATTTCCGGCTTGACGTCAATTTGCAGCTTCAGTTTGTCGACGTAGCGAAGCAGATCAGGGGCAGAACCAACCAGATCGTAGTCGTGAAGATTGACCAATTGCAGTTCGAGCTCAATGCCCATGGTCAACGGACGAGACTTGGCGAACGATTCGAGAGCCATTATTGCCCTCCTTTCTTGGTCTCATTGCTGAATTTGAGCGCCCATTGAACACCAATGGGGCCAATAACCTCCAGTACGGCGACCATGGTGAGCACGACCGCGCCAATATGGGCGCCAAATTCGGGGTAAAGAATGCGAATATCTTCAGTTAGCAGAAAGGCGACGCCGGACATTGGCAACAGGGCGATTCCCAAGGCCATCGACTGCCGTAAACTGATTCCGCCGATAGCGCCAAACAAAGCAACGCCAGTGCATTTGCACAGTACTCGGACGATTATCAACGCCAATGCGGCTACGCCACCAGTAGCAATAGCGTTGCCCGTAAGCGTCACCCCGGTAAGTACGAAAAGCAGGATGACCAACACCCCGCCGGCCGTGCCGAAATGCCGCGGCCAGAGGTGTGGGCGGCGATCCCAGTGTTTGATGATGACACCAGCAAGAAGCGGTGCCAGAATGGTCGGCAAGGCAAACGATTGCAACAGAGCCAATGCCAGTAGCAGCAGTCCGAACAGGATTGCCACGCCTTGTTCATTCGTCATGTCAAGTAAGCGCCGTAATGCGCGGAAGGCGGCGGCGATAGCAACCCCCATCAGCAGCGAACCCGAGATCAGGTAAATGGGATGAAGCACAGCCGCGCTCCAATCGTTGCGAAATGCGCCATGCATGCCGCCGACAATCAATTTGGATAGCACGACTGAGTAGAGCACGTTAAGCGCGGTGTGAACGAAAAGTCTTTGCGTGACCTGTCCATCCGCACGTAATTCTGCGGCAACCCGCATAATCACAGCAGGCGATGTGCCAATGGCGATAGCGGCTACCGTTGCGGCGAACCCCGGTGTCGTGCCCATCAGTCGCAAAATAGCAAAGGTACCCGCAAAAGTCAGGCCGGCTTCGGCAATACTGGACGCTAGAATCCAGGGGTTATTGCGGAACCAGCGCAAGTCAACACGAATGCCCAACTCAAAAAGCAGGAGTGCCAATGCCAGATTTATGAGGATACGAGACGAGTCCAGATCCTCGATAGTGAACCAGCCGAGGACAGACGGCCCTAGCAGCAGGCCGACCAGTGAATAACCGGTAATGCGTGGCAGTCGAACAAAACGAGCTAATGCCTCGCCAGCCAGACCGGCAGAGAGCAAGGCAACAGCAATGCGCATCGTCTCGCTCAAGGGGGGCGGCCAAGCCTGTGGAAAAAAGTGTTCCATTTCTATAGTCCTTTATTGTCATGACTTGCCTCAAACCCAAGTATTTAGGGCGCTCTATACTAGACAAGAGCACAGAAGCTTGTTCAAATTCGACCAACAAACCCGAAAATATCAAAGGGCAATTTAACACTATGCGCTGGCTGCTCGCACCTTTTCGTTTGATTTTTTGCGTTACCTCGCGCCTTCTAGAAGAGCGTTTTACGTTGACTGCGGCGGCTCTTTCTTTCAACTCGCTGCTCGGATTGGTGCCGATGATAGCCGTCGGGCTCGGTTTGCTAATGTATTTTCCGTTTTTCAGTGGCATGGCCTCGGTGTTGGAGAAGTTCATTCTTGCCAACCTTCTGCCGGAAAAAGCCGGTGCCGTTATCGCCAATTATCTCGGTCAGTTTGCTCATCGCGCAGTAGTGGTGCCTTGGCTTGGGGGTATTGCCTTGTTAGCCACTGCACTAATGCAGACGTTAACCATCGAACATGCCTTCAATACGATCTGGCATATCAAGACAAGGCGACATTTTCTCAGACGTGTAGCAATGCACTTGTTTGTTTTATTGCTCGGGCCACTACTGTTTGGAGGAAGTTTGGCGCTAATTACTTTTATTGCCAGTATTTCCTTTGGTTTCGTTGATCAGCCGATCTGGGTGAGCGCGACGTTCTTCCGGGTTCTTCCAGTCCTGTTCATGGCGGCACTCTTCACCTTGCTCTACTGGGGCGTGCCAAACAAAAATATCTCACGCTGGCATGCGCTGATCGGCGGCGTCTTTGCTTCCATTGCTTTCGTCGCCCTGCAAAGACTTTTTACCCTCTACATTGCCAATTTTCCACTTTACGCAATGATGTATGGCGCGTTTTCTGCCGTACCAATCTTCCTTGTCTGGCTGTATCTGTCGTGGGGAGTCATTCTCCTCGGTGCGCTCATTGTTGCAGAACTACCGGGGGTAATACAGCGCTAACCGCCTGTCGGACTCAAGCCCGGCAAGCGGTTAGCGGAATGCCTTTGACAGAAATTATGCCGCTTTGCTTGCTAAGCCGTTCCCGCTTAGCCGATTGACGCCGCTCATCAGTGCCTTGATCGAGGCGGTGACAATATTGGCATCCATGCCCACACCGTAGCATTCCCGTTCGCTGCCAGGTTGTGTGACTTCCATGAAGGCGCAGGCTTTGGCATCGCCTCCCTTGCCCATCGAGCGCTCCTCGTAGCTGCGCACTTGCAAGACGACACCGATTTTGCGCAGGGCATTCACGGCGGCGTCAATCGGGCCGTTGCCTTCGCCGGTTAGCACGTGGGTCTCGTTGTTCATTTGCACCGTGAGCCGAATGCCTTGCGTTTTGCCGTCTTCAAAAAGATGGTGTTCGACATAGCGCACAGGATTGGCCGTGTCGAGATATGTTTGCGAAAACAGCGTCCAGATGTCTGAGGCTTCCATTTCGCCACCGTGCTGGTCGGTATAGCGCTGAACTTCGCTGGAAAATTCGACTTGCAAGCGACGTGGCATAACCACACCGTATTCGGCTTCGAGCAAGTAAGCCACACCGCCTTTGCCGGACTGGCTGTTGATGCGGATCACCGAGTCGTAGCTGCGGCCGAGATCGGCCGGGTCGATTGGGAGATAGGGCATGTTCCAGAGAGCGTCTGTCTTCTGGACGGCAAAACCCTTCTTGATGGCGTCCTGGTGCGAGCCGGAGAACGCGGTGAAGACGAGGTCACCAACGTAGGGATGGCGCGGGTGGATCGGCATCTGTGTGCAGTACTCAAAACTGCGCGCCAGCGCATTGATGTCCGAAAAGTCGAGATTTGGTGCTACGCCTTGGGTGTAGAGGTTGAGCGCCAAGGTGACGAGGTCGACGTTGCCCGTGCGTTCCCCGTTGCCGAAGAGGCAGCCTTCCACACGGTCGGCACCGGCCATCAAGGCCAACTCGGCGGCGGCCACAGCCGTGCCACGGTCATTGTGCGGGTGCAGGCTGAGGATGATGCTGTCGCGATGCTTGAGATTACGGTGCATCCATTCGATCTGATCGGCATAGACGTTGGGCGTAGCCATTTCTACCGTGGTCGGCAAATTGAGGATGATTTTGTTATCCGGCGTGGCCCCCCAAGCCTCTGTGACGGCATCGCAGACTTCCAGTGCAAAGTCGAGTTCGGTCGAGGTAAAGTTCTCGGGGCTGTACTCCAGCACCCATTCTGTTCCCGGATATTCGGCGGCGATCTCTTTGACGAGATTGACAGAGGTAACGGCCATATTCACAACCTCGGCCTTGCTCATGTTAAAAACGATTTCGCGGAAGGGCTTGGAGGTGGCGTTATAGATATGAACGATAGCGCGACGGGCACCCTTGAGTGACTCGAAGGTACGGCGGATCAACTGCTCGCGTGCCGGGGCAAGCACTTCGATCGTTACATCGTCAGGAATGTGTTTTTCCTCGATCAGCTTGCGCACGAAGTCAAAATCAGTTTGTGAAGCCGAAGGGAAGCCCACCTCGATTTCCTTGAAGCCGACGTCGCATACGGTTTTGAACATGCGCATCTTGCGCTCGGCGTTCATCGGTTCAAAGAGGGCTTGGTTGCCATCGCGCAGGTCAGTACTCATCCAGGAGGGCGCTTTGGTAATGGTCTGACTTGGCCACTGACGGTTTTCGATCTTGACTGGCGGAAAGGCGATGTATTTGGTGGCGGGATGTTTCAACATGATGGTTGCTCCTTCGGGCGGCGCGCAGGCCTGTTTCGATGTGCTAATCATACCCAAAGCAATGCGGCAGGTGCTTGCGTATTTAGGGTTGAATTAATTAAAAAATAGCATAATGTTGCGTATTAAATTCATTATATGAAATACTGTGCTTGTGTCTAATAACAACGGGCAATATCATGGAAAATGATCGTTTTGATCGACAGATCTTGCAGTTACTGCAGGAGGATGGGCGCATCAGTAATCAGGATCTGGCTGATCGCATCGGCCTTTCCCCTTCGCCTTGCCTGCGGCGTGTGCGTGCTCTTGAAGAAGCCGGCATCATTACCGGCTATCGCGCCCTGCTTAATGCCAAGGCGCTGGGGTATACGCTGATGTCGCTGATCTATATCTCGATGGACAAACACACGCCCGAGCGCTTCGAACACTTTGAAAGTGAAATCAAGCAAATTCCCGAAATCCTGGAATGTCTGCTCGTTACCGGGCAGGACGCCGATTACCAGATCAAGGTCGTTGTCAAGGATATGGATGCTTTTCAAGAACTCCTGCTCAACCGCATAACCCGTATTCAGGGCGTAACCGGCGTGCATTCCAGCTTCGTGCTGCGTCGGGTGGTCGATAAGACAGCGCTGCCGGTTTGAGGTGGTTCTTTGCAGGAAATGGCCTACAACCCCCGCCAATCGGCGATCTTATTTCAAGATCGCCGATTGGCGCGGTGTCCAGGGCATTGTTATAAAGCGCTTTGCCGTTACTTCTTGTTGCGGTCTTTCAGAATAAAGCCGCAAGGCGCGCCCAGCGAGAGCATTGTGCGGCCAAAAAAATGTTCGGGAAAATGGCACCGGCGGCGTAGAAGCCGAGCAGTGAGATCAAAAGTTCGGACCATGCGACGAGCGGATGGAATTTCTTCGTTTTGATGGCGAGGTGCACCGTAGCTTCTCCGCGCACCTTCTATTCTCTTCACGCCTGTTAGAATGCGGCTTTTTTCCGGATGTGCAACGTGGATCTGCTAATTCTTCTGAAAGCCTTGGTCCTTGGTGTCGTCGAGGGTTTGACCGAGTTCCTGCCGGTGTCGTCAACAGGGCACCTGATACTGGCCGGTGATCTGCTCGATTTCAACGACGAGCGCGGCAAGCTGTTCGAGATTGTGATTCAGTCAGGCGCGATTCTCGCGGTGTGCTGGGAGTTCCGTGCAAAGATTGCTTCAGTAATCCGCGGCTTGTCGAGTGAGCGCGCAGCGCAGCGATTTGCTCTCAACATCACGGTAGCTTTCATGCCGCTTGCCGTTCTTGGCCTGCTCTTCGGCAAGGTCATCAAAGCGCACTTGTTCAACGCACCTACAGTGGCAGCAGCCTTCATTCTTGGTGGTGTTTTCATCCTCTGGGCTGAGCGGCGCAAGCATTCGATTCGTGTCGAATCGGTCGATGATCTTTCCGTGGCCGACGCCCTTAAGCTTGGGTTAGCGCAAGCACTGGCCTTGATTCCCGGCACTTCACGTTCAGGGGCAACCATCATTGGCGGTTTGTTCTTCGGACTGTCGCGCCGTGCGGCGACCGAATTTTCCTTCTTTTTGGCCATGCCGACGCTGATTGCGGCAACCATCTACCAACTCTACAAAGAACGCGCACTGCTTTCCTTTGACGATATCGGCATGTGGCTGGTTGGCTTCATTGCTGCCTTTGTTTCAGCCTTCCTTTGTGTGCGTTGGCTGCTGCGCTTTATTTCCACCCACGATTTCACACCCTTCGCGTGGTATCGCATTGCCTTCGGTATTGTGGTGTTGCTGACGTGGCAATTTGACCTCATCGCTTGGGCGGCATGAGCGCCGGAATCCTTTATCTGCACGGATTCTGCTCGTCGCCGGCCTCCTGGAAAGTCCGTCTGCTGGCCGATGTTTTGAGCGCACGCGGCCAGAGCGAGCGATTATTCTGCCCGGCGCTTTCGCCCGTCCCGAGCGAAGCCATTGCCCAGGCCGAGACAATTATCCAGTCTCAGAAGGAACCTTTGACACTTGTTGGAAGCTCACTCGGTGGCTATTACGCGACCTGGCTGGCCGAAAAACATGATCTGCGCGCGGCGCTGATCAATCCTGCCGTCGTCGCCCCGATCTCGCTCAACGAATTTATCGGCACGCAAACCAACCTTTATACGGGCGAAACTTTCGAGTTCACCGCTGAGCACATCAAACAACTGCAGGCGCTTGCCGTGCCGAAGATCAATCCGGAACGCTATCTGCTACTGGTAGAAATCGGAGACGAGGTACTTGATTACCGGCAGTCGGTTGCGCGTTATGCCGGATGCCGCCAGAACGTAATGGAGGGCGGCAACCACAGCTTCACCCGTTTTCCTGAGATGATGCCGCAACTGCTTGAATTTTGCGGGTTATAATCTCGCCGATGCATGTTCTTTTTGAAGAAGACGGCGCCTTCAAAACCGCCACCCTCTTGAGTGACAACGAGACTTCGTTGCAGGTTGAGATGGCTAGTGGCAAGCGCGCCAAGATCAAGTCGGCCAATGTCCTTTTGCGCTTCAATGAACCGGCACCTGGCGATTTGCTGACACAGGCGGAATTGCTTTCTAAGGGCATTGAAGCCGATTTTCTTTGGGAGTGCGCAGGAGATGGCGAATTTTCTTTTGCTGATTTTGCCGACGATTACTACGGACACAAAGCCGGTGCGGTTGAAGCGTCTGCGTTGCTGCTGTCCGTACATTCAGCACCCGTCTACTTCCATCGCAAGGGCAAGGGGCGTTTTCGCAAGGCCCCTGCAGACATTCTCGCAGCCGCTCTGGCCGGTCTTGAAAAGAAGCGTCAACAAGCGCTAGCGATCGAGCGCATGGCGGCGGAGTTGCAGGCGGGTAACCTGCCGCAGGAATTCGGGCCCCTGCTCAGTCAACTGCTGTACAAGCCGGATCGCAATCGCATCGAGACCAAGGCGCTTGAAGCGGCTTGTGCAGAAAGCGGGCTGACGGCGCCGGTTTTGTTGCAACAATGCGGCGCCATTCGCTCGGCGCACGACTATCACTATCAACGCTTTCTGTTCGAGCAGTTTCCTCAAGGGCTCGATTTTCCGGCGGCCGACTTGCCTTTGCCGCCGACCGGGCTGCCGCGCGCCAATGTTCAAGCCTTCTCCATCGATGACGCGGCGACCACAGAAATCGACGACGCTTTTTCGCTCCAGGAGCTCCCGGGCATCGGCTGGTGCGTCGGTATTCATATTGCTGCACCGGGTCTAGGAATTGCCCCTGGTTCAAAGCTTGACGAGATGGCGCGCGAACGGCTATCGACCGTCTATATGCCGGGAAACAAGATCACCATGCTGCCCGAGACGGCGGTCAATAATTTCACGCTGGCCGCCGGGCGCGATTGCCCGTCGCTTTCATTGTATCTGACGGTGACGGCGGAATTCGAGATCCTGCGACATGAATCCCGGCTTGAAATGGTTCCTGTCGTCGCTAACCTCCGGCATCACGACATCGAGCCACTGTTCAACGAGCAGACGATCGCCGCTGGTCTGGCTGAATTTCCTTTCCGTAACGAGTTGAAAACACTTTGGCATCTGGCCAACGCCTGCGAAGGCCGGCGCGGCAAACCCTCGGCAATGCAGGGCAATAACGACTACAACTTTGCCATAGAAGGCGATCTGGTTGATGCTGAAAATTGCCGCGTGAACATTAGCGAACGCAAGCGCGGCAGTCCGCTCGACAAACTGGTTGCCGAGTTGATGATTGTCGCCAACAGCACCTGGGGCGGCTTGCTGGCTGAAAAAGGTGTTGCGGCCATTTACCGCGCCCAGACCGGCGGCAAAGTACGCATGACCACTTCGCCCCTGCCGCACGATGGCCTTGGGGTGGCGCAATACGCCTGGTCGTCTTCGCCGCTGCGCCGCTATGTTGATCTGCTCAATCAATGGCAATTGATCGCCTGCCTGAAGGGCGAAACGCCGCATTTCAACGCCAAATCAGACGCCTTGTTTGCCGCCATGCGCGACTTTGATCTGACGTACAGCGCCTACGCTGAATTCCAGCGGGGCATGGAGCGTTACTGGTGTCTACGCTGGCTGCGTCAGGAAAACGTACAAACTATCGAGGCCACGATTCGTCGCGATAACTATGCCAAACTCGATCATCTGCCCATCATTCAGCGGGTGGCGTCAGCGCCGGATCTTAAGCCGGGGCAACGCATCCGCCTGAGTATCGAGTCAATCGATGGGATGGCATTGGAACTGGGTTGTCGTTATCTGGAGACCTTGGCCGAAGCCGGCATCGAGGCGTTCAGTAAGGATCTCAGCGAGGAGCCCGTGGAGGCAATTGACTGACGTGGGCGGCATGGCTAACCAACCTTGGGGCGCACAAACAGCTCAGCGTAATCTGTGGATCGCGCTGGGGGCTTCGTTCTTTTTCCACGCCGCATTGTTGTCGCTGCCCTTCAAGTTTCCCGATGCATCGCGTGCCTTCCAGGACAAGGCACTGGATATCATTCTGGTGAACAGCAAGTCGGCAAGAAAACCGACCAGTGCGCAGGCGTTGGCGCAAGCCAATCTGGATGGCGGCGGCAATACCGATCAGAACCGCC
>JBBRDR010000024.1:0-29944 GCA_038203745.1 Burkholderiales bacterium | reverse complement strand
CAGTGACAGGCAATTTTATTGACCAGAGGGGCTCTCTTTGGCTATAATGCGCCCTTTTTGCGCGGGGTGTTCTGTGCGTCAAAAGCTTGTAGCGGGTAATTGGAAAATGTACGGTGGTCTTAAGACCAACCTGCAGTTGCTTCAGGACGTCCTTGCTGGCGTGGCTGAATTACGTGGAATGTCGGCAGTCGTTTGCGTGCCTTTTCCTTATTTGGCACAGGCTCAGTCGGTTTTGAACGGTACGCCCGTAGCTTGGGGTGCCCAAAATCTGAGCGAACAAGCACAAGGCGCCTTTACGGGTGAAGTCAGTGCAGCCATGCTGCAGGATTTTTCCTGCCGTTATGTTCTCGTGGGTCACTCCGAGCGCCGTGCTATTTACGGTGAGTCCGATACGCTGGTCGCTGAAAAATTCGCTGCTGCGTTGGCCTCTGGCCTGCGTCCGGTTCTTTGTGTGGGTGAAACACTGGCTCAGCGTGAAGCTGGTGAGACAATGGCCGTGGTTTCAGCGCAGATTGATGCTGTTCTCCAGCGTGTTGGTGTGGAAGCTTTCTCCAGTGCTGTCGTTGCGTATGAGCCGGTTTGGGCCATTGGCACCGGTCGTACAGCGACCTCCGAGCAGGCACAGGAAGTGCACGCTGCACTTCGGGCGCAGATCGCTAAAGCAGATGCCAAAGTGGCCGAGGGTCTGCAAATTCTGTACGGTGGCAGTGTCAAGCCATCCAACGCCGTTGAATTGTTTGGTATGCCCGATATCGATGGCGGCCTGATTGGTGGCGCATCTTTGGTTGCTGCTGACTTTTTGGCAATTTGTCGCGCAGCAGTTTAATAAAGAGGCAACATGGAACATCTGTTTTCAGCAGTCTTGTTAGTCCATATTCTGGCGGCGATCGGTGTTATCGGTCTGGTGCTCGTTCAACACGGCAAAGGCGCTGACATGGGCGCGGCTTTCGGTAGCGGTGCCTCAGGCAGCCTGTTTGGTGCAACGGGCTCAGCCAACTTCCTGAGTCGGATGACGGCCGTGCTGGCAACTGTGTTTTTTATAACTAGTCTGACCTTGGCCTATATTGCTTCTAATAAGCCAAAAACGACTGGTAGTGTGATGCAGGATGCGGTAAACTCGCAGCCTGTTTCGGGTCCTGCCACGGCACCGGCTGATAAGCCTGTAAGCCCTGCGGATTCTAGTTCGAAGACAAAGGACATTCCGAAGTAAGTTCATTGTAAGGCTGGGGTGGGATGATGTTTTCCTCGTTTGAATCTCCCCTCACCTGAATGTGGCAGTGCCGACGTGGTGAAATTGGTAGACACGCTATCTTGAGGGGGTAGTGACTTAGGTCGTATGAGTTCGAGTCTCATCGTCGGCACCAAGTGGAGTTATCCGGCAAGGGTAACTTCGTCCTGAATATGATCGATTGCGTGGCGGATCATGCTGGAAAACTATTTCCCGGTATTTGTATTCATCCTGATTGGAATCGTATTTGGTATTGCGCCGGTCATCACCGGCATGGTGGTCGCCCCCCATCGTCCTGACAGCGAGAAGCTCTCGCCTTACGAGTGCGGCTTTGAAGCCTTTGAAGACGCCCGTATGAAGTTCGATGTGCGTTATTACTTGATCGCCATCCTGTTTATTCTGTTTGATCTCGAAGTCGCCTTTCTAGTGCCTTGGGCGACGATCTTCAAAGAAATCGTCAATACCGATTCAATCAAGTGGTTTGGCTTTATCGAGATGCTTGTTTTTCTCATCATTCTGGTCGTCGGCTATGTTTATGCTTGGGCCAAAGGTGCGCTGGATTGGGAGTAAGCAATGGGTATTGATGGCATCTTGCAGGAAGGTTTTATCACCACGACAGCCGACAAGCTAATCAACTACATGCGCACGGGTTCCATGTGGCCGATGACTTTCGGTCTGGCCTGTTGTGCCGTCGAGATGATTCATGCCGGATGCTCGCGCTACGATCTGGATCGTTTCGGCATCGTTTTTCGCCCCAGTCCACGGCAGTCTGACGTAATGATCGTTGCCGGTACGCTGACCAATAAAATGGCCCCGGCTTTGCGCAAGGTGTACGACCAGATGGCCGAGCCGCGTTGGGTTATTTCCATGGGCTCCTGCGCCAATGGCGGTGGTTATTATCACTATGCCTATTCGGTGGTTCGTGGATGTGACCGTATTGTTCCTGTCGATATCTACGTTCCCGGTTGTCCGCCCACTGCAGAGGCGCTGATTTACGGCTTGATTCAGTTGCAGAACAAGATTCGTCGTACTAGCACCATTGCCCGATAAACCAGCCGAGAGTTCGTAATGTCCGCCAAGCTTGAAGTGCTTAGCCAGAACCTGCAAAAACATCTCGGAAATCGCATCGGAGCGCTTCAAATTGCGCTTGGTGAAATCACCATTGATGTTGATGTCGCCCATTATCTCGACGTAATGACAACGCTGCGTGATGAGCCGGAGTTCCGTTTTGAAGAGTTGATGGATCTGTGCGGAGTGGATTACTCCACCTACAGAAATGGCAAATGGGCCGGCAAGCGTTTCGCTGCGGTTAGTCATCTCCTTTCAATTTCGAATAATTGGCGTTTGCGTGTGCGCTGTTTCGCACCGGATGACGCTTTTCCTTCTCTGCCCTCGGTGGTTTCAATCTGGAACTCGGTTAACTGGTTCGAGCGTGAAGCTTTCGATCTGTATGGCATTGTGTTCCCGGGTCATGCTGATCTGCGGCGGATTCTTACCGATTATGGTTTCATCGGACATCCTTTCCGTAAAGATTTTCCGATTTCCGGTTATGTCGAGATGCGTTACGACCCCGATCAGAAGCGCGTGATTTATCAACCTGTGTCCATCGAGCCGCGTGAGATTACCCCGCGTATAGTTCGTGAAGAAAGCTACGGGGACGTAGAAAATGCCTGATATCCAGAACTACACCCTTAACTTCGGTCCACAGCATCCGGCCGCGCACGGTGTTCTGCGCATGATCCTAGAGCTTGATGGTGAGGTCGTAGAGCGCGCCGATCCGCACATCGGCTTGCTGCACCGGGCGACCGAAAAGCTGGCTGAAACTAAAACCTGGATTCAGTCGCTGCCGTATATGGACCGTCTCGACTATATATCGATGATGTGCAATGAGCACGCGTACTGCTTGGCAATCGAAAAAATGCTGGGTGTCGAGGTGCCGGTTCGTGCCCAATACATCCGCGTAATGTTTGACGAGATCACCCGTATTCTTAATCACCTGATGTGGATCGGGGCGCACGGTATCGACGTTGGTGCGATGACCATGATGCTATACGCCATGCGTGAGCGGGAAGACCTGGTCGATTGCTACGAAGCCGTTACGGGTACTCGCTGGCATGCAGCCTATTATCGTCCGGGTGGGGTATATCGCGATCTGCCAGACACCATGCCGCAGTACAAGCCGTCGAAGTTCAAGAGCGCTGCTAAGCTAAAGCAGATCAATGAGGCACGCAGCGGCACCTTACTTGATTTTCTTGATGACTTTGTCACCCGTTTCCCAAAGTTGGTGGATGAATACGAGACTCTGCTGACGGATAACCGGATATGGAAGCAGCGTCTGGTCAATGTTGGCATCGTTACACCAGAGCGAGCCATGCAGTTGGGCTTTTCGGGTCCGATGCTGCGTGGTTCCGGCATTGCCTGGGATTTGCGCAAGAAACAGCCTTACGCTGTTTATGACCGTCTCGATTTTGATATTCCGGTGGGCGTGACCGGTGACTGTTACGACCGTTATCTTGTACGTATCGAGGAAATGCGTCAGTCGACACGCCTCGTCAAGCAGTGTATCGACTGGTTGCGTGTCAATCCCGGATCGGTGATTACGGATAATTACAAGGTAGCGCCGCCGCCACGGGAAAGCATGAAGGCAAACATGGAGGAGTTGATCCACCATTTTAAGCTGTGCACCGAAGGCATTCATGTTCCCGAAAGCCAGGTGTATTCGAGCGTTGAGCATCCCAAGGGCGAATTTGGTATCTACCTCATTTCAGATGGCGCGAACAAGCCGTATCGTCTAAAAATCCGTTCGCCGGGTTACGCTCACTTGGCGGCCATGAATGAGATGACGCGTGGCCACATGATTGCTGACGTGGTAACCATGGTTGGCACAATAGATATTGTTTTTGGCGAGATTGACCGCTAATGCTGACTTCTGAATCCTTAAAGAAAATTGATCGCGAGATCGCCAAATACCCGGCCAACCAGAAACAGTCGGCGGTGATGGCGGCGTTGGCGATTGCCCAGGAAGAGCAGGGCTGGCTGTCGAGTGAGGCGATCGAGTGTGTCGCTAATTATCTTGGTATGGCACCTATCGCGGCTTATGAAGTGGCCAGCTTCTACAATATGTATGACCTCAAGCCGGTTGGTAAATACAAATTGACGGTGTGTACTAACCTGCCGTGTATGCTCTCTGGTGCCATTGATGCCAGTGAGTACCTCAAAAATAAGCTGGGTGTTGGTTTTGATGAAACGACTCCGGATGGCAAGTTCACCCTCAAGGAAGGCGAGTGCATGGGGGCGTGTGGCGATGCGCCGGTGATGTTGGTGAATAACCGTCGTATGTGTAGTTGCATGCAGCCGGAGCAAATCGACCAACTTCTGGCGGAGCTCGAATAATGGCGATTCTCGGTGCAATCAACCCGTTACTTAGTGTCGGCCTCGACGGCGGCAAGGCCTGGCGACTGGCCGACTACGTCAAGCGCGGCGGATATTCGGCGCTTAAGAGAATCTTGGCCGATAAAATTCCGCCAGAACAGGTGACCGGTGAGGTTAAGAAATCGGTTTTGCGTGGTCGTGGCGGTGCCGGATTTCCGACTGGCCTGAAGTGGAGCTTCATGCCGAAGGAGTACAAGGGCGACACCTACATCATCTGTAATTCTGATGAAGGCGAACCGGGAACCTTCAAGGATCGCGATATTCTGCTTTTCAATCCCCATTCAGTGATTGAAGGGATGATCATTGCCGGCTACGCCATGGGTGTAGGCACCGGCTACAACTATATTCACGGCGAAATCTGGGACGCCTACAAACGCTTTGAAGAGGCGCTGGATGAAGCGCGTGCCGCCGGTTTTCTGGGTAAGAACATCCTGGGCTCCAGTTTTAATTTTGAACTCTTTGCTCATCACGGCTACGGGGCCTACATTTGTGGCGAAGAAACCGCTCTGCTTGAGTCGATCGAAGGCAAAAAGGGCCAGCCGCGTTACAAACCGCCTTTCCCCGCCGGTTTCGGGCTGTATGGCAAGCCGACGACGATCAATAACACCGAAACATTTGGCACCGTTCCGTTCATCATGAATTTGGGTGCGGATGCTTTTCTGGAGGCCGGTAAAGCGAACAACGGCGGCACCAAATTATTCTCGGTTTCCGGTCACGTCAACAAGCCGGGTAACTATGAAATTCCGCTCGGCACCCCGTTCTCGACTCTGCTTGAAATGGCCGGTGGTATGCGCGGCGGGCGCAAACTCAAGAGTTGCATTCCAGGTGGTTCGTCGTCGCCGGTTATTCCCGGTAGCATCATGATGGACTGCATGATGGACTACGATTCCATTAGCAAAGCCGGCTCAATGCTGGGCTCCGGCGCGGTGATCGTCATGGACGAGACGACCTGCATGGTGAAGGCGCTTGAACGCTTGTCGTACTTTTACTACGAAGAATCCTGCGGGCAGTGCACACCTTGTCGTGAAGGTACTAACTGGATGTACAAGATCGTTCATCGCATTGAGAACGGTCAAGGGCGCCCCGAGGATCTGGATTTGCTTGGCAGTGTGACGACCAACATCATGGGCCGCACCATTTGCGCGCTGGGTGATGCAGCATCGATGCCGGTGCAGAGTTTCATCAAACATTTCCGTGACGAATTTTTGTATCACATTGAACACAAGAAGTGCCTTGTGCCGCTTGATGTTCAGCGTTCAGGCAGTGGCTTCTTCAAGGCAACGGTCTAAGGTAGCGATATGCTAGAAATCGAAATTGACGGCAAGCAGGTGCAGGTGCCTCCGGGTAGCACCATCATGGATGCGGCTCAGCTTGTTGGTGCGTATATCCCGCATTTCTGTTACCACAAAAAACTTTCCATCGCGGCTAACTGCCGGATGTGCCTGGTGCAGGTTGAGAAAGCACCCAAGCCTTTGCCCGCTTGTGCAACACCAGTAACCAATGGCATGAAGGTGTTTACGCACTCGGAACTCGCGGTCAATGCCCAGAAGGGCGTGATGGAGTTTCTGCTGATCAACCATCCTCTGGATTGCCCGATCTGCGATCAGGGCGGGGAATGTCAGTTACAGGATCTGGCGGTTGGTTACGGTAGTGGCGCTTCACGTTATCAGGAAGCCAAGCGTGTCGTTTTTCACAAGGATGTGGGTCCGCTGGTTTCGATGCAGGAAATGACGCGCTGTATCCACTGCACACGGTGTGTCCGCTTTGGGCAGGAGATCGCCGGGGTGATGGAACTCGGCATGGCCAATCGCAACATGCATTCCGAAATTCAGACTTTTGTCGGGCGGACGGTTGATTCCGAACTGTCGGGTAACATGATCGACCTGTGCCCGGTTGGCGCGCTCACTTCGAAACCTTTCCGCTACTCGGCGCGCAGCTGGGAATTGTCGCGTCGAAAATCGGTTAGCCCGCACGACAGCCTGGGCTCGAATTTGACGGTGCAGGTCAAGAATAACCGTGTGATGCGGGTTCTGCCGCGTGAGAACGAAGACGTCAACGAATGCTGGATTTCCGATAAGGACCGGTTCTCCTATGAGGGGCTGAATTCTGCCGAGCGTTTGCAAAAACCGATGATTCGTGTCGATGGTGCCTTGCGCGAAGTGGATTGGAATGTGGCGCTGGACTACGTCTCGCACGCCCTCAAAGACGTTGCCAAGACCCATGGCGGTGATGCCATTGCATCGCTGGCCTCTCCCGGCTCAACGCTTGAAGAACTCTATCTGCTGCAGAAACTGACTCGTGGCCTGGGTTCTGGAAGTGTTGATTTCCGCCCGCGCCGCCATGATTTCTCGACAGATAGAAAACGTGCCGGAACGCCATGGCTGGGGCTGAACCTTGCTGACATCAAAGCTCTCGACTCGGTACTGGTCGTTGGCAGTTTCCTGCGCAAGGACCATCCGTTGTTCGCGCAACGTTTGCGCCAACTTGCCAAGACGTCGGGTAAAGTCAGCCTGATTTCGGTTGCTGGTGATGATCCTCTGATTAATCTACATGCCCAAATTACCGTCTCTCCATCTGACTTGAGTGCCGCCTTGGGTGCTGTGCTCAAGGCTGTGGCTCAGATGAAGAGTGTTGCAGTTCCGACGGGTCTGGAATCGATCGAGCCGGGTGCATTAAGCAAGGCGATTGCTGCGAGTCTGCTGGAAGGTGAGGGGGATACCAACAAACGCGCTATTTTCCTGGGTAATGTTGCCGAGCAAAGCGCACAGGCCGCGCAATTACATGTGCTAGCCTCCGAGTTGGCTCGGCTTACCGGCGCCACATTCGGTTTTATCGGTGAAGCAGCGAACAGTGTGGGCGGCTATGTTGCGCAAGCCTTGCCGACTGCGCTCAATGCCTACGAAATGTTTGCTCAACCGCGTAAAGCGTACATGCTGATGGGCATTGAGCCGGAGCTTGATTGCCACAATCCGCAGCAGGCGTTAGCTGCCCTCAAGCAGGCTGCATTGGTGGTTATGCTGACACCGTTCAAGAGTCAGTCCGCGTTTGATTACGCCGACGTATTGTTGCCGATGACACCTTTTACTGAAACTTCAGGAACCTTCATCAACACCGAAGGGCGAGTGCAGAGCTTCAATGGCGTTTGCCGCCCGCTCGGAGATGCGCGCCCGGGTTGGAAGATGCTGCGTGTTCTGGGAAATCTTCTGACACTTTCAGGCTTTGATTATGATTCCAGTGAGCAGGTGCGCGATGCCATCATCTCGCCAGAGAGCCACTTCGCCGGTGGTTTGGATAATGCGCTGAGTGGTGTTCCTATCGCTCTTAGCGCTACAGCCAACGGTTTGCAACGCATTGCTGATGTCCCGATTTACTTCGCCGATGCGCTGGTGCGTCGTGGACTCGCTCTGCAGCAGACGCATGATGCGGTTGTCCCGGTTGTCCGCATGAACGCAGCAACGCTGGCACAGTCAGGTATCGCTGAAGGTGCTCAAGTTCGTGTCAAACAAGGGCAGGGTGAATCACTGCTGTTAGTCAAAGCGGATGAGAATGTGCCGGCCGGTTGTGTGCGGGTTGCGGCGGCTCATGCGTCAACGGCGGCATTGGGCGACATGTTCGGATCAATAATAGTGGAGCGTGCGTGATGGTAGATGCGCTGCAGCAACTGTTGCCGGGTTCCTTGATCCCGTATCTGAATTGGCTGATGCAATTGGCTCAGGGTACCTTCGGCACGGTGGTGTGGACTGTGATCAAGGTCTTGCTCATCATTGCGCCATTGTTTCTGATTGTGGCCTACGTGACATTCTGGGAACGCAAGGTTATCGGCTGGATGCAGGTGCGTATTGGGCCAAACCGTGTTGGCCCGTGGGGATTGCTTCAGCCCATTGCCGATGGTCTCAAGCTAATGCTTAAAGAAGTGGTGATTCCGTCTGGCGCAGATAAGCATGTTTTCCTGTTGGCACCGGTATTTGCCTTAGCGCCGGCGCTGGTTGCTTGGGCGGTGATACCGTTCAATGATGTGATGGTCGTGGCTAACGTCAATGCCAGTTTACTTTACGTGATGGCGGTGACCTCAATAGGAGTTTACGGGATTATCCTCGCCGGCTGGTCGTCTAACTCCAAATATGCGTTCTTGGGCGGCATGCGCTCTGCGGCTCAGCTGATCTCCTATGAAGTGGCGATGGGACTTGCGCTCGTTGTCGTGTTGATGGTTTCAAACAGTCTGAACATTGGTGACATTGTCAAAGGCCAGGGTCAAGGTCGATTCGCCGATATGGGCTTGGGCTTCCTGTCGTGGAACTGGTTGTCACTGTTGCCGATGTTTGTTGTGTATGTCGTGTCCTGCGTGGCTGAAACAAACCGGGCACCATTTGATATGGCGGAAGGAGAGTCTGAAATTGTCGGCTACCACGTCGAGTATTCAGGCATGGCATTTGCCGTATTCCAGCTTGCAGAATACTCTGCCATGATTCTGTGTTCGACTCTGATTTCGCTGCTATTCCTTGGCGGATGGCTATCGCCCGTAAGTTTTCTGCCGGACAGTATCTTCTGGTTGTTCTCAAAAATATCATCACTGATTTTCTTCTTCTTCTGGATTCGCGCTACCTTCCCGCGTTTTCGCTACGACCAGATCATGCGTCTGGGCTGGAAAGTGTTTATCCCCCTGTGCCTCATCTGGTTGTTTGTTGTGGGTTGCTGGATGATGTCGCCTTGGAATATCTGGAAGTGAGAGGCTAGACATGGGTTCGATGAAAGAAATTTTCAACAGCCTCCTGCTTAAGGAGTTGCTTAAGGGTATGTCTGTGACCGGGCGTTACATGTTTGCACGCAAGATCACCGTCCAGTATCCCGAAGAGAAAACACCGCAGGGTTTTCGTTTTCGTGGTCTGCATGCTTTGCGTCGCTATCCGAACGGCGAAGAGCGTTGTATTGCCTGCAAACTCTGTGAAGCCGTTTGCCCGGCCATGGCCATTGTGATCGAATCGGCTGAACGTGACGATGGCTCGCGTCGAACAACCCGATACGACATTGATTTGACCAAGTGCATCTTCTGTGGCTTCTGCGAAGAAGCTTGCCCCGTTGATGCGATTGTGGAGACGCGAATTTTCGAGTACCACGGTGAAAAGCGCGGCGACCTTTATTACACCAAGCCCATGTTACTGGCCAACGGCGATCGCTACGAAACACAGATCGCTGAAGATCGCGAGCTTGACTCGAAATACCGCTAAAAGGCGCTGATACGATGGAATTCAAGACCTTTGTTTTTTATTTTCTTTCCACGATTCTGGTGTACGCCAGTTTGCGTGTTGTGACCCTGCGCAACCCGGTTCATGCCGCACTGCATCTCGTTTTGGCCTTTTTCAGCGCCAGCGGTGTGTGGATTCTGTTACAGGCTGAATTCCTAGCAATCGCACTCGTGCTTGTTTATGTCGGCGCGGTGATGGTGCTTTTTCTGTTCGTTGTCATGATGCTCGACATCAATCTTGATCGCTTGCGTGAAGGCTTCTGGAGCTATCTGCCGCTGGGGTCAATCGTCGCCTTGCTGATGGTTGCTGAAATGAGTTTGGTGCTTGGCGCCAGTTATTTTGACCTGCTTGAGAGCAACGTTCCGCAGACCGAAAGTGGATTCAGCAATGTCAAGGCAGTTGGCCGATTGTTGTTTACAACATACGTCTATCCCTTTGAACTGGCCTCGATCATTCTCCTCGTCGGCATTGTCGCGGCTGTTGCGCTGACGTACCGAGGGAAGCGCAAGAGCAAATCAGTGAGCCCGTCACAGCAGGTCTTTGTTAAAGCGAAGGATCGTGTTCGCGTGTTGCAGATGCCGTCTGAAGAACGCAACTGATTTTCGTTATTGAACTGAAACCAACCGTATTCGAGAGTTTGGTATTTTATGTGGTAGCGCTGGGCGTTACCACTTGAAGAAGGAATCAGGGAGGCACCTTGCTTACACTGTCCCATTATTTGATATTAGGCGCGATCCTGTTTGCGATCAGCATCGTCGGTATTTTCCTTAACCGGAAGAATCTGATCATCATCCTGATGTCGATTGAACTGATGTTGCTCTCGGTGAATATGAACTTCATCGCTTTTTCGCATTACATGCAGGATCTGGCCGGGCAGGTTTTTGTCTTTTTCATCCTGACTGTTGCTGCGGCTGAGGCGGCGATTGGATTGGCAATTCTGGTGGTACTGTTCCGTAACCTGAAAACCATCCACGTCGATGATCTGGACAGCCTGAAGGGTTAACATGGAAATGCAAAAACTCTACCTGCTGGTTCCCTTGGCTCCTTTGTTCGGGGCAATCATTGCGGGTCTTTTTTGCCGCATCATTCCGCGCTGGGTGGCTCATACCGCCGCCATTTCGGGTGTGGCTATCGCTTTTATTGCGTCGGTATTCATCTTTCAGGACGTGAGGGCCGGCAACACTTTTAATGGCCCGGTCTATCAATGGCTAACTTCGGGTGATTATCGTTTTGAAGTCGGTTTCCTGATTGATCAACTCACGGTAACCATGATGCTGGTGGTTACCTTTGTTTCGCTAATGGTGCACATCTATACCATCGGTTACATGCAGGACGATCCCGGCTATAACCGTTTTTTCAGCTACATCGCATTGTTTACCTTCTCGATGCTGATGCTGGTGATGAGTAATAACTTCATGCAGTTGTTCTTCGGCTGGGAAGCGGTGGGTCTGGTTTCTTATCTGCTGATCGGCTTCTGGTACACCCGTCCGACCGCGATTCTGGCTAACATGAAAGCTTTTCTGGTTAACCGTGTGGGTGATTTTGGCTTCATTCTGGGCATCGGCCTGGTTCTGGCGCATTTCGGAACCCTGGATTACAAAACAGTCTTTGAACACGCTCCAGAGATGGCTAAAGCAACGATTACGCTTTATTCCGGCGGCGAAGGCGGCACGGTGATGCTGATGAGCGCTATCTGTATCCTGCTGTTCATCGGTGCGATGGGCAAATCGGCACAAGTTCCCTTGCATGTGTGGCTGCCGGATTCTATGGAAGGCCCGACGCCGATCTCCGCGCTGATCCACGCGGCCACTATGGTCACCGCAGGAATTTTCATGGTGGCGCGCATGTCACCGCTGTTCGAACTCTCGGATACAGCGCTGTCTTTCGTTATCATCATTGGATCGATTACCGCGCTGTTCATGGGCTTCCTTGGGATTATCCAGAACGACATCAAGCGTGTGGTGGCGTATTCGACACTGTCGCAACTGGGTTACATGACAGTTGCGCTCGGTGTCTCGGCGTATTCGGTGGCGATATTTCACCTGATGACCCATGCTTTTTTCAAGGCCCTGCTCTTCCTCGGTGCCGGCTCGGTCATTATCGGCATGCATCACGAACAGGACATCCGTAATATGGGTGGCCTGCGCAAGTACATGCCGATTACCTGGTTGACCTCGCTGATCGGTTCCCTCGCTTTGATCGGGACGCCGTTCTTCGCGGGGTTCTACTCGAAAGATTCGATCATTGAGGCGGTGGCTCTGTCGCATCTCCCGGGTTCCGGATTTGCCTATTTCTCTGTGATGGCAGGCGTGTTTGTTACGGCGTTCTACTCGTTCCGGATGTACTTTCTGGTTTTTCACGGTGAAGAGCGATTCGGTAAAGCGCATGAAAGCGCGCATGCAACCCATGCCGCGCATGATGATCACCGTGCGGATGCCGTTCATGAAGAGCATCATGGTCTGGCGCCCGGCCAGAAGCCGCGCGAAACGCCGTTGGTCGTTACTTTGCCGCTGGTCTTGTTGGCCATCCCCTCGGTCATCATCGGCTACATTACCATCGAGCCAATGCTCTATGGCGGGTTCTTTAAAGATGCTATTTTCATTAATGCCGAAGCACATCCGGTGATGATAGAACTGGCGGAAGAGTTTCATGGTGCGTTTTCCATGGCCATGCATGCTGTGTCATCGCCGGTATTCTGGCTGGCCTTGTCGGGTGTCGTTCTGTCGTGGTTTTTCTACATCAAGCGCCCGGGAATTCCTGCGGCAATCAAGGCGGCTAGTGGACCGATTTATACGTTGTTGGAGAACAAGTACTACTTTGACAAATTTAATGAGGTGGTTTTTGCCGGCGGCGCACGACTGCTCGGCAAAGGGCTCTGGAAGGGCGGGGATGTTGGGTTGATCGATGGCTTTATCGTTGGCGGTTCTGTCCGCTTGGTAGGGCTGGTCTCCATGATGGCGCGTCTCTTCCAGTCAGGCCATATTTACCACTACGCTTTTACGATGATTTTTGGTGTTTGCGCGCTGCTCTCCTTCTGGATGTTGCGCGGCTGAACTGTATAAAGAGACTGGGAACAATATGTCAGGTACACCACTTCTCTCACTCGCCATCTGGGTTCCGATTCTATCCGGCCTAGTTGTGCTGGCGACGGGTTCTGATCGCAATGGCCCCTTGGCGCGAATGCTCGCGCTGCTTGGTGCCGTTGCTGGTTTGTTAGTCACTGTTCCGCTCTATACCGGTTTTGACATCACGACGCCGGCGATGCAGTTTGTTGAACTCGCACCGTGGATTCCGCGTTTCAACATTAACTACCATTTGGGCGTGGACGGCATTTCGATGCTGTTCGTGATGCTCAACAGCTTCATTACACTCATTGTTGTTCTTGCCGGATGGCAGATCATCAACAACAAGGTTGCCCAGTACAATGCGGCCTTCCTGATTATGTCGGGCTTATTGAACGGTATCTTCGCTTCAATCGACGGCATGCTGTTCTACGTCTTCTTTGAGGCATCACTAATCCCGCTCTATCTGATTATCGGCGTGTGGGGTGGCCCGAACCGTGTTTATGCGGCGTTCAAGTTTTTCCTATTTACCTTGATGGGCTCTCTGCTTTTCCTGATCTCGCTGATCTATCTGTTTGTGCAGTCGGGTGGCAGTTTCTCGATTCTTGATTGGCAGCAGATGCCCATTGCCAAGGTTCCCCAGATGTGGATTTTCCTAGCCTTCTTGGTAGCGTTTGCGGTTAAGGTGCCGATGTGGCCGGTGCATACGTGGTTGCCGGATGCGCACGTTGAAGCACCTACAGGCGGCTCCATCGTGCTGGCGGCGATTGCTCTGAAGCTGGGTGCTTACGGCTTCCTGCGCTTCTCGCTGCCGATCGCACCGGATGCCTCGCATGAGCTGTCCGGCTTCATCATCGCTCTGTCGCTGATCGCCATCGTCTATATCGGATTGGTGGCTCTGGTTCAGGAAGATATGAAAAAGCTGGTGGCCTACTCTTCAATTGCCCACATGGGCTTTGTCACCCTTGGCTTCTTCATGTTTAGTGCGCTTGGTCTTGAGGGTGCGCTGGTGCAGATGATTTCGCACGGTTTTATCGCCGGTGCTATGTTTTATTGCATTGGTGTTATGTATGACCGGGTGCATTCGCGCCAGATTATTGATTATGGTGGCGTGGTTAACACCATGCCCAAGTTTGCGGCTTTCTTCATGTTGTTCGCCATGGCTAACGCCGGTCTGCCGGCAACCTCCGGTTTCGTTGGCGAATTCATGGTCATTCTGGCGGCTGTCAAATTCAATTTCTGGGTAGCGGTTACTGCGGCAACAACGATGATCGTTGGCGCGGCCTATACCTTATGGATGTACAAGCGCGTTATTTTTGGAGCCGTAGCTAACCATCATGTGGCCGCGCTCAGCGATATCAATGCACGCGAATTCTTGGTTCTGGCGTTGCTCGCTGTTGGCGCCCTGGGTATGGGTGTGTATCCGCAACCTTTCACTGAAGTCATGCACAGTTCGGTTAATGAACTGCTGCGTCACATCGCCGTAAGCAAGATCCTATAATTGGTATTCGCTATGACGCTTGCCGAAATGCAATTTGTTCCGCCCGATCTGCGCCTTGCCAGCGCGGAAATATTCATGGTGGCCATGGCCTGCCTGGTTCTGATCGTTGACCTTTTCGTCAAGGACAAGAAACGCACAGTGACCTTCGTTCTGACACAACTCACCCTGGTCGGCGCGGCAATCATTACTTTTGTGAACAGTACCGGGGAGATTCTGTATACCTTCAGCAATATGTATGTTGGTGACCTGATGGGTGACCTGCTTAAGGTTTTTCTTTACGTGACCGTGATGGTCGTTCTCTTCTACTCACGGGGCTATATTTTGGATCGGCCGCAGATGGCCAGGGGTGAGTATTACGTGCTGACCTTGTTTGCCACCCTTGGGATGATGGTAATGATTTCAGCCAATCATTTCCTGACCATCTATATCGGTATTGAACTGCTTTCCTTGTCGCTCTACACCATGGTTGCGCTCAATCGGGATTCCATCTCTGCGACCGAGGCGGCAATGAAGTACTTTGTGCTGGGCGCGCTAGCGTCCGGATTGTTACTCTACGGCATGTCAATGATCTACGGTGCTACCGGCACTCTTGAAATTTCAGCCGTTGCTGAACGTCTGTTTAGTGGGCAGGCCAACAAGACTATTCTTTCTTTTGGTGTTGTCTTCCTGGTTTGCGGCATTGCTTTCAAACTGGGTGTTGTACCCTTCCACATGTGGATTCCAGACGTCTATCATGGCGCCCCGACAGCGATTACGCTGTTCATCGCCAGTGCGCCCAAGTTGGCTGCCTTTGCCATTGTTATCCGCATGCTGGTGAACGGGCTGATTGTTGTCTCGCAAGACTGGCAGACGATGCTGCTTATCCTCTCGGTGTTGTCGATGGCCGTCGGGAATTTTGCCGCCATTGCGCAAACCAATCTCAAACGCATGCTGGCCTATTCAGCCATTTCGCACATGGGCTTCATGTTACTAGGCCTGGTGACTGGTGTAGTCGGTGGTGATGCGCGCTATGCGCTCAATGCTTACAGTTCATCAATGTTCTATGTGCTGACCTATGTGCTGACCAGCACCGGTACTTTCGGGATGATTCTGCTGCTGGCCCGTGCCGGATTCGAGTCTGAAGAGATCAGTGACTTTGCCGGTTTGAACAAACGCAGCCCGTGGTTTGCTGCCATGATGATGATGATGATGCTTTCCATGGCGGGCATCCCGTTCTTTGTCGGCTTCTTTGCCAAGTTCTCCGTGCTGCAGGCGGTGGTTGCCGCCGGTTATCTATGGCTTGCCATTGCGGCCGTGTTCTTCTCGCTGATTGGCGCCTTTTACTATTTGCGTGTGGTTAAGGTCATGTATTTTGATCAACCAGTTATCACCACGCGAATTGAAGCACCGATGGATATGAAAGTTCTCATGTCGGCCAACGGTCTGGCTGTTGCGCTACTTGGTATCTTCCCGCAGACCTTGATGTCACTTTGTGCATTCTCGCTGCTGCGTTCCTTGTAGTAGCCGCTACGCTTTAGCACAATAGATGCCCCGCTGGCCGGGGCGTTTTTGTTTGAGGGCTTTATATGACTAAACTACATAACGAAAAACATCCGCACCTGTGTGAGACACAGGCCGAAAGTACGCAGGTATATCACGGAAAGTTGCTAGATGTCCGTCTTGACCGTGTGCGTTTGCCGGATGGTCAGGAGAGTATGCGGGAGTATGTTATCCACCAAGGCGCCGTGGTTGTCATTCCTGTGCTGGATAACGGAGATTTAATTTTCGAAAGACAGTTTCGCTATCCGCTGCGCAAGGCGTTTCTTGAATTACCGGCAGGCAAGATTGAGCCCGGTGAGGATATCCTCAATACGGCTACCCGGGAGTTGCTCGAAGAAACGGGCCACAGTGCCAGCGAATGGAGACATCTGGGTGTGATGCACCCTTGTATTGGATATTCCAACGAGCGTATCGAGATTTATCTGGCACGGGGCCTGCGGCGAGAGTCAGAGCAGCAACTTGATCACGGTGAATTTCTGGATATTCTGACCATGACTCTCGATGAAGTTTTGGGTGCCATCCGCAACGGAGAAATAACGGATGGTAAAACCATTTCGGCGATTTTTTGGGCAGAGAAAGTTATTCGTGCAGGTTGGTAGGGTAGTTCTGCGAAGTGAGACGGAGAGCTAACCCCGTAATAAACAAAAAGGCCAATCCGAAGATTGGCCTAAGTGGTTGAATATACTGGTCGGGGCGACAGGATTCGAACCTGCGACCACTAGTCCCCCAGACTAGTGCGCTACCGGGCTGCGCTACGCCCCGACAGCGGCGAATTATAAACCAAATCTCACGATTCTGGCTCAGATTCTGAGTGTTTCTGCGATGTTCAGCAGTTCTCCGCGCAGAATTTCAGGTGTCAAGAGCGACGAGGCAGTCTCGCCCACAACATCATCTAGACGATTGCGCGCACCACTGATGGTAAAACCCTGGCTGTAGAGAAGTTCCCGGATACGGCGTACAAGCAGAACCTCGTGGTGTTGATAATAACGCCGGTTGCCACGGCGCTTTACCGGTTTGAGTTGAGTGAATTCCTGTTCCCAATAGCGAAGGACGTGAGGTTTCACACCACACAGTTCGCTAACTTCTCCGATGGTGAAGTAGCGTTTGGCCGGGATGGGTGGCAGAGGCTCCTTGCCGGTATCTTTAGGACTGGGTTCCATCGTAAGAAAGCTCCACTTCACCCTTCAACTTCTGGCTGGCATGGAAAGTAACAACACGCCGGGCAGTGATCGGAATTTCCTCACCGGTTTTCGGGTTACGACCTGGGCGCTGCGGCTTGTCGCGCAGCTGAAAGTTGCCAAACCCCGATAGTTTTACGCCGTCACCGCGCTCAAGCGCGTTACGGATTTCTTCGAAGAAGGCTTCGACCATGTCCTTGGCCTCACGTTTATTGAGACCAACTTTTTCGAACAGCAAATCTGCGAGTTCTGCTTTTGTAAGCGTCATGTTTTTATCCCTGTCAGACGCGAAGCTGCGCCGCAAAAGTCTGTTGCAAATAGGCAATCAATTGTTGCATTGCAGCATCAACTTCCGTGTCGTGCAAAGTCCTTTGAGTATCTTGCATAACTATACGGAATGCAAGACTTTTCTTCCCGGAATCAATCCCTTTACCGGTGTAGACATCGAACAACTGAATGTCTTGAACAATGGCTGGCAGATGGCCGGTTAGGCCATCAATGAGGTGCTGTAATTCAAGTTTGTGGTCAACCACTATGGCCAAGTCTCGGATAGCCGGTGGCTGACGTGAGACTTCAGCATATTCCGGCAATCTAGCCAGTAATAGTGCATCCAGATCAACCTCAAAACAGACCGGCGCCAAGGGCAGATCGTATTTCTGAAGCCATTGCGGATGCAGTTCTCCGACAAAGCCAATGTCTTTACCATCAACGATGATACGTGCGCTACGTCCCGGATGCAGTGCAGGGTGGATCATTTTTTCGAAACGGGCAACAGCCGGCGCAAGAAGCAGTTCGACTTCGCCCTTGATATCGTAGAAATCAACATTACGCGGGGTGTTTCCCCATTGTTCGGGAAGTGCGCTGCCGTAGGCCAGCGCTGCCAGCTTCCAGGGTTGGCGAAAGCCTGCAACGGGAGCGCCTGCCGTATCGCGGAAGAAGCAACGGCCCGTCTCAAAAACACGGACCCGGCTCTGTTTGCGTTTGAGGTTGGTGACGACATTAGTGACCAATCCGCCAACAAGTGTTGAGCGCATGACACTCATCTGGCTGGCAATCGGATTGGCCAGCTTGATCGGCATGTCATTTGCGGCAAAGTCCGCTTCCCACGCTTCTTCAACAAAGGCGAAGTTGACGACCTCCTGGAAGCCGCGATCAGCCAGAATCTGGCGAACCTTGGACAAAGGCCGTGTATCCTCGGTTTGAGGCAGCATGGCCATCGAGGCTTGCGGAGCATGCGATGGAATATTGTCGTAGCCGTGCACGCGGATGATTTCTTCAATCAGGTCTTCTTCGATTTCGATATCGAAGCGATAGCTTGGCGGGGTGACGATGAAGTCATCGCCGTCGCGTTTAAAGTCTAAATCCAACCGCGAGAATATTTTGCCAATCTGCTCTGCGGAAAAAATAACGCCCAGAATCTTTGCCACGCGCGCCGGACGCAAACGAACCGGTTGTCTTTGGGGCAGGGGCGCTACAGCTTCGCACAATGCACCGGCCTGGCCGCCGCAGATCTCAAGGATGAGTCGGGTTGCGCGTTCTAGGGCTACGCGTGTTCCACCAAAATCAACGCCACGCTCGAAACGATGTGAAGCATCGGAAACAAAACCGTAGCGACGAGCACGCCCGGCAATCGCCTTGGGTGCAAAAAAAGCTGACTCAAGGAACATCTCTCGTGTGTCGAGCGTAATGCCGCTGTCCTCACCACCCATGATGCCGGCCATGGCGACCGGATGCTTGTCATCAGCGATCAGCAGAACGTCCTCTTGAAGTTCGAGTGTTTGCTCGTTGAGCAGCAGAATTTTTTCACCCTTGCGTGCCATGCGGGCATGAATGGCGCCTTCCAGCCTGGCGTTGTCAAAGGCGTGCAGGGGTTGCCCCAGCTCAAGCATCACATAGTTGGTGATGTCGACGAGCGCTGAAATCGAGCGGATGCCGCTGCGTTCAAGACGACGTTTCATCCAGTCGGGAGTGGCAGCGCGGCCATCGACACCGGCGATAACGCGGCCGCAGTACAGTGGGCAAGCTTCCGGTGCGTCTAGAATGATTTCACGTTTGGCCGGGATGTTGACTGGCGCTGCAATGAACTCCGGGTAGATTGCCGGTGTACTGGTCAATGCCGCTACTTCACGCGCTACGCCAGTAAGTGAAAGACAATCAGCGCGATTGGGTGTGAGCTTCAGAGTCAGCAGGCGGTCGTCGAGGTCAAGATAGGCGCGGATGTCTTCGCCAATCGGCGCATCAGCCGGTAGAACAAGCAGCCCCGAGGCGTCTTCAGTAATGCCGAGTTCCTTGGCCGAGCAGAGCATGCCGGAGGATTCGATGCCACGGACTTTTGCAATCTTGATCTTGAAATCGCCGGGTAGATTGGCACCGGGCAGGGCGCACGGCACTTTCAGGCCGGGCGCAACGTTCGGCGCACCACAGACGATCTGTTGCGGCTCGCCAGAGCCGATGTCGACACGGCAGACATTCAGGCGATCGGCGTCCGGGTGCTTGTTAACCTCAAGCACATGAGCAACAACGATATGGTTGAAAGTCGGGGCGACACTTTCTTCCTCTTCGACTTCCAGTCCGGCCATGGTCAGGAGGTGAGAGAACTCATCGCCCGAAACAGTCGGGTTTACAAAGCTTCGGAGCCAGGATTCAGAGAATTTCATGGGCAGTTCGGTAAAAAGTCAGCGTCAAACAAACTGACGCAGGAAGCGCAGGTCACCATCGAAGAAAAGACGCAGGTCATTGACCCCGTAACGCAGCATGGTCAGTCGATCCGGGCCCATGCCGAAGGCAAAGCCGATGTATTTCTCCGGATCAATGCCGACGTGACGCAGCACGTTCGGGTGGGTCATGCCGCAACCGGCGATTTCAAGCCAGCGGCCTTTCAGCGGCCCGCTCATGAATGCGACGTCGATTTCTGCAGAAGGCTCGGTAAAAGGGAAGAAAGAGGGACGGAAACGTACCTGCAAATCATCGCTCTCGAAAAATCGGCGCAGAAAATCGGCAACCACACCCTTGAGATCGGCGAAGCTAACATTCTCCCCGATCCACAAGCCCTCGACCTGATGGAACATTGGCGAGTGAGTAGCATCGGAATCAACGCGATAGACACGGCCAGGCGCAATGATGCGGATTTCCGGCATTGTTTCGAGGTGGGCATATTTCGCCACGTGCGCTTGCATGTAACGCACCTGGATCGGGCTGGTATGCGTGCGCAGCAAGATGTCTTCGGCGACTTTGCCGTTGTCGTCGAGGAGATAAAAAGTATCGTGCATCGAACGCGCCGGGTGATCCTCGGGCGTGTTCAGTGCCGTGAAATTCTGGAAGTCGGCTTCAATCTCGGGGCCGTCAGCGACTTCAAACCCAATGGAGCGGAACAGTGCTTCAATGCGTTCCAGCGTACGTGTAACAGGGTGCAGGCCTCCGCGCGTTTCGCCACGGCCGGGCAGGGTGACATCAAGGAATTCTTCGGCCAGACGTGATTCAAGTGCCAGGCGTCGGATGGCCTCGCGACGTGCATTGAGTGAGGCCTCGATGGACTCTTTGGCGCGATTGATTGCAGCGCCTGCCGGCTTGCGCTCTTCCGCCGACAGCTTGGCCATGCCTTTCAGCAGTTCAGTAATCTGACCGCTTTTGCCAAGGTAACGAGCCTTGATTTGCTCGAGCGCATCGGGGTCATTCGTCGCTACAAAGGCGGCGGCAGCTTCTTGTGCTATTTGATCAAGGTTGTGCATGAGTTTTTAAGACGTCATCGAAAAAAAAGGAGGCGCGAGCCTCCCTTTTTAACACGCGTTCAATCAGGCGCCGAGTTGTGCTTTGGCCTGAATGGCCAGAGCGGCAAATGCCGGCTTGTCGAAAACGGCCAGATCAGCCAGAACCTTGCGGTCGACTTCGATCTGCGCCTTCTTCAGGCCGTTCATGAAAGTGCTGTACTTTAGGCCGAGTTCACGGGCTGCCGCGTTGATACGGGCAATCCACAGCGCACGGAACTGACGTTTTTTCTGGCGACGGTCACGGTAAGCATACTGACCGGCCTTCATTACCGCCTGTTTGGCGATGCGATATACATTCTTGCGGCGACCACGGTAACCCTTGGCCAGTGCAATAATTTTTTTGTGGCGCGCGCGCGCCGTTACACCACGTTTAACTCGGGGCATCTTTAATCTCCTTAAGCGTAAGGCATCATGGCACGAACCATGGCCTTGTCGGAGTCATGCACTCCGGTCATGCCGCGCAAGTGACGCTTGGCTTTGGTGGTTTTCTTGGTCAGGATGTGGCGTTTGAACGCCTGACCGCGCTTGATGCGGCCGCTAGCGCTGACCTTGAAGCGCTTTTTGGCGCCACTCTTGGTCTTCATTTTGGGCATTGAATGCTCCTATTTATAAACATGGCGGCAGGTGTCCCCCGACGGGAGTGCTTGTTGACCTGAAACCACTTGTGGGTAATGCTACTACTTGCTACTAAAACTATTTCTTCTTGTTCGGCGTCAGAATCATCACCATCTGACGACCTTCCATCTTGGGCATCTGCTCGACTGCAGCAAAGTCCATAAGATCAGTTCTGATGCGCTCGATCTGGCGCATACCGATTTCCTGGTGCGCCATTTCACGACCACGAAAACGCAATGTCACTTTGACTTTATCGTCTTCCTGCAAAAAGCGCGTCATGTTGCGCAACTTGATCTGGTAGTCGTTTTCGTCGGTACCGGGACGGAATTTTACTTCCTTGACCTGAACCTGCTTCTGCTTGAGTTTTTGCTCATGCTGACGCTTTTGTTCCTGATATTTAAATTTGCCGTAATCCATGATCCGGCAAACTGGAGGTTGCGCCATCGGTGCAATCTCTACCAGGTCAACCCCTGCTTCTTCGGCCAACTGTAAGGCTTCTCTAACGCTTGTTATTCCAAGCGCTTCGCCTTCTTCACCTACCAGTCGAATTTCCGGTGCGTTGATCTCTTCGTTAACGCGTTGCGCCTTTTGCAGTGCGATGGTTCCGCTCCTTGTTCTGACAAAAATTAAGCCGTGCCACTTCGCGCCGCGACTTCACCAAGAAGTCGCTCGATCAGAGTCTCGAGCGGCATTTGCCCAAGATCCTGACCGCCGCGTGTACGCACGGCCACCAGATTTGCTGCCATTTCCTTATCGCCTACGACGATCTGGTAAGGCAGCTTGTTCAAGCTATGTTCGCGTATTTTATAGGTTATTTTCTCGTTGCGCAAATCGGATTCGGCACGAAGACCTGCGCGACGTAGCGTTTCCGCAACATGCTCAGCATACTCTGACTGTTTTTCGGAGATATTCAGCACCACGGTTTGAACCGGCGAGAGCCACAAAGGCATGGCGCCGGCACAGTTCTCGATCAGAATCCCGATAAAGCGCTCGAGCGAACCCAGTATGGCGCGATGCAGCATGACCGGTGTGTGCCGGGCGTTGTCTTCGCCGACATACTCGGCCCCCAGACGCTGCGGCATCGAGAAGTCGACCTGTACCGTACCGCACTGCCAGGAGCGGCCAATCGCATCCTTGATGTGAAATTCGATTTTCGGGCCGTAAAAAGCGCCTTCACCGGGCAGTTCTTCCCATTCCAGGCCGGATGCTTTCAGCGCTTCGCGCAATGCGAGTTCAGCCTTGTCCCACACCTCATCAGAGCCCACGCGCTTGGCCGGGCGCAGGGCCAGCTTGACGATGATGTCGTAAAAGCCGAAATCGGCATAGACATTGCGCACCAGAGCATTAAAGGACGTAACTTCGGATTGAATCTGGTCTTCGGTACAGAAAATATGGCCATCATCCTGCGTGAAGCCGCGCACACGCATAATGCCGTGTAGGGCGCCCGAAGGCTCGTTGCGATGGCAGGAACCGAATTCGCCATAGCGCAGCGGCAGGTCACGGTAACTGCGCAGACCGATATTGAAAATCTGAATGTGGCCCGGACAATTCATCGGTTTGATCGCGAATTCGCGCTTCTCCGACTCGGTGGTGAACATGTTGTCCTTGAAGTTCTCCCAGTGGCCGGATTTCTCCCACAGGCTGCGGTCGAGAATCTGCGGGCACTTCACTTCCTGGTAGCCATTGTCCTGATAGACGCGGCGCATATATTGCTCGACTTGCTGCCACATGGCCCAGCCCTTGGGGTGCCAGAAGACCATGCCGGGGGCTTCGTCCTGCAGGTGAAAGAGTTCCAGATGCCGACCGAGACGACGGTGATCGCGCTTCTCGGCTTCTTCCAGCATATGGATGTAAGCGTCCTGCTCTTCTTTCTTCGCCCAGGCCGTACCGTAGATGCGCTGCAACTGTTCTTTATTCTGATCACCGCGCCAATAGGCGCCGGCCACCTTCATCAGCTTGAAGACCTTGAGCTTACCCGTCGACGGGGCGTGCGGGCCACGGCAGAGGTCGACGAATTCACCTTCGCGGTAGAGCGATACCTCCTGCCCTTCGGGGATGGCGGCAATCAGTTCAGCCTTGTAGTGCTCGCCGATTGACTTGAAGAAGGCTGTTGCATCATCGCGCTTCCACACCTCACGGGTCACCGGGATGTCGCGCTTGGCCAGTTCGCCCATACGTTTTTCGATGGCGACCAAGTCTTCCGGTGTGAACGGGCGTGAGTAGGCAAAGTCGTAGTAAAAGCCGTTTTCAATCACCGGGCCGATCGTGACCTGAGCTTCTGGGAACAAGCCTTTGACGGCATAGGCCAGCAGGTGAGCCGTCGAGTGACGAATGATCTCAAGGCCTTCCGGGTTTTTATCGGTGATGATACCCAGTCGGGCGTCTGCTTCGATCAGGAATGAAGTATCAACGATGCGGTCATCAACTTTACCGGCCAGTGCGGCTTTCGCCAGCCCGGCGCCAATGCTTTGAGCCACTTCGGCAACCGTAACCGGCTGCGCGAATTCCCGTTGAGAACCATCAGGCAGTGTAATGACCGGCATAATGCGACCCTAGAAATGAATAAAGCCAGAGACTCGCTCTGGCTTTAAGTGTTTGGTAGGCGCGATTGGACTCGAACCAACGACCCCCACCATGTCAAGGTGGTGCTCTAACCAGCTGAGCTACGCGCCTTCTTTGCCGCACGAGCTAGCTGCGGCATCAAAGAAGGCCGCATTATACGTACCTCCTCGTTCAAGTCAACATTGAGCATTGTCCAATGGGGTTTGAGTTTGAGCGAGGGGCGTGAATCCAACGGGGTTTGAGTCTGAGCATATTGCTGGGATCGATCATGCTACGAGGCATGGTGATCGACATGAACGGCGAACAATTGCGAACCCTGGCTGATTTGCAGGTTCTTTTTGAGCGGCACGGTAGCGATGGATTTCACGGTAGCGGCAGATGAGCGCTACGCGTTCATCGCACGCACGGTCTGACGGCTTAGCTATGGTCAGTTGCGGCGTGCCGACAAGGCCCTTGTTCTGCACTTCCTTGAGCGTGTCAGCGGTTATTCGCGGCAATAGATCAGCCGGCTCGTCAAACGGGGCAGCGAAGGACGTCCGCTGGTCAAACGTTACCAAGGTTCGCGCACTAGTCTTGCCTCCACCTACACGGGAGCTGATGTGCGCCTGCTGGCGCAGACTGGCACCTTGCATGGAACTCTGTCGGGATTAGTGACCAAGAAGCTTATGGATCGTGCCTACGGTCTCTTCGGTGACGCCCGTTACGAGCGCCTGGCGACGATCTCGGCGGCACACCTGTACAACCTGCGTCAGCGCCCACGCTACCGGAACCAGCGATAGGTCTGGACCAAGACCCGCCCGGTGACCGTTCCGATCGGCGAGCGCTGTGCGCCCACGCCCACGCCCAATAACCGGCCAAGCTACCTGCGCGTGGACACGGTTCATCAGGGCGATCTGGATGGAATTAAAGGCGTCAATCACATCAATGCCATGGATTGCATCACCCAGTACGAGGGCGTGGCCACCTGCGAACGCATCAGCGAAGCCTTCCTCATCCCCGTGCTCGAAGCTCTGCTGGAGAGTTTCCCGTTTGTCATTCACGGATTTCACAGCGATAACGGCTCGGAATTCATCAATGCGCCGGTCGTGAAATTGCTCAACAAATTACTCGTCGAAGAGCAAACCAAATCACGCTCCCGGCACAGCAACGATAACGCCCAAGCAGAATCCAAGAATAACGCCATTGTCCGTAAGCACTTGGGCTACGGCCATATTCCGCAACGCTTCGCCACACCGGTCAATGAATTCTGCCGGGATCATCTCAATTCCTACATCAACTTCCACCGCCCGTGCCTATACGCGGAGACCATCACTGATGCCAAGGGCCGTCAACGCAAATGCTATCCGTACAAACTAATGATGACCCTGTATGAAAAGCTCAAGTCGCTGCCTCTGGCTGAACAATTCCTAAAGCCCGGCATCACCTTCGAAAAACTTGAGGCCTACGCTGGCGCCATGAGCGACAATGAGGCCGCGAAGCGTCTGAACGACGATCGCACAACTCTCTTCAAAACAATTTTTAACCGATCGAAAACAGCCGCCTGATTAGACAAAAAGTGACGGAAAAAGGTGATGATTATGTGGACAGTTCGCCTCGTGGCGAACCGGGCGCCTTGCCGTGTATAACAATAAAACCGTTACCCACCGCGTCGCCCTCTAGCCACCGATCCACCACCAAAACTCTAAAACCTTTTTGATAAATAGTTCAGAGTCAAAACCGATCGCTCAGACTCAAACCTGGATTGGAATGTACTCATTGAAGTGCCCTCAAAAGGTGATGCACGCGACCCAGAGACTGATAACAACGCTTGCCGCCTTCGTGCCGGTACTTGTCGTCAGGTTCGGTATCGGTACCGTGCCGGTGATACTGACCGCATTCCTGATCTCGTTTTTCTCGGTCGTCGTCAATGTGGCCGCTGGACTCGCAACGCTGGAACCCGAGCTTGAAGACGTGCTGCGTTCGCTTGGTGCCAATCGCTGGAACATCATAATCAAGGTCGGTCTGCCGCGCTCTCTGCCGTATTTCTTCGCCTCGCTCAAGGTCTCAATTGCCCTGGCCTTTGTCGGCTCGGTCATCGCCGAAACGGTTGCCTCAAATCTTGGCATTGGCTATCTCATGATGTCCGCCAGTTCGTCGATGAACATGCCGTTGGTATTCGCCGGCCTGATCGTAATCGGCGTTATGGGTGTCGTGATGTATGAGTTTTTCGCGGTTCTTGAAAAGCGCCTGACCGGTTGGGCGCACCGCAACCCGAATGCGCCGGGTTGATTTCAGCTACGGAAGTCTGCTGCCGGATCGATAGGGAAGAAAGCTCGAGTGGAGCAACCGGAACAGGAGCAGAGCAGGTTTAGTATTCCTCTGTCGCAATGTAATGCGCGCAGCAAAGCTCACTCAGTAGGCATCGCTTGTGGACGTGCATTTAAAACTGACCCACTAGCCCTAGGAATTTGCATCCAAATTTAACCCACGTAGAGACACTAACCTCCTCGGCATTGAGCAGGAGAAAGCAGAGTAATTAACTTGGCGTGATGGACTGCGTTCAGTGTTCGCGGGTGTCAATCTGGTAGGGCGGTAATATCGCGCCGCAGTCGCGGCAGAATTTAGCCTGTGTTAGATGGCCTTCGGAGAGACATTCGTGGCAGGTCCGGGTCGTGACTTCCGCATGCAGGCGTCGTGCCGCAAATTCTGCGCTGACGATGCCGGTTGGTACAGCCAGCGTTCCCCAGCCCATCAGCATCATTACCGAGGAGACCAGACGCCCAAGATCGGTCTTCGGTGTAATGTCGCCGAATCCGACCGTGGTCAGGGTGGTGATTGCCCAATAGATTGAGACCGGGACGCTGGTGAAACCGTTGCTTGGCCCTTCGACCACATACATCAAGGTACCCATGATCACGACGACGATCAGGACAAAGGACAGAAAAACGGCAATTTTTCGACGTGTGGCGCGAATGGTGTTTCCCAGTTCGCCAAACTCGGTGACGTAGGCGCCCAGTTTGAGGATACGGAAGATACGCAACATGCGCAGTACGCGCACGTCCATCAAGGTATGCAACCCCGGAATAAACAGGGCCAGATAAGTAGGCAGGATGGAGAGCAGGTCGATCACGCCGAACAGACTGCGTGCATAGTGCTGCGGGCGGCGCACACAGATCAGGCGCAGTACGTATTCGACGCTAAAAACGGCGGTGAAGAACCACTCGAGCAGCGTGAACAGATCGCCCCAGCGGGTGCTGATGGATTGGACACTGTCGAGCATGACAACCGTGACGCTGATCATGATCATGGCCAGGAGTGCCAGATCAAAGATGTATCCGGCACGGGTGTCAGCCTCGAATATGATGATGTACAAACGCAGTCGCCAGCCGGCGTCAGGGCGTCCGAAGTTTTTTTCTGCTTGTATTTGCATCGGGTTTCTCTTCCGGGTGGCCATACACGGTGCTCCGATGAATCGGGTCTGGACTCAGGATGTCGAAGTCATGTGTGGCAATTCTATCCCACACCGTGTGGACAAACGATACTGCTGTTAAACGGGAGCGACTTTTTACGTCACGATAAGCCCGTGACTACAAGGGTTTCCCATCCATCAGGGCAATCGCATTTAGCCCAGAGGAACAAGCCTGAGCAAAGAGGCTCGATAGTCAGGCAATCGGTCTGCGGTTTTCTGACGTTCGCGCAGACTAGGTTTTGGGTATTGCTGATCCTGACGAAGCAAGGTTAGCGCGAAGCGTAAGAGCGTCAATGAATGGGAATGGCTCGATAAGACGCCACAGATTTGTATGTTGAAGGAACCGACCCGACGCATCCGCTTCTTGTCGAGAGAAGAGGCGCCGCGATTACTTGCAGAACTACCATCTCACCTCGTCGACATGGCGGCATTCTAGTTGGCAACCGGATTGCGGCGTGCAAACGTAACAGGCTTGCTCTGGTCGCAAGTTGATCTAGAGCGGGGAGTGGCTTGGATTCATCCTGATCAGGCAAAGGCGCGGAGGGCGATTGCCGTTCCGCTCAATTCAGAAGCTGTGGCCATGATCCGTAAACAGTCAGGAAAGCACTCGGAACACGTTTTTAGTAATCACGGACATAGATATTCTGGCTGCTTGGGATTGTGGCAGGCGGGTTTGCAGAGCGCAAGCGTAGTAAATTCAACGGCACAAATTTGCCACAGCGTCGCCAGAAAACAAAAAGGCCAATCCGAAGATTGGCCTAACTGTTTTATACTATTCCTAAATAGTGGTGCGCCCGGAGCGATTCGAACGCCCGACCCCTTGGTTCGTAGCCAAGTACTCTATCCAGCTGAGCTACGGGCGCATTTCCATTTTGGAAGCCGCGAATTATACAGATCCAGTTAGCTTAGCTCAAGTCAATTCTAAAGATTTCTTATACTTTCCGTGAAGTGCTGCTTTCCTTGCTGGCTTGGGAGGATTCTTCTGATTCGCCACGGCCTAGCCGTTTGGATAGTGCCGCAGCGGCTTCCTTGATGCTTTTTGACAGCGGGCTGTCCCACTCTGTGTCGAAGTTGCCAATGGTTCCAAGTGAAGTTATCGCAGCGATCATTCCGCCCGTGTGATCAAAAACCGGCGCACTAAATCCGTTGATTCCAGGGGTATGGCTTCCGCTGGCCCGCGATATGCCCTGACGGCGTATTGCTTCGAGCTGGCTTTCAAGTGTGCGGGTTAAATCCGCCAAAGTTGTATTAGTGGACTCCGCCTTTGCCTGCAATTCAGCATTGAGAAGTTTCTTTATGTAGGGGGGGCGATAAAAAGCTGCAAAAGCTAGGCCTGTGGCTGAGGTCGTCAGTGGAAGCACAACCCCCGTACGCAATGTGATGGTGATTGGGCCAACGGCTTCAACCCAGCGAACGCAGGTTGCACCATGATTGCCCCACATGGCGAGTGCAACGGTTTCTCCGATTTGTTCACAAAGATCATTAAGAATTGGTTCGGCCAAACGAACGGGGTCGATTCGGGCAAGACTTGCCAGACCAAGTTCGAGCGCAAATTCACCCAAATCATATCGCCCTGTATTGGAATTTTGTTCAACCAGCCCCATGCGCATGAAGCTGACAAGATAACGGTGAGCCTTTGCTGCAGGCATGCCCGCATTTTTAGCCAAGTCTCGCAGCATCATTGCGCGGCCATTGGCAGCAAGAGCACGCAGCAGACGTGTGCCCACTTCAATAGACTGGATGCCTTGTCGTTGTTTTTCTGGTTCGGTATTCATTTTATTAAGCCATTAATAGAGATTGAATTGTAACGATTTAGATTTCGGGCTGCTCGACCCAAAGGGGGCATGCATATAGATGTACAGATTTGAAATAATACTTTGATTCGTTAATTGAGGAAATTATGTTGACGGCTTGTCGTGAGCTTTGCTATAGTTCGCCCCCTCGCAACACGGCGGGTCTTTTCGGAAACGGACTGACAAGCAAAAAGTGTGCAAGTTAGTGTTGACGAGGGTGTTGAGGATTGCTAGAATGCGCCCTCTTTATCGGACGCGGGGTGGAGCAGTCTGGCAGCTCGTCGGGCTCATAACCCGAAGGTCACAGGTTCAAATCCTGTCCCCGCAACCAAGCAGTACGCTCTTTAAAAATTAGACAATCGATAGGTGTGGGTTCTTGGTCTTGTTGATCATTGCTTAGGCAATGACGCAAAAAGATGAAGTAACTCGCACGATGTAAAAAGTCTGTGGGTCTTAGGATCTGCAGGACGTCAAGCGAGAGTTAAACAGGGTTTGAACTGAAGAGTTTGATCCTGGCTCAGATTGAACGCTGGCGGCATGCCTTACACATGCAAGTCGAACGGCAGCACGGGGGCA
>JBBRDR010000023.1:0-31100 GCA_038203745.1 Burkholderiales bacterium | reverse complement strand
TAGACCTCGGGTTTCATTCCGGGTACCCAGAGGACGAGCGGCGTACGAGTCTGCTGGTCAGTAAACGCCGAGTTGTGGCCCCAGCGACCGTTCTCCAGGAATTCCTCGCCATGATCGCCCAGCATCAAAACAATCGTGCTGTCGAGCAGATCGTTTTTCTTCAGGTAATCAAATACCCGACCAAACTGGCTGTCCAGATGATGCACCGAATTGATATAGCGGTTTTTGATGAGATGAATCTGGCTGGCCAGCTGTTCCCGGCTCAATGTGAAGTAATTAATATCGTCCGGATAGGGGGTGCGAATCACGCTCTCAGGCGGAAAATAATAGCGTGCATGGGGCGATTCGAAAAACATGAAGGTGAAAAACGGGCGGTTTCTGTCGCGCGTGTCGATGAATTTGAGCAGGCTGCTGACATTCTGTTGGTCTTTTTCCCATCCTTGCGCACCGCCGGGGATTTCATGCAGTTGCGCGGCCGGCACCTGGCTGAAGATGCTCGCATCGAATTCGGGATAAGAGAACTTGGCGCTGGTGTAAAAGCTCATCTGGTAATCCTGCGCCTGGAGCACGTCGATGATCGGCGCACCTTTACGTTCAGCCAGCACGGGGAACCAATAATTGCCAGGAATGCCGGTGAACATCGTGAACATGCCGACACGGGTACCGTTGCCGCCGCTGTAGTTGTGGGTAAAGCGTGTGGCGTTTTGGGCGAAGGCCCAGGTGTGGGGCATGATTTCGGCATCCAGCGTATCGGCTCGCCAGGATTCCGAGACCAGCCAGACGATATTAAGCGGCTTGGCTGGCTTGACAACATCGAGTGGATTGAGCGGGTAATTCAGGCTGCCCTGCGCCAGCTGGAAGGTCTTGGTACGATCCACCTTGACGCCCAGTTTGCTGAGCAAACCGCGTGCCGTCAAGCCAATGTAGTAGGGTACTTTCAGTGTCAGTGAGGTCACGCTGGTAATGCCGGTGGCCGTGGTGTAGGCGTAGACAAAACGCTCGCTGACGGTGGTGATGGCAAACAAAATCAGCAGACCGGCAAAGAAGCGGCGCGGCACCCAGCGCGGTTCACCGAATTTACGATAGGCGAAGAGCGTCAACGTCAACAGTGCCGTTTGCAACAACAAAAACGCCAGAGCAATAAAGACAAAGGTGGCGTTGGAGGCATTGCTGGCACCCAGTGATTCGAGACCGCCCGGTGTGGTCACCAGATTGATCACGAAACTGTTGACGAACATGCCGTAGAGTGAATAGAGCTTGGCGTTAGCGTAGAAGAACAGTGTGGTGATGCCGGTACTGAGGATAGCCAAGGGGTAGAGGACGATCCGGTTCGCCGGTTCGCGCTTGCGGTGAACGAGTTTGTCGACGAACTTGGTGAGAATCAGTGCAGGCAGCAGGTAGATGACCGCGTACGAGAGCCAGACGGCGACCGCGAATCCGAACACCAACGCACCCTCTCCTCGTGCCGAGGCAAAATCGACTCCGTCCCATGTGATGGTCAGCAAAACCAGGTAGGTCAGTAGGAAAAAATAGGCAAGAACTCGTCGGAGTTGCTGTACGGATAACAAAATAGGGTCCTCCAGAAATACAAGATGGTGTTGCTATGAGTCGTGAGGGATCGCGCAACTCCTGAAGGATAGCGATCTAAAATTAGGGGAAAATTAGCTGTGCAACGCTAGGGGATACAGAACAATTGTTGGCCTCCTCGACGGGAATCGAACCCATATCTCACGCTTAGGAGGCGCGTGCACTATCCATTATGCTACGAGGAGGTCGGGGCGTATTCTAGCGCGATGCGCGGCTTTGCTGCCAGCTTTACCAAGGAGAGTAATGATGATTAATCGATTTTTCATGTGCATGCTGCTGTTTGTTGCGGCATCGAACAATATGGCACAGGCTCAAGACGTGCCCGTAGTAGGAAGTGTTGCGCCGGCTTTTGTGTTGCCCGATCAGAGCGGGCGTGAGGTTTCGCTGGAGAGTTTTCGCGGCAAGTGGCTGGTGCTTTACTTTTATCCAAAAAATGATACTCCGGGCTGCACCGAAGAAGCCTGCAGCTTCCGTGACGACATGACGCAGTTGACTGCACTGGGCGCACAGATTGTCGGTGTGAGCATTGCTGACGCCGCATCGAACGCTGAATTCGCCAAAAAATATCACCTGCCTTTCCCGCTGCTCGCTGATAACGACGGGTTAGTGGCCAAGCGTTATGGCGCTTACGCGGATTGGATGGTGGTGCGTTTTGCGCGTCGTTATACCTTCCTGATCGATGCACAGGGTAAAATTGCAAAAAATTATCTCAAGGTCGATACCTCGAAGCACTCCTCGGAGATTATTGTCGACCTCAAACAATTGTCCCAGCCTTCTGGAAAGTAACTCCCCTTCATGCCGCATCTGATTTTATCCAATGCATCGCTAGCCTATGGCCATGTGCCACTCCTTGACCACGCCGATTTCCAGCTTGACCCCGGCGAACGTGTTGCCCTGATCGGGCGCAACGGTACTGGCAAATCTTCATTGCTACGGGCGCTGGCAGGTCAGGGTTCTCTTGACGATGGTACGGTGTGGCGCGAACCGGGTATGCGTATGGGTTATGTGCCGCAGGAGCCGCCGTTCAACCCGGAACTTACGGTTTTTGAAGCAGTCGTCGCGGGCATGGGTGAAATCTCGGCGCTGCTCGCCGAGTACCATGCCGTTGTACATGCCATGGCCGAATCTGCCGATGATCACGAGGTTTTGCTCGACCGCCTGCATCACTTGCAGGGTGAACTGGAATCGCGCAATGCATGGTCATTCGAGGCGCAGGCCGAGCGCGTAATTCAACGCTTCTCGCTCGACCCCGATGCGACAGTCGGCACACTCTCCGGCGGACAAAAAAAGCGTCTGGCACTGGCACAGGCTCTGGCCATTTCACCGGAGATGTTGCTGCTCGACGAGCCAACCAACCACCTGGACATCGGTGCCATTGAGTGGCTTGAGGAGATGCTAATCTCGTCAGGCGTGGCGCTGGTATTCATCACCCACGACCGGCGCTTTCTGGATCGCGTGGCGACGCGTATTGTCGAGCTGGATCGCGGGCGACTGCTGTCGTGTCCCGGCAGTTTTGCAGCGTATCAGGCCAAGAAAGAGATGATCCTGCACGACGAGGCGATCCAGAGTGCTAAGTTTGACAAGTTTCTGGCGCAGGAAGAAGTCTGGATTCGCAAAGGGGTTGAGGCGCGACGTACGCGTAATGAAGGCCGGGTGCTGCGTTTGGAGCAATTGCGCCGCGACCGTGCTGCGCGGCGTGAGCAGCAAGGCAAAGTCGAATTGGCACTGGATTCGGGTGACAAGAGCGGCAAGCTGGTGGCTGAGCTCAATGGTGTAAGCAAAATTTTTGGTGAAAAAGTTATCGTGCGCGATTTCTCCTGCCGCTTGCAGCGAGGAGACAAGATCGGCTTTATCGGTGCCAATGGTGCTGGTAAGACGACTCTGTTACGCCTGATTCTCGGCGAACTTGCCCCGGATGCCGGCACGGTGCGGCTTGGCACCAAAATTGAGGTGGCCTATTTCGACCAGTTTCGCACGCAGTTAGATGAAGAAGCCGCCTTGATCGACGTGATCTCACCTGGCTCGGATTATGTTGAGATAGGTAACGAGAAGAAACACGTGATCGGTTATCTGGGGGACTTTTTGTTTGCGCCGCAGCGCGCCCGGTCGCCGGTGAAATCCCTTTCCGGTGGTGAGCGCAATCGACTTTTGCTGGCGCGCCTGTTTGCGCGCCCGGCCAACGTACTGGTGCTCGATGAGCCGACTAACGACCTCGACATCGAAACACTCGAACTGCTTGAACAGTTGTTGCAGGATTACAAGGGAACTTTGTTTCTCGTCAGCCATGACCGGACATTTATCGACAACGTGGTGACGCAGACCATTGCCGCCGAGGGCGACGGTTCGTGGCATGAATACGCCGGTGGGTATCAGGACTGGGCGGATTATCAGATCAAGCGGCGTGCCGCAGAAGCCGTGCCGACGACAAAACGTGCCGGGCCCATCGCGCCGGTGCAGATATCCAAGGCCAAGGCTGATAGCGGCCGCAAACTGAGCTACAAAGAAGCGCGTGAGCTTGCAGAATTGCCTGAGCGCATTGCGGCATTGGAGCAGGAGCAGAAGGGGATCGGTCTAAGGTTGGAGGATCCGGCGCTGTATCAGGCTGACGCGCAGGAAGCGCAGCGCATTTCGCTGCGGCTGACTGAGATCGACGATGAGTTGTTGCTGCTTTTGGAACGCTGGGAGACACTGGAGAACTAGTTGAAGAGGACCCTTTTTTCTACTGTGAATCGCTGAATTCATGGCGCAAAACTACACTCCGGAATCAGCCTCATCATCAAAGCAAATGAATAACACGCTCAAACACAATTTTCTCGAAGATGTTCAAGCGCTGCTGACGGGGACGCTGCTCGTGGCCTTCGCCATTATCCTGTTTCGACAAGCCGGGTTGCTCACGGGCGGCACGGCCGGTTTGGCTTTTCTCGCCTATTACGCTAGCGGTATTTCGTTCGGGGTGCTGTATTTTCTTATCAATATACCTTTCTACATTTTCGGTTTTCTGGCGCTTGGCAAGGCGTTTACACTCAAGACTTTTTGCGCTGTCGCATTGCTTTCGCTTTACAGCGAGTGGCTTCCGCGCTGGATTCATATCAGCAGTATCGACCCCGTTTTTGCTGCTGTTCTTGGCGGCTTGCTTGCGGGTGCGGGCCTGCTGATGTTGATTCGTCACCAGGCAAGCCTCGGTGGAATCGGTGTGTTGGCTATTTACCTGCAAAAGAAAAGGGGCTGGCGTGCCGGAACCTTGCAGATGATTGCCGATGCTTTTATCGTCTGTGGTGCCTTTTTTGTGGTTGATCTCAACAGGGTCGCTCTATCAATCCTCGGTGCGTTGGTTCTGAATATGCTGCTCACCATAAATCATCGGCCTGGACGCTATTTCAGCTAATAAGTCGGCTACCCACCTGCCGCTTTTTTGAGCGCTTCTCGAATCTGTGGCAATGCCGCCTGTGCGGCTTTCTCGCCTTCGAGGATGGCATCGTGTCGTGCCTGAAAATCAGTCGAGCCAAACCCGCCGACCTGCGGACGGATTACCACATCGGCGTCCCTGAGCTCGTAACGGGCAAGATTCTGCCCCATGATGGTGAAGGTTTGCAGAAGGATGTCGAGCGTACCCTTAACCGGCTGGTTGCCCGGTTTGGCCGAGATGTCGACGGCGATTACAACGTCGGCGCCCATCTGGCGGGCGCTGCGTACCGGAATCAGGCTGGACAGGCCGCCGTCGACGTATTCCCGCCCGTTGATACTGACCGGCCTGAAGACGCCGGGAACAGTGGCTGAAGCGCGGACAGCCATGCCGGTGTTGCCCGTACGGAAGAGGATGCTTTCACCACTGTTCAAATCGGTGGCAACGGCGCCAAACGGTTTTTTCAGACTCTCGATCGGACGGTGTGCTACAGCGTCATTAACAAATTGCTGCAGGGCATCGCCTTTAAGCACGCCACGGTCGGGCACTGACCAGTCGCTGATTTTCGACTCGTCAAGTTTGAGTGCCAGTTTCTGCAGTTCAAAACCGTTATTGCCGGCGGCGTATAACGCGCCGACTACGGCGCCGGCGCTGGTGCCGGCAATGATATCGGGTACGATGCCCTGAGCTTCCAGAACCTTGATAACACCAATGTGGGCAAAACCACGCGCCGCGCCTCCACCCAGCGCCAGGCCAATTTTTACCGGCTTGGGAGTGAACGGTGCTACAGGCGGTTTGCTGGCACAGCCTGAAAAAAACAGAGCGGCAATGGCGACGAGTAAAGGCAGTGTGTAGCGTTGGTGGTTCATGGTATTCCCGTTTGTGAAGGCGGGATTGTAACGTGGCAACTGGCTAGAAGCTCTGATTCCAGAGCCAAGGCAGGGCAGCCAGTGAGCCAAAAAATACCGCAATATGAAAAATTGACCACCATAGATAGCGTCGGGCGATTTTGTCCGGATCCAGGTTAGAGAGCAGGAAGAGTTTTTCGCTATCAGGGCAGCGCAGGGTGTGCACGTCGGCCTCGTTACGCGCTTCGCGATGCAGTTTTGTGACTTCTCTCTTGGCCGCCTGGCGCGCCAGAGCCCATTCCTTCATATCGATGCTGCCGTCGGCGTTCAGATCGAATCGTTTGAGCAGTGTGGCCTGATCTTTCTTCCATTCAGAAAGCAGCCCGTTGATGTCGCGGTTGGCATCCAGTTCCAGTCTGCTTCCGCCAATGGTCCTGAATTCGCCCAGCGCATAGACCTGATCATTTATCAGGAGTTTCCATTCGGTATAACGGTAGCGATCTTTTGTCCAGGTTTCTTTGTGCCGGGTAAGAATTTCAGCACCTTCAACATCAATAACACAACGGCCAGTGCCGTCATCAAGGATAAAAGAAACTTCGCTTTCGCCTTTGCTGACGTTGTGCCACTTATCATCGCCATTTTTTTCTTCTACCTGATAGCGGTACCACAGACAGGGTAGTGCAGTCAGATGCGAGAGCAGGGGCGGCGAGTCCAGCGGCTTGCCGGTGCCGCACAGCTCGACATAACCCTGAGCCGCCGAAGCAACATGTGAGGTGGGCGTGTCGGAGATGGCCCGGCGACGACGCAGGGTAGAGGCCCAGGCGAAAATGCTGATGACGGCCATCACGGCAATACAGACAATCCACGCCGTGCGCGATTCCAGTTTTGCGCCAATCGCGATCAGCAGTAGCTGGGCGCCCGATGTGACGAACTGGCCGTACTCGCGCCGCAGACTAACGAGCATATTGAGTGTGGGCTGAGAATGATGAACTGAAAAGCGTATTTAGCTGAATAGCTGCTTCATGTCGATGTCGGATTTTTCGACCGTTGAAAATTCCAGTAGGGGTTTGAGCTCAAAACTGAACATACGTGCAATCACGGCATCCGGGAACTGCTCGACACGCACGTTGTTGATATTGACTGACTCGTTGTACAGCTCGCGCCGGTCAGCAATGGCATTTTCCAGGCTAGTAATGCGCTGCTGCAGTTGCATGAAATTCTCATTGGCCTTAAGTTCCGGGTAGGCTTCTGCCACTGCAAACAGTTTCCCAAGACCCATGCGTAATGCGCCTTCGGCTTCGCCCAGTGCGCCGATGTTCTGGGTTTCGCGTGCGGAGTGAACTTGCGATCGGGCTTCGATCACGCGTTGCAATGTTTCTTGTTCAAATTGCTTGTATTGCTTGCAAACCTCAACCAGCTTGGGCAACTCGTCATGGCGCTGTTTGAGCAGAACATCAATGTTGGCCCAGGCCTTGGCCACGCCGTGCTTGAGGGTGACAAGGCCGTTGTAGAGCATGACGGCGTAGATTGCGACTACACCGATGGCGCCGAAAAAAAGCAGGCTGGTGATTGCCATTTAAGTCTCCCTGAAAAATGGATCTGAAGTTATTTGGGTGTAAATGTTACTGCGTTTTGTCGTTCGTTGGAGTGACTTCCTGCGGTGCTTCGTTCATTTTGGCAAGGTATTTTTCCATGTATTCGGGTGGGATCTCTAGCCGCTTAATCAGTGTTTCACGACTGATATGAAGCAATTTTTCAATGGCACTGAAGTCATCCGGAAGCGCGGCGTTGTCCCAGCCACTGGTTGAATGGCGAGCGAGGTTGACCGCCAGGGTTACATTCTGAACTCGTGGCAAGTGTGCGTTGGCATCGTCCATCAGCGTGTTGAGCAAGTCCGGAAGATGCCATGCACTGCATAACGCCAACTGCAGATCAAAGAGGTGGATGCCGAGGACGTCTTCCTGCACTGTCGAACTGCGCAGAGTTTTGTTGGCGTCTTGCCGGTCGCGGATGGCAATAGCCAGTTTGGGGGCGAAGCACCACAGCAGAATTTCGGCCAGATCATGCAAAAGTGCCGCGAGCGCGACCTCCTCGGTGTTCATGTCGTGCCGTTCAAAAGCCCAGTCGTGGGCGTAATGTGATGCGCGCTGAACACGGCGGATAAGCTGCAAGACGCCGAGCATGGCCTGCGGCTCGTTCTTGAGCATGGCTTCGATGGTGACCGGCGTTTGCAGTTTGTTGAAGAAAGGTTCAATCCCAAGCATCATGATCGCGTTGGCGATGGTTGTGATGTCGGAACGCAAATGCTTGCCACGGAAAGGCTGAATGTAGGCCAGGACGCGAATGGCCATAAGCGGGTCCTGCAGTACGATATTGGCGATATCGCGGCCACTGACACTGTCGATGTTGGCACGCGCTTCTTCGAGACGCCGGGCCGTTTGACGTAGAATCGGCATCTCGGCGTTGCTGAAGAAAGCGACCCAAGCATCAAGGTCTTGCAGTGGCTGATTGAGCATAGGCGACGACCTAAGAAGTTCTTGAACAGAACGGGCTAATTGCCTGATTCATGTTACATGTAGCTACAATCGCCTGCAAGTTTCAGCGTTTGAAACGGGTTCAGGCTGGGGATTTTACTGTGTTTCCGGCTAATTTTTGAACCTCTACGTGGCATCGGGGATTGCCGAACTGGCCATGGTTGTTTTCGAGACTTGCGTTACTTCTACTTGCCGATCTGGTTGTCCAAAATACTAAATATGATTTAGCGTCCTGATCAGCAATTTCGGCATTCCAGTCAGAGTGTTGGTACAATTCAGGGTTATTCATATATTCACCTGATTTTTTAATGTTTTTCTTAACCTTTCCTATTGCGGAGTATTAATTTATGGCTATTGAACGCACTCTTTCCATCATTAAACCGGACGCCGTCGCGCAAAACGTAATTGGCAAGATTTATTCACGTTTTGAAACCAACGGGCTCAAGATTATCGCCTCTAAAATGGCGTGGTTGTCGCCACAGGAAGCCGGTGAGTTTTATGGTGTTCACAAGGAGCGCCCGTTCTACAAGGATCTGGTTGCGTTCATGATTTCCGGTCCGGTGATGATTCAGGTACTTGAAGGCGAAGATGCGATTGCCAAAAACCGCGAACTGATGGGCGCGACCGATCCGAAGAAAGCTGATGCAGGCACTATCCGTGCTGATTTCGCTACAACGATCGACGCCAATGCGGTTCACGGCTCTGATGCTCCTGAGACCGCCCAAGTCGAAATCGGTTTTTTCTTTCCGGGAATGAATGTTTACTCTGGCCGCTAAGCTCAGGAGAAACCGGTTTTTAGCTATTTCATGACCGCCAATCTTCTCGATTTCGATGCGCCCGGCTTGACAGCATTTTTTGCTGAACAAGGCGAGAAGCCGTTTCGCGCCAGGCAAGTGTTACGCTGGATACATCGTTTCGGGCAGGATGATTTTGATGCAATGACCGATATCGCCAAAAGCCTGCGCATAAAGCTCAAGGCCATGGCGTCGGTTGTTCCGCCGGCCATCGTTTCGGATAAGCTGTCGGACGATGGCACGCGCAAGTTTTTGTTTGATGTCGGCGGCGGTAATGCTGTCGAAACCGTTTTTATCCCAGAGGATGATCGTGGAACCTTATGTGTTTCAACGCAGGCCGGATGCGCGCTTGATTGTTCCTTTTGTTCGACCGGGAAACAGGGGTTTAATCGTAACTTGACGGTGTCCGAGATCATCGGGCAGTTGTGGCAGGCTAATCGGGCGTTGGGCGCTGTTTCTGCGGACGAGCGAATCATCAGCAATGTGGTGTTGATGGGAATGGGTGAGCCACTGGCCAACTTCGAAAATACTGTAACGGCTTTGCGCCTGATGCTGGATGACAACGCCTATGGCTTGTCGCGACGTCGGGTAACGGTATCCACCTCCGGTCTGGTTCCGGTGATGGATCGCTTGCGTGACGAGTGTGCGGTTGCCCTGGCAGTATCTTTGCATGCGCCGAATGATAAATTGCGTGACGAATTGGTGCCGATAAACCGGAAATATCCCTTGCGTGAATTGATGGCGGCATGCAATCGCTATCTTGAGAAGGCGCCACGCGACTTCGTGACCTTCGAATATGTCATGCTTGACGGAGTGAATGACTCCGACGTACACGCACAAGAACTGCTTGCAGTAACGCACGATGTGCCATGCAAATTCAATCTGATTCCCTTCAATCCGTTTCCGGGTTCGCACTATCGTCGTTCGCCGGCTCACCGAATTCGCCGCTTTGCTGAGATACTCATGGGTGCTGGAGTGGTAACGACGACACGAAAAACGCGTGGTGATGACATTGACGCGGCGTGTGGGCAGTTGGCCGGTCAGGTGCTTGACAAAACACAGCGCACAGCACGCCGGATTATCGATCTTCACGAGGTTAGGACGCGATGAGAGTACTTCGTCTGAGTTTTGTCTTATTTCTGAGCGTTTTAACGCTGAGTGTGTCGCAGTCTGCGCTGGCCCAAAAATCCGTCCCGCCCGCTGCAGATTCGCTTGCGTTATCAGTTCCAAAGGATGTTCATACACGTGCCAAGCTTCATACTGAATTGGGCTCGTTGTATTTTCAGAGTGGCAACTTGATTGTTGCTCTCGAGGAACTGACCATTGCGATCTCGATCAATCCGAATTATGCCCAAGCATATAGTACGCGAGGGCTTGTGCTCTATCACATCAAAGAGTTGGAATCGGCCCAGAAAGACTTTCAGCGTGCTTTAAATCTGGATGAGAAAGATCCGGAAATCAGCAATAATTACGGTTGGTTTCTTTGTCATACAGGACGAGAGAAGGAGTCAATTGAATATTTCTTGCGCGCAATAAAAAACCCCTTATACCAAACTCCTGAAGTAGCTAACCTCAACGCCGGAACGTGTTATATCAAACTTGGCGAGTTGGATCTGGCCGAAAGCTATATCCGCAGGAGCTTGCGTTTTTCGCCAGATAACCCGACAGTGAATTTTCAGTTGGCCACTATCAGCTACATGCGTGGCAACTATGAGGCAGCCAAAAAACAGTTGGCAGAAGTGGTTCGTTTTAGCGATCCGAATGCGGAGGCGCTGTGGTTATACTTGCGCGTTCAACGCCGCTTGGGTGACAGTCAGTCTGAAGCCAGTTTCACATCCCAGTTGCGACGCAAATATCCTGACTCGCCTGAGTATCAGGAATTTCTGAAAGGAAATTTCGAATGAGCGGGGAGAATAATTTATCGAGAGCAAGCGATGATGAGTTGTCTGGCGAGTCGGAACAGGCAGAGGTTTGGAACGCGTCCGTTGAGACGTCGCCCCCGGTAGTGTCGGGCGTTGGTCAGCAACTGCGGACTGCTCGGGAGACCAAGGGGCTGACTGTTGTTGATGTTAGCCAGGCACTCAAGTTGAGCCCGCGCCAGGTAGAAGCACTTGAGGCGGATGACTGGTTGCACTTGCCTTGCAATACCATTATCAGAGGTTTTGTTCGGAATTACGCCCGTTTAGTGAGCTTGGATTCGGATAAGCTAATGATTATTCTGGATGGTCTGAATTTGCCGCAAGCACCAGATCTTGAAATGCCCGCAATTACCAATATAAGGATTCCGCAGGAGGGTAGGGTTGAAAACAGGGATTACCTGAGAGTGATTTCTGGCCTTATTGTTCTGGTTCTGGCGGTGCTGGCCTACTTTTTTTTTCCCGTTGAAGTGTGGCAATCGACGGTAGCTGCACTTAAAACCGCTATACAACCGAATGAAGGTACGGTTGTCGAAGCTGTTCCACAAGCGAAGTTGGAAACCAAGGGCAAGGCGGCTGAAGCTGTTGTTACTCCGCCAGAGACGACGGTGCTTTCTGTTGAACCCGTGCCACCGGGTCAAGCACTGCCTGCTTCCCCCTCTTCTGCTTTGCCTCCTGCACCTGCACCAACGCCCCAATCGTCTTCGGGGAGCGTTTTGAAGTTCAGTTTCACCCAGCCTTCATGGGTGGAGGTTCGTGATAAAAGCGGAGAAATAATTTTTTCGCAATTGAGCCAGGCGGGTAGCCAGCGAGAGATTGATGGTCAGCCCCCTTTTGCACTGGTCATCGGCAATGCCGGTCAGGTGACCTTGCAGTACAAAGGCAAAACAGTTGATCTGTCCAAGCGTAGCAAGGACGATGTGGCTCGAGTGACCGTAGAGTAAATAAACGGAGAGTGGGTAATTTGTCTGTAGATTCAACAGCTAATAAAGGTTCTGTTTGCCGTCGGCCAACGCGTGCTGTTAAAGTCGGCAAGGTCCTAGTCGGTGGTGATTCGCCAGTCGTCGTACAGTCGATGACAAATACGGATACTGTTGATGTGCTGAAAACGGCCATCCAGTGCGCCGAGTTGGCACGCGCCGGGTCAGAACTCGTGCGTATTACCGTCAATACGCCGGAAGCGGCGGCTGCCGTGCCACAGATTCGTGCGCATCTCGACAGTATGGGCATTGATGTACCGTTAATTGGCGATTTTCACTATAACGGTCATCGACTGCTGACGGACTATCCGGAATGTGCTCAGGCACTGGCTAAATATCGCATCAATCCCGGCAATGTAGGTCATGGCAAGAAACGTGACGAGCAATTTGCCCAGATGATCGGGATAGCTTGCAAGTACGACAAACCGGTTCGTATCGGCGTGAATTGGGGTAGCCTCGATCAGGATCTGCTGGCCCGTATCATGGATGAGAATGCTAACCGTGCCGAACCGAAAGACGCTATCGACGTAATGCGCGAAGCTATGGTTACTTCAGCACTGGAGTCGGCGGCAAAGGCTGAAGAGCTTGGCTTGCCGGGAGACCATATCATTCTTTCATGCAAAGTTTCCGGCGTGCAGGATCTGATTGCCGTTTATCGTGAGTTGTCACGGCGATCCGATTATGCATTGCATCTTGGGTTGACCGAAGCCGGCATGGGTTCGAAAGGCATTGTCGCGTCGACGGCGGCCATGTCGGTTCTGTTGCAGGAGGGTATTGGCGATACCATTCGAGTTTCGCTCACCCCCGAGCCCAACGGCCAACGTACTCAGGAAGTCATCGTTGCACAGGAGATGTTGCAAACCATGGGTTTGCGCGCCTTTACGCCGATGGTTGCGGCGTGCCCCGGATGCGGTCGCACCACGAGCACTTTTTTTCAGGAACTGGCGCAGTCGATTCAGGCGCATGTGCGTGACAAAATGCCGCAGTGGCGTATTGAGTATGACGGCGTTGAAAACATGACGCTGGCCGTCATGGGTTGTGTGGTTAATGGTCCCGGTGAAAGCAAACACGCCAACATCGGCATCAGTCTGCCGGGAACCGGCGAAGTTCCGGCAGCACCGGTTTTCGAGGACGGTGTGAAGACCCTTACGTTGCGCGGCGATCACATTGCCGATGAGTTTACCGCCATTGTCGATCGCTATGTGGCACGTACTTACCAAAGAAAGTTCGCAACACCATCATGAGTCAAAATATGCAGTCCGTGCGCGGGATGAACGACATCCTGCCCGGCGAGGCCGAGTTCTGGGACGTCTTTGAGGACACTGTTCGTTCCTGGTTGAAAAGCTACGGTTATCGGCCGATCCGCCTGCCCATCGTTGAACCGACCCCGCTCTTTAAACGGGCCATCGGTGAAGTGACCGACATCGTCGAGAAGGAAATGTATTCCTTCGTCGATAGCCTCAATGGCGAACCCTTGACCCTGCGTCCGGAAGGCACTGCAGGTTGTGTGCGGGCGCTAATTCAGCATAAGCTGGCGGCGCAGCATCCGCAACGCCTTTACTACATCGGGCAGATGTTCCGGCATGAACGACCGCAGAAGGGGCGCTATCGCCAGTTCAATCAGGTTGGTGTTGAGTCCTTTGGCTTCACCGGTCCGGATATCGATGCTGAACAGATTCTGATGGGTGCACGACTGTGGGATGACCTCGGTCTGGACGGCATTAAGTTGCAGTTGAATACGCTGGGGCAATTCGACGAACGGGCAAGTCACCGTAAGGAATTGATTACTTATTTTGAACGTTACGCCGATCTGCTTGATGAAGACGCTAAACGTCGTCTGCATACGAATCCGTTACGCATTCTTGATAGCAAAAATCCGGTGATGCAGGAGATGATCACCGGCGCGCCGAAATTGATCGCTCACCTTGGCGCCGAATCGATGGCGCATTTCGAAGGCGTACAACAAGTTTTACGCGATGCGGGCATGCCCTATGAGATCAATCCCCGTCTGGTACGTGGGCTTGATTACTACAATCTTACCGTCTTTGAGTGGGTGACCGAGCGTCTTGGCGCGCAGGGAACAGTTTGCGCCGGAGGTCGTTACGATGGTCTGGTCGAACAGTTGGGCGGTAAATCGACGCCGGCTTGTGGATTTGCCATGGGGGTGGAGCGGCTGGTCACGCTTGTTCGTGAATCGGGTGGCGAACCCGTCCTCGAAGGTATTGACGTCTATCTTGTGCATCAGGGTGAGGCGGCTTCGCGCATGGCGCCACGTGTGGCTGAGGGCTTGCGTGACCAGGGGATTGATGTGCTTTTCCACTGCGGCGGCGGTAGTTTCAAGTCGCAAATGAAGAAGGCCGATGGTTCAGGTGCAGCGTTTGCCGTGATTATCGGCGATGATGAGGCGAATGCGGGCGAAGTGACGCTGAAACCTTTGCGTGCCGACGGTGAGCAGAAAAACGAACAGAAACGTGTCAGTGTCGATCGTGTCGCTGACGAAATCATGAATTCATTTTTGGATTGGGAAGACGCGTAATGGCAACCTATGACCTCGAAGAGCAGGAACAAATCGCCGAAATTAAGACGTGGTGGAAGCAGTATGGCAATCTGCTGATTAATGTTCTGACTGCGGTTTCGCTGATTGTCATCGCCTGGCAGGGTTGGAACTGGTATCAACGCAACCAGTCGGCTCAGGCCTCGATGGTTTTTAATGTCCTGCAGACTGCCGTCCAGAACAAGGATTCGCAACGAACTAAAGCCGCCAGCGGCGAACTGATCGAGAAGTTTTCCGGTACGGATTATGCCTCGTTAGGTGCACTGACCGCTGCCAAAGCGATGGTTGACTCGGGTGACGCAAAAACAGCCAAGTTACAGTTGCTCTGGGTTGTCGAAAAAGGAAAGAACGAACTGCGCGATCTGGCGCGTTTGAGGCTGGCGGCTCTGCTGCTCGATGAAAAATCTTACGACGACGCGTTAAAACAGCTTGATGGAAATGTCAGCCCGGGGTTTGAAGTGCTCTTCTCAGATAATCGAGGTGATGTATTAATTGCGCAGGGCAAGAAAGCCGAAGCGCTTAGTGCATATCAAATGGCATGGAGTAAACTCGAAGAAGCTGATAAATCGGGCAAAGGCAAGAATTCGGCTCAGGAAGGGCAGTCCAGCGCCATCTATCGTGAACTCTTGCGACAGAAAATTGATGCGCTGGGTGGGGGCAAGTAATGAAGCTTTTCCCGGCTGTCGTTATGATGGCAGCAATGCTGTTGCAAACAGGTTGCGCGACCATCGATTCAATGAATCCATTCGCCAGCCACGGCCCTAAAATGGCTGAATTGCAGCCGATCAAGACTAGCGCTGATGTTCGTTTCGTATGGCGTGAAAGTGTTGGCAAAAGCGACGTTTATGTTTTTACGCCGGCGGTTGTTGGGTCAACTGTCTACGCGGCCAGCAAGGACGGCAACCTGATCCGGATGGATGACGGCAAGCAGGCCTGGAAAGTCAATGCAGGCTTGCCACTCTCCGGAGGGGTCGGTGCTGATAATAACCTTGTCGTGGTAGGTTCGCCGAAGGGTGACCTGCTGGCGTTCGACAGTGCAGACGGCAAACTGGTATGGAAAACCAAGGCGAGCAGTGAGATTTTGGCCCCTCCTGCATTGGGAGAAGGGCTTGTCGTTGTGCGCAGCGGAGATAACAAGCTGGCAGCGTATGATGCGCTTGACGGAAAGTTGAAATGGACCTATCAGCGCCCGACGCCCGCGCTGTCTCTGCGCGTTACCGCCGGCCCGGTTATTGCCGGGAAATTCGTGTTTGCCGGCTTCACCGGCGGCAAGCTGATTGCGGTCAGTACCAGCAACGGTGCAGCATTATGGGACGGTACGGTAGCCTCCCCAAAAGGTGCAACTGAACTCGACCGTGTAGCAGATATTACCAGCGCACCGGTGATTGATGGGCGAGCCATTTGCGCCGTCGCTTTTCAGGGACGTGTTGCCTGTTTTGACCTTGGTAACGGCAACTTGGTCTGGGCGCGGGATATGTCGAGTGCTGTTGGGCTAGCCATTGATTCACGAAACCTTTTTGTTACTGACGACAAAGGCGCTGTGTATGCTCTGGACATGGCAAGCGGTGCAACACTCTGGAAACAGGATAAGCTTTTGAATCGTCGCGTAACAGCCCCTTTGCCACGCCGGGGCCTGATTGCCGTAGCCGATGCTCAGGGTGTTGTGCATTTTTTGAATCGTGATGATGGCTCCTTCGTCGCCAGACTGACGACCGATGGCAGCCCGGTAGTCGCACCCTTGCAGGCTTTGGGTACGAACTTTGTGGTACAGACAAGTAACGGCGGTATCTTCGCCATTGAGGCGCAATGAAACCCACTATCGTTCTTGTTGGCCGGCCCAATGTTGGCAAATCAACGCTGTTCAACCGCATGACGAAAACGCGTGATGCCCTGGTCGCTGATATTCCAGGCTTGACGCGTGATCGTCATTACGGCCATGGAAAAATAGGCAGCAAACCGTGTCTGGTAGTTGATACCGGCGGCTTCGAGCCGTTGGCCAAAGACGGCATTATGCATGAGATGGCACGGCAGACCGAACAGGCTATTGTTGAAGCCGATGTGATCATCTTCATTGTCGATGGCCGGGTTGGTATTACCGCGCTGGACAAAGAAATTGCCAACAAATTGCGTAAGGTCGAACGACCGGTGCTTGTTGCAGTGAACAAAGCCGAAGGGATGAATCAGGGCATTGTCATCGCAGATTTCCACGAATTGGGTCTGGGCGAGCCGCTGGCTATTTCCGCCACGCACGGTGAAGGGGTGCGCGACCTGATCGAATTGGCGCTTGCACCCTATCCCGAACCGGCCGAAATTGAGAGCCGGAACGAAAACGATGTTTTGAAAGTGGCGATTGTCGGGCGACCGAATGTTGGCAAGAGCACCATGATCAACTCACTGATAGGCGAAGAACGAGTTATTGCTTTTGATCAGCCGGGCACAACGCGTGACTCCATCTATGTTGATTTTGAGCGTGGCGGCAAGCACTACACTTTGATTGATACCGCCGGTTTGCGGCGCAAGGGCAAGGTCTTCGAGACCCTTGAGAAGTTTTCTGTGATCAAGACACTGCAGTCCATCGAGGACGCCCATGTGGTGATTCTCGTTCTTGATGCCCGGCAGGATATTTCCGATCAGGATGCTCATATCGCCGGATTTGTTGTTGAATCGGGGCGTGCGCTGGTGGTTGCGGTGAATAAATGGGATGGCCTTGACCCCTATGTTCGCGAACAACTCAAGGGCGATCTCGAAGCTAAACTGAAATTCCTGGATTTTGCCAATTTTCACTATGTCTCGGCGCTCAAGGGGCAGGGACTGGCCCACGTGTTTCGTTCCGTCGATGCCGCTTACAAAGCGGCAAGTGCAGATTTGTCGACGCCGCAGCTGACACGCACGCTCATCGACGCCGTGGCCAAGCAATCGCCACCGCGCAACGGGATTTTCCGCCCCAAGATGCGCTACGCCCATCAAGGCGGCCGTAACCCGCCGATTATCGTAATTCACGGCAATGCACTGGACAAAATTTCGGATTCTTATCGCCGTTATCTGGAACATACGTTCCGCGAAGTCTTTAAATTGCAGGGAACGCCATTACGCATACAGTTTAACGTGTCTGAGAACCCGTTTGCTGATCGCAAAAAGCCTGAGCAGAACCGGCGTGGACCAAAATCCGAAGATAAACCAAATCCGAAACCGAGGGTCAAAGCACCGCCCAAGCCAAAATCAAGGGTGGATGCAAAACCGAAGCCTGCGGCAAGGGCCAGGCCGCAGCCACGGGCCAAGTCGAATTCCTCTTGATTGTTTCCGCTTGGTATGGCTAACGGAAGAAAAATCAATTAAGCTAGGCTGTCCTACACTAACTATGAACATGGAGTTCTAACCATGAGTAATAAAGGGCAACTGTTACAAGACCCCTTCCTCAACGCGCTGCGTCGCGAACATGTGCCGGTCTCGATCTATCTGGTCAACGGCATTAAACTTCAGGGGCAGGTCGAATCTTTTGACCAATACGTGGTTCTGCTTAAGAACACCGTTACCCAAATGGTCTATAAACATGCAATCTCGACTGTAGTGCCTTCGCGTCCGGTAAGCATTCCGTCGGATGAAAGCGAAGACGCCTGACCTACAAGTGTCATTGCTTTTTCTGCCCGTCACTCCTGTGGCGGGTTGTTTCGACAGCTGAATTGAGCGGGCCTTTGTTTCCCTTTGTAAAGTTTTTGCATGTTTGAGCGTCCTGACGCTGGGGAACGTGCGGTCATTGTCCAACTCGATTTTGGTTGCGATGCTGTGGCCGAGCAACTTGAAGAAGTTCGCCTGCTCACTGAGTCGGCCGGGGCGGTGCTTTGTGCAGAAGTCTTTGGGCGACGACATAGCCCCGATTCGGCGACCTTTGCCGGCAAAGGCAAAGTTCAGGAAGTAGCGGCCGAAGTTGCCGCACATGCCGCCGATCTTGTTATTTTCAATCACGAATTATCTCCCGGTCAGGAACGTAACCTAGAGCGCATCCTGCAGTGCCGGGTTATCGACCGTACCAGCCTGATCCTCGATATTTTTGCCCAACGTGCGCAAAGTTCAGAGGGCAAGCTGCAGGTTGAGTTGGCTCAATTAGATCATTTGGCGACGCGTCTGGTTCGCGGCTGGACCCACCTGGAGCGGCAGAAAGGTGGTATCGGATTACGTGGGCCGGGCGAAACACAGCTTGAAACGGACCGTCGCCTGCTCGGAAAACGGGTTAACTTACTTCGTGAAAGACTGCTCAAACTTGAGCGGCAGCGTGCGGTTCAACGCAAGGCGCGGTCGCGTAGTGAAATATTGAACGTTTCCCTCGTTGGTTATACCAATGCCGGGAAATCAACACTCTTCAACGCACTGACTCATGCCGGTGCCTATGCGGCAGATAAACTTTTCGCCACGCTGGATACGACCTCGCGCAAGCTTTGGCTGGGTGAAGCCGGAAATATAGTTATTTCGGATACCGTTGGCTTCATCCGTGATCTACCGCATGCCTTGGTGGCTGCTTTTCATGCCACCCTGGAAGCCACGTCCCAGGCCGATCTTTTGTTGCATGTTGTCGATTCGGCAAGTTCCGCACGCGATGACCAGGTTGCCGAGGTCGATAAAGTCCTCGCTGAAATTGGCGCCAGCGATGTGCCGCAGTTGATGGTACTCAACAAGTTGGATCTGACAGCCTTATCGCCGGCCGTTGAGCGGAACGAGTATGATAGAATTACTCAAGTTCGGGTTAGTGCGAAATGTGGTGAAGGGTTGTCACTGCTGCGTGATGCGCTGACCGAGATTGCGCTTGAGAAGCTTCAGATTACGCGTGCTCGGCCGGTGGCCGGTGATGCTTCGCTCAACCCATATACTATTTTGGATCCAGGTTCTTCCCTATGATTTCAAGCATTGGAGTACTTATGTCGCTCAATGACCCGCAGTGGGGAAACAGTGGCGGTAACAACGGTGGTAAGCGACCGAATCAGGGTCCGCCCGACCTCGAAGATTTGTGGCGCGATCTGAATCGTCGCCTGTCCGGCATGTTCGAGAAGAAGGGTGGTTCCGGCGATGGGGGTGGTAATGGAGGCCGTCCATCGATGGATTTCCCCTCCAAATTCCTTGGCGGCGGTATCAGCCTGCTTGTCGGCATTGTGCTGCTGGTCTGGCTGGCCAGCGGCTTCTATATCGTAGATGCTTCGCAGCGTGGTCTTGTCCTGCAGTTTGGTAAATACAAAGAAACAACCGAGTCTGGTTTGCACTGGCGTTTACCTTACCCGATCCAGTCTCATGAACTGGTCAATATTTCAGGCGTGCGTACGCTCGAAATCGGTTATCGCGGCAGTGAAAAAAATAAGGTTCTCAAGGAATCACTGATGCTGACGGATGATGAAAACATCATCAATATCCAGTTCGCTGTTCAATATATCCTCAAGGATCCCGTTGAGTATCTCTTTAACAATCGTAGTCCCGAAGAAGCCGTGATGCAGGTGGCCGAAACGTCGATCCGTCAAGTTGTCGGCAGAAACAAGCTGGACTTCGTGCTGTATGAGGGCCGCGAGCAAATTGCGGTCAACACCTCCGCTCTTATGCAAGAGATCCTTGATCGGTACAAGACTGGTATCCTGATTTCCAAGGTGACGATGCAGAATGCGCAACCACCGGAACAAGTGCAGGCCGCTTTTGCTGATGCCGTCAAAGCCAGCCAGGATCGTCAGCGTCAAATCAATGAAGGCCAGGGTTACGCCAATGACGTGATTCCGAAGGCACAGGGTACTTCTGCTCGTTTGAAGCAGGAAGCTGACGGTTACAAGCAGCGCTTGATTGCAACGGCCGAGGGTGATGCCAGCCGCTTCAAGCAGATCAATACCGAATATGCCAAGGCACCAGAAGTGACGCGTAGCAGTATGTATCTTGAAACCATGCAGCAGGTCTATTCCAGCACCAGCAAGGTGATGGTCGATGCCAAGGGGCAGGGTAATCTTCTCTATCTGCCTCTAGACAAATTGATGCAGGCGTCCGGGGCAATGGTGGCGTCTCCTGAAAGTGTCGGTAGTAGCGCCGAGATGCCGGCGCAGGTTCGCTCGGGGTCGCCGGCGAGCAATGACTCAGCGCCTCAGATGGTTGATAAGGCAGATGTGCGTTCGCGAGATGCCCTGCGCTCACGTGATCGGGAGGCTCGATAATGAAAGCTGGTTTAAATTTTGCGGCCGCTATTGTTGCGGCGGTGCTTGTTATTCTGGGGTCATCGATCTTTACGGTTGATCAACGGCAACATGCCATTGTTTTCCAGTTCGGTGAGATACGAGAAGTGATTTCCGAGCCGGGACTCTACTTCAAATGGCCATTGATCCAGAACCTGCGTTACTTTGACAAGCGGATATTGACCCTCGATACTTCAGAGCCCGAATCCTTTCTGACCTCAGAAAAGAAAAACGTATTGGTTGATTCCTATGTCAAGTGGAGGATTTTTGACCCGAAGCTTTACTATATTTCGGTGTCCGGTGATGAAGTTCGAGCCAAAACACGCCTGTCGCAAACTGTGAATGCGGGTCTGCGCGAAGAATTTGGCAAACGTACCATCCATGATGTTGTTTCAGGTGAGCGCGACAAGGTCATGGAGCAAATGCGTGAAAAGGCCGACTTCGACGCTCAAAAGATCGGCGTGCAAATTGTTGATGTCCGGGTCAAGCGAGTCGATCTTCCAACGGAAGTCAGTGAATCGGTCTATCGCCGTATGGAAGCCGAGCGCAAGCGCGTCGCCAACCAATTGCGTTCTGAGGGTTTTGCCGAATCCGAGAAAATTCGGGCGGATGCTGACAAACAGCGCGAAGTGATCGTTGCAGAAGCCTATCGTGACGCTCAGAAGATGAAGGGCGAAGGTGATGCCAAGGCTGCTGCAACGTATGCTCAGGCCTTTAACCTGAACCCTGAGTTTTATTCGTTCTATCGCAGCTTGGAAGCTTATCGCAACAGCTTCAAGAGTAAAAATGACGTCATTGTCGTCGAGCCCAATTCTGATTTCTTCAAATACATGAAGAGTGTCGGGAAGGGCAGCGACAAAGCGGGTAAATGACCACGAGTCTGCTCATTGCTTTCGCGTTGATGCTTGTGCTTGAGGGTTTGGTGCCTTTTCTGGCACCTAATGCATGGCGCGAAACCTTTCGTCGTCTGATCCAGCTTACGGACGGGCAGATTCGTTTCATCGGCCTGACCTCAATGCTGGCTGGAATAATTTTGTTGATGGTTTTCAGATGAACTGGCTGTTACCCGAATACATTGCTGACGCACTGCCTCAAGAGGCGGCTCGCATTGAGCGTCTCCGCCGCGCGGTGCTTGATCTCTTTCGTGTTCATGGTTATGAACTCGTTATGCCGCCGCTGCTGGAACACCTTGATTCCCTGCTCACCGGATCGGGTTCCGACCTGACGTTGCGCACCTTCAAGTTGGTTGATCAGCTTTCAGGGCGTACGCTTGGCTTGCGTGCAGATATGACGCCACAGGTCGCGCGTATCGATGCGCACCTGCTCAATCGCCAGGGCGTGACGCGACTTTGCTACTGCGATAGTGTGCTGCATACGCTGCCGGCGTCTCAGGCTGCAAGCCGCGAACCTATTCAACTGGGCGCTGAACTCTATGGTTACACCGGCATTGAAGCCGATCTGGAAGTAATTCGCCTATTGGCAGCAGCACTCAGTGTAGCCGGTACGCCGGCGTCACGCATTGATATCGGGCATGTGGGTGTTTTTCGTGCACTGGTGCATGCGGCGGGACTGAATGCCGAGCTTGAAGCGACTATTCTTCAACTGCTGAGAGTGAAGGATGTCCCAAGTCTGCACGAATGCTGTACCAAGATGGCAGAGCCTTACCGCTCAGCCTTCTTGCGCTTGCCTGAGCTCTACGGCGGCTCTGATCTGCTGGATACTGCGGCACATGAGCTGCCCGACCTGCCCGAGATTGCCTCGGCGCTTGAAACGATGAAACAACTGCTGAAAGCCATGCCAGATTTGCCACTGTCGTTTGATCTAGCGGATTTGCGTGGATATCACTATCACAATGGCGTGGTGTTTGCCGCATATTATCCCGGATTCCCTAGCGCCATTGCCTTAGGTGGTCGATACGACGGGGTGGGCAAAGATTTCGGGCGTGCCCGGCCGGCTACCGGTTTTTCGATGGATTTACGTGAAGTAGCCAGACTGGCAGCCAATGACAACCCCGCAGGTGCCATTCTGGCACCTTACTCGTTAACGCAATCGGCATTGACCGCCAAAATTGGTGATTTGCGGGCGCAGGGTGAAATCGTTGTCGAGCTGCTGCCGGGTGAATCCCTTAACGAAGGCCCTGTGTGTGACCGACAGCTGGTCGAGTCCAAGGGACAATGGATTATTCAAGCATTAAACGGGAATTGAAATGGCCAAGAACGTTGTTGTCGTAGGTACGCAGTGGGGTGATGAAGGCAAAGGCAAGATCGTTGATTGGTTAACCGATCATGCCAAGGGTGTCGTACGCTTTCAAGGCGGTCACAATGCCGGACACACACTGGTTGTCGGAGAGAAGGTCTACAAACTCAATCTCGTACCCTCGGGCATTGTGCGCGCAGGCGTCAATTGCTATATCGGTAATGGCGTCGTGCTGGATATTCACCACCTGATCTCCGAAATCAATGAACTGGAAGCCGGTGGCATTGAAGTTCGTTCGCGCCTCAAAATCAGCCCGGGTTGCCCGCTCATTCTCGGCTACCATTCGGCGCTAGATCGTGCACGTGAAGCAGCCAAGAGCGCCAATGCCAGAATCGGTACGACCGGCAAAGGGATTGGCCCAACCTATGAAGACAAGGTGGCGCGTCGTGCACTGCGTGTATATGACCTTTTCTATCCCGAACGTTTTTCCGAGAAACTCAAGGAAAACCTCGAGTATCACAATTTTGTACTGACCCAATTCCTGGGTGCCGAAGCGGTTGATTTCGACATGGTGCTGGCTCAAGCGATGGCCGATGCCGAACAAATCAAGCCTTTGGTCGTTGACGTTTCAGCCGCGTTGTATGCTGCCAACAAGGCCGGTGAAAACCTCCTGTTTGAAGGCGCACAGGGTGCCCTGTTGGACGTTGATCACGGCACCTACCCGTTTGTCACCTCGTCCAACTGCGTTGCTGGTCAAGCATCCGCAGGTGCGGGCGTCGGCCCCGGTATGCTGCACTATGTGCTGGGCATCACCAAAGCCTATTGCACACGAGTCGGTGGCGGCCCTTTCCCCTGCGAACTCGACATCGAGACACCAGGCGTTCCGGGCTACCAGATGTCGCAGGTTGGGCGTGAGTTCGGTACCGTCACCGGACGCAAGCGTCGCTGTGGTTGGTTTGATGTTCCTGCACTCAAGCGTTCAATACAGATTAATGGCGTGACCGGACTGTGTATTACCAAACTCGATGTGCTTGATGGACTGTCTGAGTTGAAGATTTGCACCGGATACAAACTCAACGGAAAACTTGTCGGCCTGTTGCCGATGGGTGCCGACGAAGTGGCCGATTGCGAACCGGTCCTCGAAACCATGCCCGGTTGGACGCAATCGACAGTTGGCGTAAAAACGCTGGAAGGGCTGCCGGATGCCGCACGTGCGTATCTGGCACGTATTGAAACGTTGTGTGAAATTCCGATCGATATTATTTCGACCGGGCCGGAACGCGATGAAACTATTCTTCGCCGCCACCCATTCGATTGATCCGGCGGGCGCAGAATATCCTGATTGACTGTCTGGTAAGCCCGCGATATGGCGGATTTCCAGAGCAGTTCATAAATTTCGACAATACGAAAGCCAACGGGTGACCGTACTCATTTCCATGCGGATGTCTGCCGGCCGTCATCGCGGGACGGAGTAGCTCATGGGTATCCTCGATTGGTTCAAGAACCGGCCGTCACAATTTGATTCGGAGCGTTTGTCCGATGAGATGACCTTGCGGGCAATCGACAAGGCTGTCACGCTCACCAACCCCCGCTTGAAACTTGTTCGATCCTATCAGGAGCGCCTCGCTCCGGCAGTACAGAACAGTGTTCATTATTTGCGGGAAATGGTACTGGCACTGCCGCCGGCGATTCGAGTGTCGGCTGCCAACTGGTCTGCTGACCCGGCGCTGAGAGCATTTTTTGTGTCGGCCTCGGATATTCCTTCCGCACTGACCCGATCGCACAATCTGCGAACCCTATTTGACAAGTATCCTGAACTTGACGACGCTTATTTCATCCTTGGCATGATGTTCAACGAACAGCGTGTGATTGGCCTGTCCTTGCAGGGCGATTTGGTGCGGCATGATGTGGCGCAAACCGTTGTTTGCTTCTCCGAACAACAGGCACGTATTTGTGGACACGAAGATGAAGAAGTACGCCGTTTACTGGGCGCGCAGGCGTATGAATACCTCGTCGCACAGGCGTTGACAGAAATCGCTGAAGAGCAATCCGAGCGACGTGAACTGGCAGATAATCGGAAATTGATCCGGGCTCGATTGCGCTTGCTGCAACAGCAGGGGCCTGGTTTGGGTTCCGTTTTCGGGTCTGCGCCTTCAGATTTCGGAGAACAGTTAAAACTGGAAGCACAGTTGATCGAGAACGAACACCAGATGGAGGCCATTGGCAGCCCTCAGTCTGCGCTGGAAACCGAATTGGAAATTTTGCGCGAAGTGCTTGAGCATCCTGAGCGCTATGTTCGCGTTGAGCCCAAAAAGTTGAGGCTCAGCACCATGAATGTGGTGCTTGATGAGAAGAGTACCGATGTTGGTTCTGAAGTTAATTTTTCACTGGCACAACTGAAGGGAGTGCCCCGGGTTCAGAGTGCGTTTGTTATGGCACGTTTTGCCCGATCCGAACTGCCTGCGGCCAGAATGAATTTTGAAGATGCGGCGCGCTTTCTTTGAACAGGCCAAAAAAACAAAAAGCCCCAACAATGTTATCTATTGAGCAAACCCGGGTTCACGGGCGTGACAGTAGCGCACGCAGTTTATTGATGGCTTGCGCTGACTGGTCTTCGCAAACCGTAACACCGGCTTTAATTAGGTCGGCTTCAAACTGATCGTAGGCACTGGCCGAATCCGCCTTGGGTACCTTGCGTGAAATTTCAATAAAGCGTTCCTCACCCGGTAGCGTAGAGATATCCACCGCATAGGGCTTGTTCTTGGTACGGTAGCTGAGTACACGGGTCGGGCCGAGTGCAAGAAGATCGGACGGTAGCGGCCAGGCACCTGGCATGCCGCGCAGGAAGTTCTTTTGCGCCGCGCTGAGTTCACTGGACAAGGACTGACGACCGGCGGCCAGATTCTTCGTCGTACGCGCATCGATGGTGCGGGTCAGCGAAAGCGCCCCCGCGATTTTCGAACCGTGCAGGTCGTACTCGCATTTTCCTTCACCCGCAAGCATCGTACCCGGGAGCGGGTTTGAGCAATCCTGGTCGGTCGCCTTGAGCGTCAATTCGGCACCTTGCTTTGTTTCACGCAGGCGGAGACGCAAGCCTTTGGCGAACAGTCCCAGTGCTGCATCGTCAAACAGCCACACTTTGAATTCTGACCCTTTGGGGCGTAAGTGAAGCGCTCGCACAATTTTGGCCGGTGTATCGCAAAGGCTGAACTGGATGTCGACTACTTCACTCTTCGTCGCAGCTAATGCGCCGGGTGCAGACACTGCGGTGAGGACAATTAGCGAAATGCCCAGAAAGGCACGAGGCGTCAGAGCGCCAGCCATCTGATTTGTCAGCCACTTCATGCTAGTTTCTTTCATTCAATCGGCAACATTGTCGTCGCCAGTTTCTCATCAATTTCTATCCTGGTGACGTGTTTCTAATCTGGTGTCAGTGAGTGGCGTGGCCTGCTTGGGCATACTGTACAATCTCTCAGAGACTGAACATCCTGTGTACGGGCGGGGCTGCCTACTTGAGCATGCCGTATACCAACCCTTCAGCGGATGCTGGCAAATATACTTAAGAAAGTCGTATTTAGATGGATTTTATTGGACTACCCTGGAAACAAAAAAGCCGCATAACCTTGTGGTTGTGCGGCTTTCAGGACTTTCTCGGAACTGCTTTAAATGTTGCTTGGTGCCAGGAAGGGACTCGAATAAGTCCTTAAACACTTGCAGTTAATGGTGGTTACAGATTTTTCCAGAAAAATGCCCCCAAATATGCCCCCCTTTGGTTATTCCTGTTAATCACAATGTCAATATATCCGATAGCGTGAGTCCGCGAAAAGGACTAAAAGAACACCCCGGCGGTATTGAATGTCCGGAAACTCATGCCGAAGCTGACCTTCATCAGCAGTGTCCTTCAGACAGCTCCTCGGCCTGAGCGGCCGATGGAGTCCTCGATTGAGTACGCCCGCTACAGGCAGCTAAGCAGTCATTTACCAGGAAAGGAAAGGTGACCATCCACTTTGCTATAACCCTTATAGACTTACGTGGACTTCAACGTACCCGCAATGCGAACAATTTCCTTGGCGATGTTTTCCGGGGCCAGGACAAAATCAATGCAGCCACTGGCAATTGCACTCTCCGGCATGTCCGGCTGACTCGCCGTGTCAAGTTTCTGCGCGATGGTAATGCCACCGGCTTCCTTGATACCGCACAGTGCGGCGGCCCCGTCGCCATCATAGCCGGAGACAATGACAGCGATGAGCTGGCCATCCCAGTAACGGGTAATTGAACGCAGGAAAACCGTAATCACATCAGGCCAGCCCCGGGGCTTTGAAATGGGCTTGAGACGGAACTCTCCATTACTTACATGCAAATCGCGATTTGCCGGGATGATAAAGACGTGGTTGGGTTCAATCGTCAGGCGTTCGGTGATCAGTTCGACCGGCATGTTTGTGAATTGCGGCAGAACCTCATGCAGGTGGGTCGGCATTTTGGTGATGTGATTGACGATGACGATGGCAACGCCCATGTCAGCCGGAAGATTTTCCAGCAGCCGGATATAGGCGTCGAGACCGCCGGCCGAACCGCCGACGCAAACAATGGGAAAGTCTTTCATCGAGTAATACCCTTCAACCGAGAAGCGCGTGGAATACCGCGCATCCCCTGACAAGCTTGCTTAGGAAAATCTGTCGATTACACGAAATGACCGGCGACAAACTTGCCATCATGGCGCTCCGCCACGCTGGGTTTGATAAGTACGCCGTATCCATTGCGCCGTAGGGTCTAACGCTTCTTCAGTAACCAGCCCAACAGAAAACCGGTGAAAATTGCGACGCCAATCAAAGTAATCGGTTTATTCTGGACAAGGCTACTACAACTATCGGAGAGCCGTGATTTCGCATCCATCAATTGCCTGCCGCGAACATCCAGTGTTTCAGCGGCCCGGGTGGCGGTATCGGCCAGTGATTTCACGGCCTTGTGAGCGCCTGCGGTGAGCTGATCGACGGCCGGACGCGCGACGCCCGAGGCCTTGTCGATTGTCGCATGCACACTGCTCGAGGCCTGATCGACCGTGCGTTCGAGTACTCCGGTCATCTTCTCGTTTGTTTCCAGATTGTTCGTGGCTGCCATGATTGATTCTCCTTTTCTGTTCAGGCGGCAAGCGCAGGATCGCGCCTGCCGCAGCTCATTCCGATACAGCCCGCGTCAAGCAGACGAGACCGGCTGCAATTTGACGTCGCTCAGGATTGACCGAAGCGGACCTTGGCTTCCTTGATACAATTGGCCTTGGGGTCGCCCGCCAATGCATCGCATTTTTCCTTGGCTACGGCATAGTCGGCGTCACGTTTTTCAGCGGCTGCATCCTTGCGCGCTGCAGTCGTCTTGCTAACGGCTGTGGCATTGGCGTCGGCCGTCTTGGCGCCCGCCGTTGCATTGGCATCGGCAGTTTTCTCAGCCACCTTGGCATTTGCCTTGGCGGTCACGTGTGCAGCTTTCGCTTCCTTGACGCACACATCCTTGGCGTTGCCGGCGGCGTCATCACACTTTTCCTTGGCCACCCAATAAGCAGAATCGGCCTTGGCGATACGGACGTTGTAGCTGTTTTTCTCGGACGGACTGTATTTTTCCTCGAGTTCGGCCTTGGCGACCTTTTCATTGCCTTTCGCCTGTTCGACGCAGATATCCTTGGCATTGCCGGCCAACGACTTGCAGGCAGCCTTCTCTGTCTTGTACTTGGCTGAAATGTCTGTTTTGGCAGCTTTGTATTCGGTCTTCGAGAGGGTGGCGCCGATGGCACTACTGCTCATGGCGAGACAGAATGCAGCAGAGAGTACGGTGAGATTGAATTTGTTCATGATGATTCCTTTTCTTCAATGTTTATGATTTGAAGCGATCTGGACGTCATGCTTCCGTTACGCTTCTTCTGGATTGGCCGGACCATTTCGGTAGCATTGCCATCCGGCAAGCAACTTCAGACGTATTTGCCAGGAAAATAAATTCCTGCGCACTACAAGTTATCTCGGTGACGGAGCTTGTGTTCAGCCACGTTTGCCGGAAAGCGAATACGGTCATAAGCGACCCGTTAGCAGAAGGACAAGCAGTATGATGACAACCAGTCCCAAGCCGCCACTCGGGCCGTAACCCCATCCCGTACTGTGCGGCCACATGGGAAACACGCCGATCAACGCTAAAACGAGGATGATCAGTAAAATTGTTCCTAAGGACATATAAAACCCCTTCCATCATCACCGATACTGCCGGCGCAGCGTACTGTGACCATAAAGCAGCATCGTTGCGACGATAGTCCTCTAAATTCCGGACAGTTTCTGTACGCTATCGTACATATCGAAAACTGGATTTACGCCTGATGTATTCACTCCATCCAAGCGAATGCTGTGCCTCCCCATCAAGCCGGCGCTTTCCTGTAAGCCTGCGCGACTATCCTATGGATTCCTGATTTTTCCAGCCATGTCCAAGGCGATAGCAACGGCCTGCTTGATCGCTTTTTTCTTTGTCTGCGGATGACTGATACCGATCGATCCATCCTTTTTCCAGTCATCAACCAGTGTCTTGATATTGCTGCTGACGACCGACTGAGAAGATCCTTTTTTGAGCGGCATGTTATTCCTTCGGCTTGCCTAATTTAGTAGCAATTCTGTCAGCCACTGGCAATGAGGTGCGCACTGCGTGGCCTAGTGTAGTTTCCTGTCGATTTCCATTTCCGCCTTAAACCAATCCTGGACACTTTCATGACCGGCAAACCCGCGTTTTTCGGCAATGTAATAGGCTGCCACCTGAATCATCTCCAGATGCAATTCTTTGGAGACTGGTTCTTTCACATGCACACCGGCCTCTTCGGCCTTTATCGAGGCTTCGTGAGTGCCATGCCTTCCCAAGCCAAGTTTTTCCTCGTGATAATGTTCTTCGGCCGCATCGATTCTATGCTGGAGATCGGCACTGCTAACGATATGTTTCATTTGTCATAATCCTTTAGGTGGGAGAATTCAGTTTCAGGAAGTGCACGCCTCTTGTTTCCACGGCGGATGCTTGAAAGGGCAATAAGCGTTATCCTGATTAAAACCAGACTGCCACCCATTGCTGAATGGCAATACGCTTCGCCATAACAAGGTTTCAGGACTTTGTGGCGTCCTTGGCAGCTTCTTTCAAGTTGCCGAATTTCTGCTGTGCTTTACCTTCGATCTGGTGGTTTAGCCCCTTGACCTGCTGGCCAGTATTACCAACTAATTTCCCGGTTTTCTCCTGTATTTTTCCGGCGATGTCTTTGGCAGCACCTTTGACTTGATCTTTGTTCATTTTCAGTTCCTCACTTGATGGTTTATGTCTCAATCAGGCAAACCAGATTCGGCTCATCCTTCGGATCGCACGACTGATACATCGTGTCGACCAATAAAGACTAGAGCCACGCAAATTATTGTTCTGTACGTTGGCACGCACAGTGACATTCCTGGAGCAAAGCGTTGCCACACTCAAGAGGACCTCGACAACGATGATGTCGAATCGCTAGAAATCCAGCAGTAGCCGATACCCGTTCGGCGGCAGTCACGCGCCTCTACCTCCGGGACAGCTAAGTTCGCTACCGAACAGACCCGATTTTGTGCTGCGCATAAATTGACCATGGCGCTGCGGAATCGCTACGGCGCTTGAATCAATTCCCAAGAATATTTTCTGAATGGAGATGAACATGAACTACACAGAACACGATACCTATGGCATGTACAAGAATATGGGCAACCCCAGCAAAGGCCCCGGCCCCCATTTGATGGGAGCGAATACGCTCGATGGAAACGACGTCTATAACCACAAAGGCGAAGATTTGGGCGACATCAAGGAAATCATGCTGGATGTACCGAGTGGCCGGGTGGCCTATGCGGTGTTGTCCTTTGGTGGCTTTCTGAGCATGGGCGAGAAACTCTTCGCCGTGCCATGGAGTGCATTGAAACTGGATACGGAGAACAAGCGCTTCACGTTGAACGTGGAAAAGGCTCGCCTTGAGACCGCCCCCGGCTTCGACGCCGACAAATGGCCCGACATGGCCGACACGACCTGGTCAAAGAGCATTCACAGCTTTTACGGAACGCAGCCATATTA
>JBBRDR010000022.1:0-31678 GCA_038203745.1 Burkholderiales bacterium | reverse complement strand
TCGAACAATTCCCGTACAGCCTCAACTCGAGGCGAGATCGTCGAATTTTCTTTCTCACCAAACACGATAGTACCCAAAGTCTGGTACTCGATGTGCTGCCCCTCTCGCCCGACATCCGTTTCAACCACGAAAGAATAGAGTGGCTGAATTCCAAGCTCACGGTGAATGACATCCTCACTATCGATGCCATTCAACAGGGACAAGATGATCGTCTGTTCTCCGACAAAAGATCGCACTTGCTCGATCGCCTGGTTCAATTGGTGCCATTTGACGCCAATGAGAAGCAGATCCGCAACAGGCGCGTTTTCGCCGGGGGTGAGATACGAAAGCGGGAGGCGGCTGCCGTTTACCGTAACTCCCTCTTCCCGGTATCGGCTTATCCTTTCAAGGTCTGCAATGACCTGAAAATCTGCCACCTGAGCAGCACAGAACCGGCTCGCATACATGGCGCCCAAAGCACCTAGTCCGCACAAATAAATATGTTTCAACGGCTCCATTATTGTTCCTTGTAGCGACGTAAAAATTCTTGCTTATGGTCAGCTGCTGAAGTATATCCCAGCAAAACCAACGGCCGGTATAGCACAACGCCCGCGCCGGTCAGGCAAACAATGTTCTGCTGAAATTTTGAATGACCGCCTCCGGTTTTTTGATGCGGCCAGCAATCGGTGGCGTTAGTTCCTTGCACAGGACGGCTCAGGTTCGGCAACTCGCGTTCAAGGCGATTGAAAGCCGCCACGATGGGAGTACGATGTCATTCAGCTGCCGTTAATAGCAATCGATAGGGGTGCCGGCCGGGTTGCTTCCAAGCACATGGTCGAAAGAAGAGCGGTTTATCTAACGATGAGTGGGATTGGACATGAATCTATTTGCAGGAATTAGCGGAATGAAACTGAATCATCAGTTATCGTGGCTTAATGAGCCCGATTCATGGTGCTTCCATGACGGGAGGCTACACATCGAAGTTCCGGAATCGGCTGATTTTTTCAAGGACCCGGCCGGCGTCAATGTTCGCAGTTCGGCGCCGTTTCTTTATTGTGATGCGCAAGGCGATTTCTCGTTAACAGCGAGAGTCGATGTGGACATGTTGGATGCCTATGATTCCGCCTGCGTCATGGTCATGGTCGATCACGAGAATTGGGCAAAGTTATGTTTTGAGCTCGTGAATCAGGAACCGACCTTGGTCAGTGTCGTCACCAGGGGTCTATCCGACAATTGCATTTCGGAGAAAATTGGCAATGCCAAACCGTATTTAAGGATTCTCAGGGCTGGCAACTGCTTCGGTTTTCATTACTCGCTTGACGCCATTAAGTGGACTCTGGTCAGGTTCTTCAGTCTCGATGCCCCGACAAAAGTGAAAGCCGGCGTAGTCGGGCAGTGCCCGGCGGGGAAGGGCACGAAAGTCCGCTTTGAAAGTTTTGACTTCGAAGCAACAAAAGTCAAAAGTGCAAAGGTTATCGATTAACGCCATCCGCACATGGGGTGTAGCAAAACTGGAACGCTTTCACTTCGACTCAGACCCGCCTAAACTTAGAAAGATCAAGAGCGCCATCGAATACCCCCTAGTCATTAATCCGCATCAGGAGAAGCAATTATGCCAATCACCAAGGGATACAAGCAGTTGATCGCCGAGGCTCGTGCAAGCATTTGCACGCTGTCGCTCGAAGAGGCCAGCAAAAAACTTGACGACCCGAATGTTGTTTTTGTGGATATCCGCGATGTCCGCGAACTTGAGCGTGAAGGGATGATACCGGGCGCGCTCCACGCCCCTCGCGGCATGCTCGAGTTCTGGGTGGACCCGGAGAGTCCCTACTACAAAGACATCTTTGGCTCCGGGAAAGAATTTGTTTTTTATTGCGCTTCTGCCTGGCGTTCCAGCCTGGCGACAGCGGCGCTACAGGCTATGGGCCTGAGCCCTGTTAGCCATATCGACGGCGGCTTTAAATCCTGGAAGGGCGCTGGCCTACCTGTCGCTGAGAAGCCACAGAATAAACACTGACAATGCGACCATCCGCATCATGGTCTTTGCCGGCTAGTCTCGACTTACGATTCCCGGTTTTTTTGGTATGAAGCTTTCCAGACACTCGTGCATCCTCATCAACCCGAATTTTCATGAATACCGCGTCCAGGAAAGACTTTCTGCATCGCCGCTCGATTGCCACAATCCTGCTAACGCTGATGACCCTGCTGGCCGCCGTATCCGGCACGGGCTATGGCCCACCTGTTTGGTGGGCGGGCATAGCGGCATGGCTGGCCGGTGCGTTGTTGTGGCCGCAACTGGCTAGAACTCAACAGCGTGTAGCCCTTCTTCTGGCGGGAATTGGTCTTGTCGCTTTCGCGGTCACTATTATGCGCGATGGCCAGCCGGCATGGCTTACCCTGCTGACCCAGAATACCCCGTTGTTGGGCATGCTGGCCGCAGTAAGCTTTCTTCAATTGCTCGCAGCGCCGGACGGTAGCGATACCCGCTTGCCACGGGGCAGATCCGCGCTCTGGCGTACGGCGCTCGGCGTGCACCTGCTCGGCGCAGTAATCAATCTGTCAGCGGTATTCATCATGGCTGAACGCATTGGGCCAAACGGTAAACCCGACCCTCAGCAAGCCGCGATTCTTGTGCGTGCCTTTCTTGCCGCGGCCTTGTGGTCGCCCTTCTTCGCTGCCAGCGCAGTTGCGCTGACTTATGCGCCGGGGGCAGACCCGATCGGTTTAGCTGCAACAGGGGCCACGCTTGCGGCCGTATTACTCTGCCTGGCGGTGCGCGATATCTTGCGCTCAAGCGCTGACCATGGCGCAAGCTTCGTCGGCTATCCCATGCATTTCGACGCCTTGTGGATACCGGGTGTATTGGCCCTTCTGGTTGCGACAGGGTACGGGCTGTTTCCGTCATGGACAACGTTATCCATTATCAGCCTGGCCTCTTTGTTGGTGGTCTGTGTCAGCACCATTTTGCGGCAGGGGCCGCTGGCGGCGAGCCGGTCCATCAGCAATCATGCCAGTCAGCGTTTACCCAACATGGCTGGAGAACTCGTCCTGTTTCTTTCGGCGGGGACTTTCGCCAGCGGTTTGCGCTCCCTAATGGATACGGGGGGCATCTGGATGCCATTCACGGGATTTGGTGCCGTCGAGGCGGCTACTGTGCTGGCAGCCATGATTTTACTCGCCGCAATCGGGATTCATACGGTCATCTCGATCGCGATGGCCGCTGCGTGGCTAGCCCCCCTGCATCCGGAACCGACCTTGTTGGCTCTGGTCTTCGTTCAGTCCTGGGCCATTGGCCTGGCCGCGGGCCCCATGTCAGGCATCCATCTCGCAATTCAAGGGCGACTGGGAATCCCTGCCACCACTCTGGCCAGACGAAACATCAGATATTGCATGCAAGCTTATGGAGCGGCAGTTATTTGCCTGGCGCTTGCCGCCACCTGGCTGGATACAGGACTATTCCCGACCTGGCGGTGAAGCAGTTCCTCACTGATCGCTGGAAGTTACCGCAACCCCGGCGCTGTGCGCCTGCTGATCGGCCCAGTAACTCGACCGTACCATCGGGCCGCAGGCCGCTCCCGTAAACCCCATGGCCTTGGCTTCGCGCTCGTACATCGCGAAGGTGTCGGGGTGTACGTAACGCGATACCGGCAAGTGATGCACTGACGGTGCGAGATACTGACCAATGGTCAGCATCTCAACATCGTGGGCACGCAGATCACGCAGCACCTCAAGTATTTCTTCATCGGTTTCACCGATGCCGACCATCAGCCCGGACTTGGTCGGGACTTGCGGATAGCGTGCCTTGAATTGCTGCATGAAGGCCAGTGAATGCGCGTAATCAGCACCGGGACGTGCCTGTTTGTAGAGACGCGGCACGGTTTCCAGATTGTGGTTGAGCACGTCGGGCAGCGACTGGCCGAGCACCTCGATGGCGATCTCCATACGACCACGAAAATCGGGGACCAGGGTCTCGATTTTCGTTTTCGGTGACTTGTCGCGCACCGCCGCGATCACGTCCACAAAATGCTGGGCGCCGCCGTCGCGCAGGTCGTCGCGGTCAACGCTGGTGATGACGACATAGTTAAGTTTGAGATTGGCCACGCTGTCGGCCAGATTGGCCGGCTCGTTGGCGTCGGGCGGCAGCGGCTTGCCGTGGCCGACGTCGCAGAACGGGCAGCGGCGCGTGCAGATATCACCAAGGATCATGAAGGTGGCCGTGCCGCGACCGAAGCATTCACCGATGTTCGGGCAGGCGGCTTCCTCGCAGACGGTGTGCAGTTTCTGCTCGCGCAGCATGGTTTTGATTTCACCGAAGCGGCCGGCGTCGTTACCGGCCTTGACGCGAATCCAGGCTGGCTTGCGTAGCGCTTCGCCGGCATGCACGACCTTGATCGGGATGCGCGCCGTTTTCAGTTCACCGCGCTGCTTGACGCCGGCTACTTTAACCACCGGCTTATCAACATTCTGCTGCTCGCTCATGCTTGCTCCAGTTGTACGGCGAGTTGCCTCACCAGCGCGTCGGCCATCTGTGCCGACGATAATGTGATGCCCAGATCGCGGGTCTGCGTCACCGCCATGCCGGCGTAACCGCAGGGATTAATCGCGTCAAAGGGGGAAAGATCCATATCCACGTTCAGGCTCACGCCATGATAGCAGCAGTTTTTGCGGATTCGCAGGCCAAGTGCGCCGACTTTAGCGACGCCATCTGCGCGTTGAACATACACACCCGGCGCGCCGTTGAGGCGTTGTGCGGCCACGCCGTGTTCGTTCAACAGTTCGATGACAGCCTGTTCAATCCGCTGAACCAGATCATGCACCTTCAGCTTGCGCCGGGCGAGGTTGAGCAGCAGGTAGACCACCACCTGACCCGGGCCGTGATACGTGATCTGGCCGCCCCGGTCGATTTTAACAAGCGGGATAGCGGTATCTCGCAGCAGGTGTTCGGGCTTGCCGGCTTGCCCCAAAGTGAATACGGGCGGGTGTTCGCAGACCCAAAGTTCATCGGGAGTATCTACGTTGCGAGCGGCGGTAAAGGCGATCATCGCCTGCCAGGTCGGCTGGTAATCGACCCGCCCGAGAGGACGGACGATTGGCGCAGCATTTTGCACAACGCTCAAAGCACAACCTTGACCAGCGGGTGGCTGGAAAGCTCCCGGTAGAGTGCATCGAGTTGCGGCTTGGAGGTGGCATTGATGGTGCAGGTCAGGCTCACGTATTTGCCACCGCTGGAGGCGCGCATTTCCATCGTCGCCCCGTCAAAATCCGGCGCGTGGCGCAGCACAACATCGAGTACCGTTTGCGCCAGCGCGTCGTTGACCTTCCCCATGATCTTGAGCGGGAAAGCGCAGGGAAATTCGAGCAGTGTGTCTTGCGCTTCAGGCATGCCGCATGACCTCGGCCTTGTACTGCTGGAACCAGCCAAACATGCGCTGCGTAACGGGGCCCGGCTTGCCGTCACCAACCGGCTGACCGTCAAGCGTCGCAATGGCCAGCACTTCCTTGGTTGAGGAGGTGAGCCATAGTTCGTCAGCGTTACGCAACTCGGCTTCCGAAACAGGCCGCACTTCATGTGCGGCGTTATGCTTCTTCGCCAATTCGAGGACGACATCGCAAGTGATGCCGGGCAGGATCAGATTGTTCTGCGGCGGCGTGAGAATGACGCCACTTTTGACCGCAAAAACATTGGTCGCCGAGCCTTCAGTAAGGAAGCCCTCGCGCAGCATGATCGTTTCGGCACAACCGGCATCGACCGATAGCTGACGCGTCAATACGTTGGCCAGCAGCGACACGGTTTTGAGATTGCAGTGTGCCCAGCGGATGTCCTGCGTGGTAATTGCGCCAACGCCGGCGGCGCGCTGCGCATCCGAGGGGCTGACCAGCGGGGCGTTGAAGAGAAAAACCGTTTGGGCGACATCCTTGGGAAACACCGGTTCGCGCTTGGTGTCGGCGCCACGCGTGATCTGGATGTAGAGCTGCTGATCGTCAAAAGGGGCTTCGGCAATCAGGCGCAGGATAATCGTGCGCCATTCCTCAACGCTATGCGGGTTGGGCAGGCGGACGCCATCAAGCGAAACCTGCAGGCGGCGCAGGTGTTCGTCAATGCGGAAGGGCGTGCGCGAATAAACCGGAATGACTTCGTACACGCCGTCGGCATAGATAAACCCGCGATCAAGCGGCGAGATGCGCGCTTCCGATAAGGGAATGTATTGGCCGTTGAGATAGCAGGTCGAGTCGTTCATATTTCTAATCTTTGTTAAACCACAGGCGGACGGAGTCAATCATGCGGCCGAAGAAGCCGGCTACTGCGACACCTTCGATGGCCACCACGGGGTATTCACCAAACGGCTTATTGTCGAGGCTGATTTTCATGGTGCCCACCACCTGGCCCTGAATGACCGGTGCGATAAGCGGCTGCTGTGAAACCAGTTCAACCTTGAGGCGTGGAGCGTAGCCTTTGGGGACGGCGAGGATGAAGTCATTGGTGAAGCCGGCATTGACGGTACTGTCCGACCCCTTCCAGACCTTGAGGCTGGAGACTGGCTGGTTCTTCGCATAGAGCTGGATTGCGTCGTAGAACTGGAATCCGAAATTAAGCAGCTTGAGCGATTCTTGCGCACGCACGCCATCTGAAGCGGTACCCAACACGACCGATATGAGTCGCCGCGGGCCACGTTTGGACGAAGAAATAAGACAGTAGCCGGCGCCATCGGTATGCCCGGTTTTCACACCATCAACCGTCGGATCGAGCCACAGCAGGCGGTTGCGGTTGGGCTGCTTAATGTTGTTGTAGCGGAATTCCTTGATTGAGTAATACTTGGCGTATTCCTCCGGGAAGTCGCGTATCAGCGCTGAAGTCAGCTTGGCGAGGTCGCGCGCCGTGGTGTAATGCTGCGCGTCAGGCATCCCTGTTGAATTGCGGTAACTTGTCTCCTTCATACCAAGACGCTGCGCTTCCCGGTTCATCATCTGCGCAAAATTCTCTTCGCCACCGGCGATGGCTTCGGCCAATGCCACGCAGGCGTCGTTGCCCGACTGCACGATCATGCCCTTGATTAAATCTTCAACCTTCACCTGGGTGTTGACCTGAATGAACATCCGCGACCCCTCTGACTTCCAGGCCCTCTCGGATACCGGCACGCTCTCATCAAGCTTCAGCGTGCCTTGCTTGAGTGCGGCAAAAGTCAGGTAGGCTGTCATCAACTTGGTCAACGAAGCCGGTTCGAGTCGTTCGTCCGGCGCCTGTGACGCCAGTTCCTGCCCTGAACTGAATTCGACCAACAACCAGGATTTGGCGGCCAGTGCCGGCGGCGTGGGCATCTGCTGAGCTAAAGCCAGCACCGGAAGAAGAAGTAAAGCGAGGAATAGCGATTGGAACTTGCGCATGGGAAACCGTGTATTCGTGTGAAAGGGGGATTATAACAAGTGCCTCCACTGCCTTCCCTTGAAATACTTTAGCGATTTTGTAACGTCGAACGCCAAGGCGCTAAAAGAGCGCCGTTGCGTCGGGGCCCGGCGCGGCCCGTGCTTATTCGAAACGCAGTGCAACGATCGGATCGAGACTCGCCGCGCGCCGTGCCGGCATGTAACCGAAAATGATACCGATAGCGGCAGAGAAAGCCAGTGCGACAAGGTTGATGCTCGGGTTGAACAGGAAGGGCATGCTCATCAGCGCCGAGAGACCGAGACAGGCGACGAAGGCGAGAATGACGCCGAGCAGACCGCCAAGCGCGGACAGGACGACGGCCTCGATCAGGAATTGCAGCAGCACCTCTTGTTCGAGCGCACCGATGGCCAGCCGGATACCGATCTCGCGCGTGCGTTCGGTCACCGACACCAGCATGATGTTCATGATGCCGATGCCGCCGACCAACAGGCTGACCGCCGCGACTGAGCCGAGCAGGCCGGTCAGTGTACGGATGGTGCCCGACAGCGTTTCGGCGATCTGCTTGGTGTCCATGACATTGAAATTGTCGTCCATGCCGTCGGCGAGCTTGCGCCGTTCGCGCATCAATTTCTGCACCTGGGTCACGACGCGCTCGGAGACGGCGCCATCGCGCATCGACAGCATCAGCGAGCCGACATCCTGGCTGCCCAACAAGCGCCGCTGCGCGGTGACAATCGGCATCAGCACCACGTCGTCCTGGTCGTTGCCCATGGCACCCTGGCCCTTGGCCTTGAGCACCCCGATGATCTGGCAGGTAAAGTTCTTCACGCGCAGGTCTTCCCCAACCGGTGACGTGCTGGCAAAGAGTTGCTTCTTGACCGTATCGCCGATCACGCAGACGGCCTTGCCGGCGGTCGCTTCGTCATCGGCAAAGCTCCGGCCTTCGGCAATGGTCCAGTTGCCGGTGGAGAAATAGGCATTGGTCGTGCCGTTCACCAAAGACTGCCAGTTCTGGTTGCGTGCCACCAGCGTCACGCGGCTGCCGACTACGGGAGCGACGGCACGCAGCGATGGGATTTGCGTCAGCAGCGCATCGACGTCAGCGAGCTTGAAACTGGAAGCGCCGGCACTGTCGCGCGCCGGCCCAAGCCGTTGACCGGGGAGCAGGATGAGCAGGTTGCTGCCCAGGCTGGAGATCTGGTCGGAGACCATTTTGGTAGCGCCATTACCGAGCGTGACCATGGTGACCACGGCGGCGACGCCGATGACGACGCCGAGCACGGTGAGGAAGGAACGCATCAGATTGCGCCGGATGGCGCGCAAGGCGAGGAGGAGAGCGTTCAGGAGCATGGCGTTTGGTCCGCTTGAGTGAGGTGTTGCCTGGCCATTGCGCAGCCGGACGGAATCCGGCTGCGCGGAATGCAGGCCGAACGCGCATGCGCGGCCCGCTGCATCGACGTGCCCTGGAAACCTCATGTATCGGTCATTTCAGCGCCATCATCTCCAGGAGCCGCATGAATCCTTGAAGATAGCGACAATAGGCTGAAGACTGGCGTATCTATTAGCTTGTGGCGGCGCATCATGTTTTCTTATTCCGTACATCGCTCTCCACCAACCCGTCGGCGAAGCGCACGGTACGGTCGGCGTAGTGCGCCATTTCCGGTTCGTGCGTGACCATCAGGATGGTGATGCCGTGTTCGCGGTTGAGCGAGACGAGCAACTCCATGATCTCGTGGCCGCGCTTGCTGTCGAGGTTGCCGGTCGGCTCGTCAGCGAGCAGGACAATCGGTCGTGTGACGATGGCACGCGCAATCGCCACGCGCTGCTGCTGGCCACCCGAAAGCTCCGCCGGCGTATGGTGCTCCCAGCCCTTCAGGCCGACCATATCGAGCGCCTCGTGCGACGCGGTGTGGCGCGCGGCCGCCTTCTCGCCACGATAGAGCAGCGGCAGTTCGACGTTTTCCTGCGCCGAAGTGCGTGCCAGCAGGTTGAAGCCCTGGAAGACAAAGCCCAGATAGTGTCGGCGCAACAAAGCGCGCTGATTGCGCGTAAGCGTATCGACGCGCACGTTCTTGAAGACGTAGGCGCCGCTGCTTGGCGCGTCGAGACAGCCGAGGATGTTGAGCGCCGTCGACTTGCCCGATCCGCTCGGGCCCATGATGGCGACGAATTCGCCGGTCTGGATGTCGAGATCGACGCCACGCAGCGCCTGAACCGCTGCAGCGCCCTCGCCATAGGTCTTGGTAACCTGCTGGAAAGCGATTAGCGTCTCGCGATCCGATGTACTCGTGGATTTCGCCGTTTCGCTCACGACTTTGCTTCCTGATAGTCAGTGATGACCGCCATGCCCGCTTTGAGATCGCCGCCGGTGATCTCGGTCTGACGTCCGTTGCTCAATCCGGTCGTCACCTCGACGGAGACCGGGTGACCATCAAGCAATACCCAGACCTTCGCAGCTCCCGGCGCCTGCGTTTTGCTGGCGGTACTCTTGCGCGGCTCGCGCGAGGGGCGCGGCATCAGTTTTGCCAGAATGCTTCTAGACGATGACTCCGCGGCGCCGGTGGTCGGCGAGAAGCGCAAGGCGGCATTGGCTACCAGCAGGGCCTGGTCGCGCTGGGCCGTGATGATGCGCGCCGTCGCCGTCATGCCCGGGCGTAAAGCCAGATCGTCGTTCTGTACGTCGAGCACGGTCTTGTAGGTCACCACATTATCGGTCGTCGTCGAACCGATACCGACGCGCTGAATGACCGCTGGAAAATCGCGACCGGCCCAGGACGAGACGGTGAAGGTGGCGGGCTGGCCGAGTTTGACGCTGCCGACATCGGCTTCATCGACCTTGACCTGAAGCTGCATCTTGGTCAGGTCTTCGGCGATGGTAAACAGCACCGGCGTGGTCATCGACGCAGCCACCGTCTGACCCGGTTCGACTTTGCGTGACAACACCACGCCGTTGATCGGAGCGCGGATAACGGCTTTCGAGATATTGGTTTCATCCGATTTGAGCGTTGCCTGTGTCTGAACGACGGTGGCTTTGGCACTCGCCAGGTTGGCCATGGCGCGCTGATAGTCGGCCTCTGCGGCGTCGAGTTCAGTCTTCGACGGCACCTTGCCACCGGAGAGTTCGGCGACCTGACGCTGGCGGGCAAGGCTGGCGCGAGACTCGGCAACGGTGGCTTCCATCTGGGCCACGGTGGCCTCAGCAACGGCTACGGCGGCGCGCGACTTGGTCACCGAATCCTGCAATTTTGAGGGCTCGAGTCGGGCGATGATCTGACCTTTGCTCACCTGCTCGTTTTCCTCGACGAGGATCGATTCGATCGTGCCGGAGAGCTCGCTGCCGACATCGACCGAGCGCGTTGGCGTCAGCGAACCGCTCGCCGAAATCGAGACCACCAGCTTGCCCGTGCTGGCGTCTTCGGTGCGATAGTGCAGCGGCGGCGTTCCACTTCGACTGGCGAAGAACAGTCCGCCGGCAATTACGATGACGACCGCCGAGGCTATCGTCCAGCGGCGTTTTGATCGTCCGGGCGAGCCGGCCTCTGTTCCGGTTTTGAGGAAGTCCGGCAAATCAGTCTTGGTAGTCATGGCGTATCAGATCCTGTCGTGTTTTCGTTGATGCTCTTTCATTCTTGTCGTCCTCGTGCGTCCAGCCGCCGCCGAGTGCCTTGTAAAGTTGCACGACCGCCGTCAGCACGTCGGCATCAGCCGAGGCCAGGCCGTCTTCAGCCGACAAGCGCGTGCGGTCGGTATCGAGCACTTTCTGGAAGTCGACCGTACCGGCCTGATATTGCATGCGCGCCAGCGTATTGGCATTGCGCGCCGATTCGGCGGCTTTCCGCCGTGCATCGACGCGATCGCGGCCGACGGCGTAGGCGGTCAGTGCGTTTTCAACATCCTCGAACGCCGTTAGCAGGGTTGTTTCGTAGCCGATCAGCGCCTGCTCCTGAACAGCGGTTTGCACTGCAATCCGGCTGCGAATGCGTCCACCGTCAAAGAGCGTCGCCGCCAGACTGCCGGCCAGTGAACTCACCAGACTTCCACTGCCCAGACTGGCAATGCTGAACGCCTGCCAGCCCAGTGATCCGCTGAGGTTCAGACTGGGATAGCGATCTGCTTCGCGTTCTGCCGTGCGGGCAGTTTCCGCTTGCAGCGTGAATTCGGCGGACCGGATATCCGGGCGCTGGCGAATAGCATCTGCCGGGATACCGACAGCGACCGAGTCGGGCGCTTTGGGTAAAGCGACGACGGCGTTAAGTTGTTCATGCAAACTGCCTGCTGTGCGGCCCACAAGCACAGCGAGATGGTTCTCGGCTTCGGCACGACTGTACTCGATGCCTGGAATTAAGGAGCGACTTTGTTCAAGGTTGGTGCGCGCCTGTTCAACGTCGAGTATCGTTACCAGCCCGGCCTGCGCGCGCCATTCGGTGATCTGCAGTGTTTCGCCCTGGCTCGCTACGTTGTCACGGGTAATTCCCAGTCGGCGTTGGGCGGTGCGCAGGTTGATATAGTTGAGCGCCACTTCGGCGGTCAACGAAGCGCGAACCGAATCAAGCGACGCCGCCGAGGCCGCCGTATCCGCATCGGCAGCGCTGGCGGCATCGCGCAGGCCGCCGAAAATCGACGGCTCCCAAGCCGCATCAAAGCCGGCCGCATAAGGCGTCTGCGTATTTCCGTTGCTGGAGCGCACGCGTGAGGCCAGCGCCGAAACGCCGATACTGGGAAAAAGATTGGCTGCCGCCAAATCGCGACTGGCCCGCGATTGCCTGAGCCGCGCCTGTGCAATGCGTACGTCAGGAGCTGCGCTCAATGACTCGCGGATCAACTGGTCAAGCAAAGGATCGTTGAACTGCGTCCACCATGTAGCCAACACGGCAGGGGCAGGCGCTGCGGTATTTATTGAGGGATCTGACTTAGACCACGCAGCGGGTGTTGCAATGGTCGCTACAGGCGTTTCATCGGCCGCTTGCCAGCCCATAGCGGTGCAAGCACTGAGAGACAATGCCAACAGCGCCAACGTAATCCTCTTGTTACAGATATATCCCACGAAACAATCCTTATGCGCTCTTCACGGAGTGAGAAAAAATCGATCAGCGAAATTCGAAAATCTCGCGATGAAACCGCCCGGGCAGAAGCCCATGATCCTGCTGCAAGGCCGTCTGCAACAAACTGGCCCAGCCCGGTGGCCCGCAAAACCAGACACCACGGGCTTTGCGCACGAATTTTCCGATTTCGCCGGAGGCGATTTGTCCATCAATTTCGTCGACTCGCAAATGCAGTTCGACGCCAGCGCGCAAGCACAGCCCTTCCAGCCTTGCCGGGAAAGTCGCCTCGGCAGCGCTCTTCACGCTATAGAAAAAATGCACTTTCCCTTGCGCACCACCCGCGGCAGCCAGCCTTTCAAGCCGTGCCAGAAAAGGGGCGACACCTATGCCGCCGGCCACCCAGACCTGCTCTTCGGAGACATCGCCAAAGTCAAAACGACCATAGGGGCCTTCTATCGTGATTGCATCACCGACCTTTACACGCCCGGCCAGCGTGCGTGTAAAGTCGCCCAGCGGTTTGATGGCGAAACGCAAAGAGGCTCTGCTTTTCCACTCCGAGGCGATGGTGAATGGATGCGGCCCCTCCTTGCGATCAAGGGTCACTAGCGCGAACTGGCCTTCCTTGTGTCCAGGCCAGTTCGCATCTGGGGTTATGTGCAAATCAAGCACGCCCGCCTCTGTCACGGCTACGCTCGCAACCCGGCCGGCATGTTGGCGGTTCCGTCCGATCATGCCGAAGAGTGACTGTATGGCAATTACACTTCCAGCTAAGCAGATCGCCACCATCGCCATCCCGAACGGTGTGACCAGAATTTTTTGCGGCAACATGACAATGCTATGAAATGCGCCTAGCAAGAATGCCACCGGAAAGCCCTTATGCAATTTGCGAAACCAGCCATACGGGACAAAACGCAAGAGAGCGACGATACCGAGCGCGATCATGATCCAGGCTGACCATTCGCCCATATCCTTGGCTAGACCGACCAACATCGCACCTTCGGGTCCATGCGGTCGATTAGGTCGAACGATTTTCTCTATCCAGCCCCACTGCACCAGAGTTCGTGGCGAGAGAATCAGCAGCCAGTGCGTAACGACCAGCAACACGGCGCTGATGCCTGCCCACTTATGCACCTTGAACAATTTGTCCAACCCACCAAGGCTGCGCTCCAGCCAGGCCGGGCGTAGCGCCAGCAGCATGCTGAAACCCATCCAACCGAGCGCGAGCGCACCGGTCAGCAGCGTCAGTGCCTTGCGCATGGTCAGGAAGGGAGCGGTAAAACTCAGAATTTCAGCGGGCTGCAATGCAGCCCAAAGAACAACAATCAGAACAGAGAGTGGAAGAGCAATACGCTTCACGATTATTCCTTGGTATACATCGGACCGACCGCCTTACAACCATCTTCGATCGGCCCTGATTTTTTAGTAACACGCGACCGTACTCAGCGCTTAGGTTTGTGGCCCATCGAACCACCGCCTGTCAGCTCATTTTGTAACATCCTGGTGCGCTGCTCCGGCGTAAGAATCTTGTAGAGCGCGTTGGCCTGCTCGGCGTGGAGCTTGGCCATTTCGCTCTGCGTGGCCCCGATCTTGGCAATGATTTCAGCTGCAGCAGCGGGGGTGTAAGCATCGGACATGACCAGCTTGCGCAAGGCATCACGCTGCACACGCATGGCCGGCCCCTTCTCCGCAAACGCTTTTCGTTGCTCATCGCGCAGTGCGCTCAGTTGGCTGACCTGTGCCGCACTCAAATCGATTCCGCGCAAATCAGGCATGCCCTGTCGTTGATGCATTTCGGCACCCGAGCGACCGTGGCTGCTGTGGCCATTCATATCGCCTCTTTGGCCAACGGCAAAGGCACTCAGTGGCAACGCCAGAGCCAGGGTGCTGATAGCGAGAAATCGAGAAATGCTGATATTGGTTTTCATGGTGGATTGTTCCTTTAGTTAGAGTCTGGTTTCTTGCATATGCCGTTGCTTTAACGACGGTGCCATTTTCTTCCCAGTCCCGTTGCAAAGGATTTCGTTTCCAGGGCAGAAGGTTACAAATTGTTTCTGGCGCTAACAAAGATTTCGCGCGGGCATAGAATGAACGCCATAGCAAACCAAGGCACGAACATGAAAAAAATCCTTCTCGTCGATGATGACCCCGAATTGCGTCAATTGCTGGCCACTTATCTCGGCCGCCACGGTTTCGATACGCTGTTGCTGCCGGATACGCGGCAGCTTGATGCCTATCTCGAACGCTACCAGCCACATCTGGTGGTGCTTGACCTGATGATGCCCGGCGAGGATGGCCTGGCCGCCTGCCGCCGCCTGCGCGGACGTGGCGAAACGCGGCCGATCATCATGCTGACGGCACGCGACGAACCGGTCGACCGCATCATCGGGCTGGAAATGGGTGCCGACGATTATGTCGGGAAACCTTTTGACCCGCGCGAACTGGTTGCGCGAATTGAAGCCGTGTTACGGCGTGGCGGCCAACCGGCGGCGGCACCCGACCCGAAGGGTGGTGTTGTCCACTTTGGCGACTGGCAACTGGATCGTGCTACTCGCCAATTATCACGCGAGGGCGTAACCGTGGCGCTCACCAGTGGCGAGTATGCTTTGCTGAATACCCTTATCGCTAACGCCAACAGCCCGATGAAGCGCGAACGCCTGCTTGAACTGACACGCGGCGACGAGAACGAATCATTCGACCGCGCCATCGATGTGCAGATACATCGCCTGCGCCGCCTGCTTGAAGCTGATCCAGCGCATCCGCGCTATTTACAGACGGTGTGGGGTATCGGTTATGTTTTCGTGCCCGACGGCCAGAACGTGCAAGGAGCGGGCAAATGAAACTGCTGCCAGCCTCGCTCGCCGCGCGTACCGTTCTGCTGGTCATCGCCACCGTGGCCATTGCCGAATACGCGACCTTCTCGATATTTCTCCATAACGAGCGGTCAATGCACTTGCGTCAGACGACCGATTTTGTCGCCGGCCAGGTACGCATGTTGCAGACCGTCCTACCCGGGCTTGACGACGAGGCGCGCCACCGTTTGGAAGCGACCGATGCCGGCGAGCAGCGGCTGCAGTTGCGCCCGGACGGGGAGGCCGTACCGCAGCGCGAACCTGAATTCGGCTTTGCCAATCGCCTGGCTTTTCGACTGAGCCGGATTCTCGGCGAACCAGTGAAACTGCGCCATGCCGAGCCCGATCAACGCAGCGGCTTGTGGATCGGGTTTATGGCCGGTGGCGAGCGCTGGTGGCTGGTCCTGCCGCCACCCCGTTTCGCGCCTAAGGGCCTGCCGCCTGATCTGTGGCTGTGGCTGGCCGCGTCCCTGACCGTTCTGGTACTCATCGCCGGACTGTTCGTACGTGGCATTGTCGGTCCGCTGGCGCGCCTTGGCGAGGCGGTGGCGGCAACTGGCGACGGTAGCGCACGTACAGTCACGCCGGAAGGTCCGAAGGAAGTCCGGCGTCTGGCCGAGCGGCACAACACCATGGTGATGCAACTGGCCGAGGCCGGGGCCGAGCGACGCGAAATGCTCGCCGGTCTGACACACGATCTGCGCGCACCGCTTGCCCGCTTGCGGGTGCGTCTGGCCTTGCTCGAAAACGATGCAGAACGCGCCGGCCTGACCCGTGACAGCGATGACATGGAACGTATTGTCGCTCAGTGTCTGGCCTTCCTGCGCAGCGAGGAATACAGCGCCCAATCCGTAACACCCCTGCTGATTGCCGATGCCGTGAGCAGTGAAGTGGCGCGCCATCGTGAACTCGGCCGGCCGGTCGAGATGACTGTGGATGAAAATGCGACGGCATGTCAGCTCGCTATTTCCCCTAGCCATTTGCAGCGCCTGCTCGACAACCTGATCGATAACGCACTGCAGTACGGCGCACCGCCGGTCGAACTAAACCTGTCTGTCAAGCAGCCGGGCACCCTCACGCTGCAAGTCCGCGATCATGGGCAGGGCATCAGCGCAGGACAGCGCGCGCGCGCGCTCGAGGCATTCGCCCAGATCGAGCCGGCACGCGCTACCGGCGGCAGTTGCGGCCTGGGTCTGGCCATCGTGCGGCGAATCGTGGCCGGTTGCGGCGGAGAAATCATCCTGGCCGATGCGCAGGACGGAGGGCTTGAGGTGATAATGAATTTTCCGCTGCAGACAGGATGAGAACGGCATAAGATAACAGGTCATTCTGACGAATCATAATGCCTGTGGAGGTTCATATGAGTCATAAACATCTGCATTTACTTCAGGCCATTTACCATGACCCGCTGAGCGCCAACATCCACTGGCGCGAAATCGAATCCTTGCTGCTGCATTTGGGGGCCAGTGTTGAGTCGGCTCATGGTGCCCGTTTCCGGGTGGTACTGAACCGGGTTGAGGCTTTTCTGCACCACCCGCACAACAGTTCAACGTGTTCCAAGCAGGAAATCAAACAGATTCGCGAATTTCTGGCGCACGCCGGGGCGACACTGTCAAACTACGAAGCGACCCAGAAAATTTAGCCCGTTTGTGCTCGGCGTGTCAGCCAATGATGCAGCCCGGCGGATAGCGCACCGAGCAGCATCAAGGCACCCATCCCCAGAGCTAACGTTCGCGTTGAGTTCCACAGGAAGGGCGCGACCATCCCGGCCACCAGCCCGTTCGACCCGGCTTGCAAAAACATCTGACAGGACGATGCCAGCCCACGCTGTTCAGGAAAAGGGTCTAGTGCCAAGAGGGTCAGGCAGGGCATGGCCAGGGACATACCGAAGGTGTAGATCGGAATGGGCAGCACGCTCCACGGCAAGCCGGGCGGCAGCCACAGGTTAATGCCGATATTGATCAACGCCGCCGCCCCCATGACCAGATAGCCGCGCAGAATGGTCTGGCTCAGCGTGAATTTCCCGGCCATCCGACCCGACAGCCAGGAGCCGGTCATCAGGCCGGTCATGGCCGGGCCAAACAGCCACAGAAAACCGGTTTCAGACACCCCCAGATGGCGCATCAGAAACACCGGCGCAGACATCACGTAGATAAAGAATCCGGCAAAATTTAGCGCCAAACCACCGCAGGCTAAAAGAAAAACAGGTGAAGTGAGCACCTTCCAGTAGGTGCGCGCCAGATACCCCGCGTGCAGCGACCGGCGTTGTTCTACGGGAAGCGTTTCAGGCAGCAAGCGCCAGCAGGCAAACCACAGCGCCAGTGTCATCAGCACCAGAAAGACGAACACCGAGCGCCAGCCAAAAAAGGACTGCAACTGGCCACCAATAACCGGCGCGATGGCCGGCGCCAGTGCAAACATCATGGTTATGTGCGACATCAGGCGATGCGCAGACGGCCCGTCGAAAAGATCGCGCACGATGGCGCGGGCGATAACAATGCCTGCTCCGGCCGACATGCCCTGCAGGGCACGCAATACCCACAGGTGCTCGATGCGCGTGGCCAGCACACATCCGGCGGAGGCCAAACCGAAGAGCCCGAGCGTAACGAGGATCACCCGCCGCCGCCCCAGCGCATCTGAAATCGCACCGTGCCACAAGGCCATGACGGCAAAGGGCAGCAGGTAGGCCGTTAGCGTTTGCTGCACCTCAATCGGGGTGGCGTGCAGACTCTCGCCGATGTCATGAAATGACGGCAGATAGGTATCGATCGAGAACGGGCCGAGCGCCGAAAGCGAGGCCAGCAACCACACAATACCTCGCGGCGGATTATTGATTTCTGTCGTAGGCACGTTAGTCTCTGGCAAAGCGTCGATACTGCACGGCTTCAGCAATGTGTTGTGGCGTAATAACCTCGCTGCCGGCCAGATCGGCAATGCTGCGCGCGACCTTAAGCACGCGATGGTAAGCACGAGCCGAGAGGTTTAGGCGGGTAACCGCGGTTCTCAGCAGCGCGGCACCTTCGGCATCGGGCTGGCAATATTTGTCGATTTCTTTGGTACTCAGGCGGGCATTGGCTTTCCCCTGGCGAGAGATCTGGCGCTCACGCGCCAGCGTGACCCGGGCCCGGATGCTGGCCGACGCTTCCCCATCAGGCGCTTTCTGCAACGCTTCAGCGGGTAGTGCAGGCACTTCAATCTGCAGATCGATGCGATCAAGCAGCGGACCGGAGAGTTTGCTGCGATAGCGCGCCACCTGATCGGGCGTACATCGGCATTTTCCATTGACGTCGCCATGGTAACCGCAAGGACACGGATTCATCGCCGCCACAAGTTGAAACTGCGCCGGGAACTCGGCCTGCCGCGCGGCGCGCGAGATATGAATGCGGCCACTTTCCAGAGGTTCGCGTAGGGCCTCAAGCACGCGTCGGTCAAACTCGGGGAGTTCATCAAGGAAAAGCACACCCTGATGCGCGAGGGAAATTTCACCGGGACGGGGCACACTGCCTCCACCGACAAGCGCAGCAGAAGAAGCGGTATGGTGCGGCGCGCGATAGGGGTGCCGGCCAAAGTCTTCAGGCCGGAACTGCCCCGCCAGCGACAATACGGCGGCCGACTCCAGCGCCGCGTCCTGGGTCATCGGCGGCAGCAGTCCGGGCAAGCGGCTGGCCAGCATCGATTTGCCAGTCCCCGGCGGGCCCGCGAGAAGAATGGAATGCCCGCCCGCTGCAGCAATCTCAAGTGCACGCTTGGCTTGTGTTTGCCCGCGCACCTCGGCCAGGTCAGGGTATTCACTTGCGGCGTCTACATCCACTTTCGTGGTCACGCATTCGGCAAGCTCGCCTTGTCCGGTCAGGTGAGCGCACACCTCAAGCAATGACTTGGCTGTCATCACGCGCGCAACACCTGCAAGCGCTGCCTCACGCGCACTTGTTTCGGGCAGAACAAAGCTGCGCCCGGTTCGACCTGAGGCCAGAACCATGGCCAGTGCCCCGCGTATCGGCCGCAAATCACCGGACAGCGAAAGTTCACCGGCAAACTCATACTCATTCAGCGCCTTGCCGGGAATCTGACCCGACGCGGCAAGAATACCCAGTGCGATGGGCAGATCGAACCGCCCAGATTCTTTGGGCAAATCGGCGGGTGCAAGATTGACGGTGATACGTTTCGCTGGAAAATCGAAACCGGAGTTCTGCAGTGCCGCTCGGACCCGGTCACGCGCTTCCTTGACTTCGGTGTCGGGCAGACCAACCAGCGTGACACTCGGCAAACCGCCGGCCAGATGCACTTCCACCGCCACTTCGGGGGCGGAAAGCCCGTCGAGACCCCGGCTGTGGACAATGGCAAGCGGCATAAAGATTAGCTTTGGCTGGGAGAACCCGGCGCAGAGTCTTTCTGAATCGTTAGTTGATCAGTCGTTGCTGCCGTTCCGGCTTTCCAGCCGGGCGACGCGTTCTTCAAGCGCTTTCAGCTTTTCCCGCGTGCGCAACAGAACCTGCGCCTGAATATCGAACTCCTCACGACTGACCAGATCAAGTTTGGTAAAGAAACCAGATAGCAGCGCACGGGCATTTTTCTCAATATCAGCTGCCGGGCTGGCCGCCATGATGGCGCCAAGACGGGCGCTGAGGTCTTCAAATACTTTGGGGTCGAGCATGGCAGGCGCCTCTCCTGAAATGGGTTTTATTCCAGCTGAGTTTAGCACAACACCGTCCTCCCAAAACCCGGCACCGACTTGGTGCAGCCACCGAATTTTGCGCGCCAGCAAAGTGCGCCTACCGAAACAAATGTTGTTTATATTTAATTAACATTATGATTTTTAATGCATTTAATATCTGGCACGACAAATGCTAAGTTTGATACGCAAATACCAACTCTCTTTATTTCTGTTTGAGGAACCCGTGATGAAAAATACTATTCTTGCTGTTTTATTGGCTAGCGCATTTACAGCACCGGCCATGGCCCAAACGGCCGTTGCCGCTGCCGACGCTGTGCCCGCCGCTGCTGAAGCTTCGCCGTCACCGCTGACCGGTAACCTTGGCATTTTCTCGAGCTACCGTTTCCGCGGCATCGACCAGACTTTCGGCAAACCCGCGTTGCAAGGCGGTATCGACTACGCGCATGAAAGCGGTTTCTATGTCGGTAACTGGAACTCAAACGTCAGTTCCGGTGCAGGCTTCCCTGACGGCAACCTGGAAATGGATTTCTACGGCGGCTATAAGCACGCCTTCGGCGACTTTGGCCTTGATGTCGGCGCTATTTACTACTACTACCCGGGTTCCTACGCCAGAGTCCTCGCTACAACAAATGCCAATGGCGGCGCGGTGAACAACAAGGAAATCTACATTGGCGGTTCGTGGAAGTTCGTTTCGCTGAAATACAACTATGCCATTGATGATTATTTCTCGCTGCGTGGAACGGGCACCAACGATGGCAAGAGCACCAAAGGCTCCGGTTACCTTGATCTTTCGGCCAACTATGATCTGGGTGACGGCTGGGGCATTAATGGCCACGTGGGCACGCTCAACTTGAAGAACGTCAAGGACGGTGATTACACGGACTGGAAACTCGGCGTAACCAAAGATATCAGCGGCTGGGTCTTTGCTGCATCCTACGTCGATACCAATGCCAAGGGAAGCTGCAGCAAGGCTCAGTTCTACTGTTTCACCAACTCGAATTCCGACAACAATGGCGCGCTGAGCACTGGGTCGCAGACCAAAGATGCCGGTCGTGGTATTGCCGTCGTTTCGGTCAGCAAAACCTTCTGATTTTTTTGAGACCGGGGGAGCTTCAAGCTTCCCCAGAAATGGAGTCCATCATGAAAATGGTTACCGCAATCATCAAGCCCTTCAAGCTTGACGAGGTACGTGAAGCACTGTCCGCCATTGGCGTTCAGGGCATTACGGTTACTGAAGTCAAGGGCTTCGGCCGGCAAAAAGGTCATACCGAGTTGTATCGTGGCGCGGAGTACGTCGTCGACTTTCTGCCCAAGGTCAAAGTCGAAGCCGCGATTCAGGATTCGATTCTCGATCAGGTTATAGAGGCGATCGAAAAATCAGCCGGCACGGGAAAAATTGGCGACGGCAAAATTTTTGTCTTCGATGTTGAACAAGTCATCCGCATCCGCACCGGCGAAACCGGTGAGGAAGCCCTGTAAGGAGTAAACCATGAAACACCTCTTTGCAATACTGGCCTTGCTCGGTGCCATTACCATCAGCGCACCGACCTGGGCAGAAGAAAAAGCTGCCGCACCGACGACCAGTGTAAGCGCTCCGGCGGCAGCAATCGCCGCCGCAGCACCGGCCGCACCGGCGGAGGCCCCCGTACAGGTGGCCAGCAAAGCCGACAACGCCTGGATCATGGTCTGCGCTGCGCTGGTCATTCTGATGTCAATCCCCGGCCTGGCGCTGTTTTACGGCGGACTGGTCCGCTCGAAAAACATGCTGTCGGTTCTGATGCAAGTTTTTGTCACCTTCTCGATGATCAGTGTGCTGTGGGTACTTTACGGCTACTCAGTGGCCTTTACGGAAGGCGGCAGTTTCTTCGGAACGCTGGACAAGCTGTTCCTGAAAGGCATCACCGTTGATTCAGTTGCAGCCACGTTCAGCAAGGGCGTGGTCATCTCCGAATTCACCTACGTCATCTTCCAGGGTGCTTTCGCAGCAATTACCTGCGGACTGATCGTCGGTGCCTTTGCCGAACGTGCCAAGTTTGCTGCCGTCCTGGTTTTCATGATTCTCTGGTTCACCTTCTCCTACCTGCCGATGGCACACATGGTGTGGTACTGGGCGGGTCCGGATGCCTACATCGATGCTGCAGCAGGTGACGCTGCCGGCAAGACGGCTGGCTTCCTGTTCCAGAAAGGTGCGCTCGACTTCGCCGGCGGTACCGTGGTGCACATTAACGCCGCTATAGCCGGCCTGATTGGCGCCTTCGTGATCGGCAAGCGGGTAGGCTACGGCAAGGAATCCATGGCTCCGCACAGCCTGACCTTCACCATGATCGGCGCATCGCTGCTGTGGTTCGGCTGGTTTGGCTTTAATGCAGGTTCGGCGCTCGAAGCCAACGGCGGTGCAGCTCTAGCCATGGTCAATACCTGGGTTGCCACGGCTTGTGCAACGATGTCCTGGATGTTGGCCGAATGGCTGATCAAGGACAAGCCTTCAATGCTGGGTGCCGCCTCCGGTGCAGTGGCCGGGCTGGTAGCGATCACACCGGCGGCTGGTTTCGTCGGTGTGATGGGCGCCATTGTCATCGGCCTGCTGGCAGGCGTTGTCTGTCTGTGGGGTGTGACTGGACTCAAGCGCCTGTTGGGTGCGGATGATTCGCTCGACGTATTTGGCGTCCATGGTGTCGGTGGCATCCTCGGCTCCATCCTGACCGGCATCTTTGCAGCACCATCGCTCGGCGGCACTGGCGTCTATGACTACGTGACCAATAAGGTCGGCGACTACGACATGACGGCGCAGGTTATCAGCCAACTGTGGGGCGTAGGAACAGTTGTCATCTGGTCTGGCGTGGTTTCTCTGGTGGCCTACAAGCTGGTCGACATGTTTATCGGCCTGCGTGTGCCGGAAGAGGAAGAACGCGAAGGTCTGGACATCACATCACACGGCGAACAAGCCTACCACCACTAAGATTTCCTCCAGAAGTACCCCCTTTGGGCGCCCTTGCGGCGCCCATTTTTTTGCCCGTCGAATTCTCACCGGATCGATTCATGTTTGACATAACTTAACGCTAGCAAAAAACCCTTAATGCTTGTAGTGTTATCGATTGTGTTACTTGCTTCGACAAATCTGTAATTTACGTCAATCAATAACAGGGGGTTTTATGCGTATCGTCGTAGCGCCAGACTCATACAAGGGCAGCGTATCTGCGCTGGGTGTAGCTCAAGCGATGGAAAGGGGAATACTGCACGTATTTCCCGACGCTGAAGTTCGCAAGATTCCGATTGCCGACGGTGGCGAGGGGACGGTCGAAGCATTAGTCACGGCGACCAGCGGTCAACTGAATCAAACCGAGGTTACCGGGCCGCTAGGTGTGAAGCTTTCGGCGCAATGGGGCGTCCTGGGTGATGGCAAGACAGCCGTCATCGAGATGGCCGCAGCCTCCGGCCTGCCACTTGTTGCGAAAGACAAACGCGACCCAAGGATAGCCACAACCTTCGGCACCGGAGAACTAATCCGTGCCGCACTGGATGCCGGTTTGCGCAAGATTATTATCGGCATTGGCGGTAGCGCCACCAACGACGGCGGTACCGGAATGGCTCGGGCACTTGGAGCGCGTTTCACATCAGACGATGGCAAAGCCCTTCCTGAAGGCGGCGCAGCGTTAGCGCTTCTCAAGCATATCGATATTTCCGGGCTTGATCCACGCCTGCTGGAAACGGAAATTACTGTCGCCTGTGATGTAGACAACCCGCTCTGCGGCCCGCGTGGCGCATCAGCCGTTTTCGGGCCGCAAAAGGGTGCCACACCGGAAATCGTGGCGGAGCTGGACTCCGCGCTGGCTCATTTTGCCACCTGCGCACAGAAAGTAACCTGCCGCAATGTGGCCGGGCTTCCGGGTGCCGGAGCGGCGGGTGGTTTGGGTGCCGGTCTGATGTTTTTTACATCGGCAAAACTCAAGCCTGGCGTGGAAATCGTGCTGGATGCCGTTGGCTTTGCCGACGTGGTCAAGGATGCCGCCTTTGTGATTACCGGCGAAGGTCGCACCGACTTTCAGACGGCTTTCGGCAAAGCGCCTGTGGGCGTGGCCAAGGTCGCAAAACAATTCAAAGTACCGGTGTTTTGTTTGTCCGGTGGATTGGGCGAAGGTTCGGATGACGTATTGGCCCAGGGCATCGATGCCGTGATGAGCATCTGCGACAAACCAATGGCTCTGGAAGAATGCATGGACTCGGGAGAAATTTTGATTGAAGCGGGTTCAGCACGGTTGTGCCGGATCATCAAGGCCGCACAACTGACTCGTTGACAGCGCCGCAAGGCGCTGTATTTACAAAGGCAGTAAATCTTTAGGGAGAACAAGTCATGGTACAAGGACCAATGCTACTCGTTATTCTGTTGATTGCCATTGTGGGGATTGTTCTACTCATCTCAAGGTTCAAGGTGCACGCGTTTCTGGCTTTGCTTGCAGCGTCTTTTTTTGTGGGCCTGGCCGCTGGCATGAATCCGATTGAGGTTACCAAGACCATCATGGCGGGTTTTGGAAAAACGGCTGAAAATATCGGCATTGTCATCATCGCCGGTACCATTATCGGCGTTTTTCTGGAGCGCACAGGTGCGGCGCTGACCATGGCCGAAACCGTGCTGAAATATGTTGGTCCGAAGCGTCCGGCACTGGCCATGAGCATCATCGGTTATATCACCTCGATTCCCGTATTCTGCGATTCCGGATTTGTCATCCTGTCGGCGTTAAACAAATCGCTGTCCAAGAAAACAGGTGTATCCATGGCCGTCATGGCCACCGCGCTTTCAACCGGCCTGTATGCAACTCACACCCTGGTTCCGCCCACACCCGGGCCGATTGCAGCAGCAACCAACCTGCATGCCGACTTGGGCATGGTGATTCTTGTTGGCCTCCTCGTGGCGATTCCTGTGGCGGCTGCCGGCTATTTTTGGGCGGTCAAGTTTGCCAGCCAGTATGAAGTCATCGCCGAGACCTCAGTCAGCTACGAAGAACTTCTTGAGCAATTCAAGAGTTTGCCAAGCGCATTTGCGTCGTTCACACCACTGCTTCTGCCCATCGTTCTCATTGCATTGAGATCAGTCGCCAATTTCCCGGGGGCGCCCTTTGGTGCGGGGACACTAAAAATGACGCTCGATTTCATCGGCACGCCGATGAATGCCTTGCTGATTTCCCTGATCGTCTGCATGTTTGTACTGGCACCCAAACTTGACGAAGAGGTCTTATCCGGCTGGGTCGGTCAGGGCATCAAGGATTCTGCCGCCATCATCATGATTACAGCTGCAGGCGGCTCCCTTGGCGCGCTGCTTGCCGCAAGCAAGATTGCCGCTTATCTCGGTACCAGCCTGGCCGTTTTCAACCTCGGCATTTTCCTGCCCTTCGTCATCGCCGCCGCCTTGAAGACAGCGCAGGGGTCGTCAACAGTGTCACTTATCACCACGTCGGCCATTGTGTATCCTTTGCTCGACTCCCTCGGCCTCGATTCGCCAATGGGTGCCGTGCTGGCTACCATGGCGGTCGGATGCGGCGCGATGGTCGTTTCCCACGCCAACGACTCTTACTTCTGGGTTGTATCGCAGTTCTCCGGGCTGAAAGTTGACCTCGCCTACAAGTGCCAGACGCTGGGCACTTTGGTTCAGGGCCTGGTCGGCATCACAGTGGTCTATGTCCTGAGGATTGTTCTGATCTAGAACGAACACTGAACAACCGGTCTATTCACCCAAATCAAACGCGCCGGAGAATTTTCCGGCGCTTTTTTGTGAAAACGCCGTGGCAAGCCCGATCAAGACGACCGACAATTAATTTTCTTCGGCTTCGATCTGCTCTGAAAGCACCAGCCATTTTTCTTCGTGGCCAGCCAGCTCTTCGTCAATCTTCTTCAGCCCGAGTCCCAACTCGCCAATTTCCTGAGCCGGCAGGTTCGTGGACAATCGTGCCTCAAGCGTATGCTTTCGGGTCTGCAACTCAAGCATGGTCTGTTCGAGCTTGCCTTGATCGCGCTTCAGAGTCTTCAAATTGGTCGTGATTTTCTTGTTGGCAACAACCGGCTGAGGTGCTTGGGTGACAATTTCCTTCTCGTCCTTCAATAACGCCTTTAACGACTCACGGGCACGCTTGGCTTCATCCAGCAGGTAGCGCTGATAATCATCCAGATCGCCATCAAAGGGTTCAACGCCGCCGCGCGACACCAACCAGAACTCGTCGCACACTGAACGCAGTAGCGAGCGGTCGTGGCTGACCAGCATCACCGTGCCTTCAAATTCATTGAGCGCCATCGAAAGCGCCTCGCGCGTAGCCAAATCAAGGTGATTGGTCGGTTCGTCAAGCAACAATAGATTCGGACGCTGCCAGACGATCATACACAGCACCAGCCGTGCCTTTTCGCCACCACTCATGGTGCCGACCGCTTGCTTGACCATGTCACCGGAGAAATTGAAGGTACCGAGGAAGGTGCGCAAATCCTGTTCGCGTCCGCTTTGTCCCGCCGGCAAACCTTCTTTGGCCATACGTACCATGTGTTCGAGCGGATTGTCGAGCGGACGCAACACGTCGAGCTCCTGCTGGGCAAAGTAGCCAACGTTCAGTCCTTTGCCTTCCTGCACCGTGCCGCCCAGCGGCACCAGTGTGCGGGCGATGGTTTTCACCAGTGTTGATTTGCCTTGGCCGTTGGCGCCAAGGATGCCGATACGCTGACCGGCCATCACCGATTTGCTCACGTTGCGCACAATGATTGTCGGCGGTGTTCCAGCCGGCGCCTCTTCCGGCGGCGGGTATCCGAAGCTGACGTCTTCCATGGCCAGCATCGGATTGGGCAGATTGGCCGGCTCCTTGAATTCAAAGGTAAAATCGGCACTGGCCAATACCGGCGCCAACCGCTCCATGCGCTCCAGCGCCTTAACCCGGCTTTGTGCCTGCTTCGCCTTGCTGGCCTTAGCCTTGAAACGCAGGATGAATTTTTGCAGGTGGGCGATCTTGTCTTGCTGCTTGATATAGGAATTTTGCTGCAGCTCCATTTGCTGCGCCCGCATATCCTCGAAGGTGCTGTAATTGCCGCCGTAGCGCGTGAGCTTTCCGCTGTCGATATGCACCGTAACGTTGGTCACCGAATCGAGGAATTCGCGGTCATGGCTGATCACGACCATCGTGCCTTCATAGCGCTTGAGCCAGGCCTCAAGCCAGACCAGCGCATCAAGGTCAAGGTGGTTGGTTGGTTCGTCAAGCAACAGCAAATCGGACGGACACATCAGTGCACGCGCCAGTTGCAGACGCATGCGCCAACCGCCGGAAAAACTGTTCACCGGGTTGTTCAATTCCGTGGTTTTGAAGCCCAGTCCAAGGATCAAGGCTTGCGCCCGCGCTTGCGCGTCGTGTGCCCCGGCATCGTGCAACGCCATGTAAGCGTGCGCCATGCGCTCGCCGTCATCAGTGCTTTCAGCGGCGTGAACTTCGACTTGAGCCGCCAGCAAGGCGCTGTCGCCCTCAATGACGAAGTCGGTTGCGCTCTGGCTGGTCTCCGGCATGTCCTGCGCGACCTGCGCCATGCGCCACTGGGCAGGCAGGAAGAAATCACCTGCATCTTCATGCAAGGTGCTGTTGAACAAGGCAAACAGCGTTGACTTGCCGGCACCGTTGCGCCCGACCAGACCGGCTTTCTCGCCGGGGTTCAGGGTTACGGAAGCATTATCGAGGATCACCTTGGCGCTACGGCGCAGGGTGACATTTTTGAGGGTGATCATGGGTGAGGCCTTAAAAAGCGTTTAACCAAGAAGTGCACAGAAATCACGGAAAGAAGCAAAAACCTGTGTTCGGGTTTGGCTTTTCTCCGTGCCCTCCGTGTTCTCTGTGGTTAAGGTATTGCTGTTCTATCTGAAAACCACCGTCTTGTTACCGTGAACCAGTACGCGATCTTCCAGGTGGTAGCGAAGACCACGGGCGAGGACGGCTTTTTCGATATCCTTGCCGTAGCGCACCATATCCTCGACTGAATCGGAGTGATCAATGCGGATCACGTCCTGCTCGATGATCGGCCCCTGATCAAGATCTGCGGTAACGAAATGGCAAGTCGCGCCAATCAGTTTGACGCCGCGCTGCCAGGCCTGATGATAGGGTTTGGCACCGACAAAACTGGGCAGGAAGGAGTGATGAATATTGATGATCTGTCCGGGAAAAGCCGCGCACAGCTCAGGTGGAAGGATCTGCATGTAGCGCGCCAGTACCATGGTTTCGCCGCGCACTTCTTCGTACAGACGCCTGATTTCAGCGTAAGCCGCCGCCTTGTTGTCGGGATTGACCTTTACATGATGAAAGGGGATGCCGTGCCACTCGACAAAACCACGGAAGGTTTCGTGGTTGGAGATAATGCACGGGATTTCAATTTCGAGTTCTTTCGACTGCCAACGTGCCAGCAAGTCATACAGGCAGTGCTCCTGCTTGCTGACCATAATCACCACTCGCTTTTTGACCGCCGAATCGGAGATCTTCCAATTCATGTCCAGTTCTTCGGCAATCGGACGAAAGCGCTCGCGGAATTCAGCAAGATGAAACGGGATCGAATCGGCCTTGACCTCAATGCGCATGAAATAGCGCTCTCGCTCGGTCTCGCTGCCCGGGTCGGCGTGATAGCTGGATTCGAGAATCCAGCCCTTATGCTCGGCAATAAAAGCGGAAACACGCGCGATAATCCCGACCTGGTCAGGACATGACGCGGACAGCGTGTAAAAACGTTTGTTGTGCATGCCGCTTGATTACCCTTCTACGCGGGCAAAAGCCTTGTCGATCTCGACACGCAGTTCGTCATAATTCAGCGTGACAGGATACTGTGGGAATTCGCGAATCACGTTTTCCGGCGGGTGAAACAGAATACCCGCATGGGCTTCGCCAAGCATGGCCGTGTCATTGTACGAATCACCCGCGGCAACAACCGTAAAGTTCAGCTCCTTGAAGCGCTTGACCGCCTCGCGCTTTTGTTCTGGCATTCGCAAATGGTAGTTGACCACCGTGCCGCTGGCGTCCACTTCGAGGCTATGGCAGAACAAGGTCGGCCAGGCCAGCTGGCGCATCAACGGATGGGCGAATTCGTAAAAAGTATCGGAGAGAATGATGACTTCGTAGTCTTCACGTAGCTTGTCGAGGAACTCGCGCGCACCCGGCATCGGCCCCATGTCACAAATCACCTTTTGGATGTCCGGAAGGCCAAGGCCGTGTTCTGCCAGCAGGCCGAGACGATACTTCATCAGGGTATCGTAGTTCGGCTCATCGCGCGTCGTGCGGCGAAACTCCGGAATGCCGGTGCGTTCGGCGAAATTAATCCAGATTTCGGGGACCAGCACGCCCTCAAGGTCAAGACAGACGATTTGCACGAAAAACTCCCTGTGTTTGATATTGAATGTAGCCGGCCATTTTACCAAACTGCAGGCACTTCCATGTGGCAGATTTCCCGCAAACACGATGCTGATGCTGGCGCTGTGGTCTAAAAACGTCTAGTTTACGCACTCGGAGGAATGCCCTGATGCCCATTTGCAGCTTTTTGACCCGCAGTTTTCTTGTTGTTTTGTTGATCGCCAGTTATCCACTACACGCGCAAACGCCAGCTGAAGCTGCGCTGCCCGACGTGCCTCAAACGCTGGAACAGGCGGACGCTCAGCGTACCCGTGCCGCACAAATGCGCAAGGACGCCGATAGCCGCTATGCGGCTGAAGAGCGTGCCTGCTACAAAAAAATCCTGGTGAACGATTGTCTGGACAGAGCCAAAAAGACTCGAACCCCGGTCATGCTTGAAGCACGCAAGCTGGATAGTGCGGCGCGCGACTTTCAGCGTGAAGCGAAGCGCGCCGACGTAGCGGCCAAAGAAGCGAAGCGCCTTGCCGACCTACCGGTACGTGACGTTCAGCAGAAGGAGCGGGCAAGCACCTATCGCGCCGAAGAAAACGCCAAGGTCGCCGAGCGCGAGAAAAAGAAAGCGGCCAAAGCCCAAAAAGCAGCTGAAGGTCGCCAAAAAACGGCCGATGAGCAAGCCCGACGGGAGATCAGGAACGAGAAGCGAGCAAAGCAGGATGCTGACCGTGCCGCCAGAAAAGCCAAAGAGGCCGCAAAAGAAGATGCCAAGGCGGCGGCCCGCGCGACACCAGCCTCACCGTAATCAATTAAACCTATAAAACGTAGTTGAAACCGCTTTCAACATGCCCCAAAGGAAACCCCCTTGGGGTGCGGAGATCACAGAGCCGCAGAGCACACAGAGGAAAAACTATCTGACCCCTGAGGGTGAGTGACCGATTTCACGCAAGCCTCTGTGTCCTCTGTGTTTTTCTCCGTGTCCTCTGTGTTAAATGAGGTTTTAAGGTTAAATCGGATATCGCCCGTTTTGTCACCGGCAAGGCGGTTCTATCCAAAGCATTTAGCCCTTGCAATCCTCCGCGCCTGAACTTTTTGAGAAACCGCCCCATCCGCCCTCGCGTGCGGGGTAAATGCACATCCGGATAGTGAGTGAATCTGTGGCCTGACGGATGTCCGGGGGGAAAGCAGAAAACGGCGCGGCGCGTTCGACGACGCTTTTGATGTAGGCAATTTCAACGGCCTGGTCGGCCGCGTGCAAAACGCGGTAACTCTTCAGTGAGCCATCCTGATTCAGGCTGATCTCAACCAGCGCTTTGCGGGCACCGGGAACCCGTCGCTCGTTGTTAACGAAAGCGGCACTACGGTTCAACTTGCGCAAAAAGGCATCGAAGTACATCTCAAGACTGTAAGGCTCGATGACTTTGCCTTTACCTGCTGCGGGTTTTGACTCCCGGTCTGTGCCATCCTCCTCTGTTGAACGCCCTATCTGCCGAGCCATGTCCAACGCTTTGCTGGCGAGCGCCTGGCCGGTCAGGGGTTTGGCTTCTGCGGCCAGCTCCCCGAGGAACTTGTTCATCTCCGCCCGCTCGGCTTTGGTCCACGAGCGGTTAGCCCAAACGCCCTCTACAGCACTGAGTTTCTTTGGTGCCACAACTTTCTTCGGCGCCACGACTTTTGTTGATGACGCTGCCGGCGTCTTGACTGGAGTCATCTGAACGTCAGTGCTCTGAGGGCTTGGCTGACGCTGCAGGGTTGCGATCATGCGGCGTTGCGGCGGAATATCCGAGTTGTCTGCACTCGCACCTGACCTTAACGGCAAATCTGATGAGGAATAGCCGATAAAGAGGACTGCCGCGTGCAGCAACAGGGAGATGCCGAAAGCCAGAAAAAATGACTTGCGCACCTGCAGATGGAAGGAATCAGGATCACTCATCAGATTCAGGATGGACGGAACAAGCGGAGGGTGCCTATTTCGGTTGGCGATGCGTGAAACAGATGTCACCTGCTTTTTCAGGATAGCGGGCCGCCACATCGGCATAGAACGCGCGGAACATCGCCAAATCTGTTTCCTCATCACCAGTCAGATTGACCCAGCGCTCAACACCGAGTCGCTTGCTGGCGTAGTCGATGAAACCAAGTCCAAGCGGCACACCGGCCTCAAGCGTCAAACGGTAGAAGCCGGTTTTCCAGTGGTCACATTTTGAGCGCGTCCCCTCCGGAGCGATAACCATGCAGAAATTATCGTTTTGCGCAAAAGCGTCAACCAGTTGGCCAATCATTCCGGTGCGTTCCCGCCGGTTGGTCGGGACGCCTCCCAACCAGGTAAAAAACCGTTTGAACGGCCAGCGGAAGAGCGTATCTTTACCGGCCCAATTCAGATTCACGCGATGCTTGGCTTTAAACAACAC
>JBBRDR010000021.1:0-32035 GCA_038203745.1 Burkholderiales bacterium | reverse complement strand
CAGCGGAATCATGTCGCCTTCACGAGCGAACACGGTGTAAGCACGCGCCAGTTGCATCAGGGAAACCGAAATACCGTGTCCGTAGGCCATCGTCGCCTGTTCAATCGGGCGCCAGGTTTTCCAGGGGCGCAAACGCCCACTTACTTCACCGGGAAACCCAAGGCGCGACACCTGACCGAAACCGACGGCGTCGAACATGTCCCACATTTTCTCCGCAGGCAGCATGGCGGCGATTTTGGCCGCTCCCACGTTAGACGATTTCTGAATCACCTGCGCGACGGTCAAGTCGCCATGAGGGTGTGCGTCCGAGATCGTGGCGCTACCAATCGTCATTCGACCCGGTGCGCAGCTAATGACGGTATCAAAGCGAACCTTGCCACTTTCGAGCGCCTGCGCAATGGTGAACGGCTTGAGCGTTGAGCCAGGCTCATAGGTATCGGTTACTGCGCGGTTACGCAACTGCGCGCCCGACAGGTGCTCTCGATTGTTTGGGTTGTAAGTCGGCCAGTTGGCCAGCGCGAGAATTTCGCCAGTTTGAACGTCGATGACCACGGCACCACCAGCCTTGGCCTTAAAATCGACAACCGCCTGCTTCAACTGGCTATAGGCGAGATACTGGATTTTCGAGTCAAGCGCCAGGCGAATATCCTTGCCATCTTGTGGCAACTTGACCGAACCCACGTCTTCGACGATCTGCCCACGCCGATCCTTGATTACACTGCGGCTTCCGGCATGCCCCAGCAGCTGGTTCTGATACGCCAGCTCGACACCTTCCAGCCCCTTGTCGTCAACGCCGGTAAAACCGACCATGTGCGCGGTCATCTCACCGCTCGGATAGAAACGGCGGTACTCCTTGTCCTGCCCGATACCGGGCAGCTTCAACGCCGCCACACGCTCACCCACTTCGGGCGGCAACTGCCGCCGCAAAAACACAAATGACTTATCGCTTGCCAGTTTGCGTGACAATTCTTTGCCATCCATTTCCAGCAGACCAGCTAACTGCTTGATCTGTTGCGGCGTCATACGGGCATCTGCGGGAATGGCCCAAACGGACTTCATCGGCGTTGAAACGGCCAACACATCCCCATTCCGGTCAGATATCCGCCCGCGCGAAGCGGAAATTTCAAGATCACGGCGATAGCGTGAATCACCTTTTTCCTGCAGGAAATCGTTATTGAGCACCTGCAGATAGAATGAGCGACCGATCAGCACAGAAAAACAGACCAGAATCAGCAAAGCCATCAAACGCGAACGCCAGGCCGGCAAACGCAACTTCAGCACCGGGCTTTCGGCAAACTTATGAGCTCGTGACCCATTGAAGCTCATCATCGCGAAGAGCTCCTATTCGTAGCGGTTATTACTTTTGAAGCGTCCGGCGTGCGCATTTTAAGCTTGTCGCGAGCGATCTTCTCGATGCGTGGCGAGGTTGCCCAGGTCGACAACTCCAATTGCAACTGGCCGAACTCGACCTCCAGTTGCTTGGCACGCTCCTGCTCAACATCGAGAGCCTGAAAGAGCTTGCGCGCCTTGTGCTGTGAAGTCACCACACTGAGCGAACAAACCACCGCTGCAAGGAGTAGCAAAATATTCAGGCGCACCATCTCAGGCGACCTCAGGCATCTGCTTGCCCGCACACGGCTCAGCGCTTCTTTCAGCCACTCGCATCACCGCGCTACGCGCACGGGGATTCGCCGCCACTTCAGCAACACTGGCCTTGACCGGCTTGCCCACCAGACGCAATCTGGGCTGCGGGAGATCAACGGAACGCAAAGGGAGATTCTTGGGCAAATTGTCCAACGCGGACTCGTCACGCATGAAGCGCTTGACGATTCGATCTTCGAGCGAGTGAAAGCTGATCACCACCAACCGCCCGTCGCTCTTCAGGATATTCATGGCCTGCGGCAAGACTAGCGCCAGTTGCTCGAGCTCTTGATTGACGTGAATCCGTAGAGCTTGAAAGGTACGCGTCGCCGGATCCTGGCCGGGCTCGCGGGTCCACACGGCCTCGCGTACAAGCGCGGCGAGTTCACCCGTGGTTGCAACAGGCCGCTCGCTCCGAGCAGCCACAATCTTCTTTGCAATCTGGAAAGCAAACCGTTCTTCGCCATAGTTTCTAATGACCTCCGTGATTTCTTTTATTCCGGCTTGTGCCAGAAACTCAGCTGCCGTCTCGCCCTGCGTCGTATCCATACGCATGTCGAGCGGTGCGTCAAAGCGAAAGCTGAAGCCCCGCCCCCCCTCATCAATCTGCGGCGACGACACTCCGATATCGAGGAGCACCCCATCCACAGCATCAATTCCAGCTTGCTGCACCGCCACGGCAAGTTCGCCGAAACTGTGGTGCATCATGGTTAATCTCGGATCGTTGAACGCCCGGCCTGCTGCCACCGCCTGCGGGTCACGATCCAGTGCCAGAAGCCGCCCGTTCGGGCCCAGTTGCCCAAGAATTGCACGGCTATGACCGCCTCGGCCGAAAGTCCCATCGATGTAAGTGCCGGAAGGTTTTACCGACAGTGCATCGACCGCTTCCCGCAACAACACCGTCTGGTGCAGTGCGGCACTGCTCACAGCGCCAGATCCTCAAGGCCTGGCGGCAACAACTGATCGCCCATGGCAAAAAATACTTCCTGCTGTTTTTGCCAGCCTGCATCGGACCAGATTTCGAAATGACTGCCCTGCCCGACCAGCCAGACCTGTTTTTCAAACTGGGCAAATTGCCGCAATTCGGGCGCCACCAGCAACCGACCGGCAGAATCCATGGTTTCGTCACGCGCATTACCGACCAACAGACGCTTGATAGCTGCCGCTTGCTGATTCAGGCTGGACGCGGCCAGCACTTTGTCACGAATGGGTTCCCAGGCCGAGCCGGGGTAGAGAAGAAGGCACCGATGCGGATGCGCGGTGAGCACTAGCTGACCGCCGGACGCTGCCACGAGCGCCTCCCGGTGACGCGCCGGAATGGCGAGTCGACCCTTGGCATCAAGACTTAGCGCTGCTGCACCCTGAAACATCAAAACTGCCCCCTTGCTGAAGCACACAGGAAATCTCCCCGATTCCCCACTTTTTACCACTAGCTCCCACTTTAAGTCAAAGATTTAGGCAATGCAAGGTGTTTTTTACAAGTTTTTTCAATCACTACAAGGACTTATATAGCATTTCGAATAAAATTTATTAAAATTTTTACCTTAATAAACAATGCGAAGAAAACACAACTTAAAGTGATTTATAACGAACGGCCGTGTAAAGAGAGAAATGCTGTGGACGAGGGTTGTGCACGAAAGGGCACACCCATAAGCAACGGTCGAAAGAAAGTCATTCATCGGCGCTGGCGTGGCCCCGGTTGAATGGACGAAAAAAGGGCGCCTCGCAAAAGACGCCCCCTTCCGGACCCATCTGATTACAGCGGTTTTACACCGCGTGTTTTAACCTGCCCCGCAGGCCCCTTACTGACAAAAGGCGGCATCAAGAAAGCCCGCCGCAGCGCAAACCCGAGCACGCTTTCAGCACGCCAGAATGATGTGGGAAGCCGGTCGTTAAGCCGGGTTCTGTCGTGGGCAACCATTCCTCTAGGCGCACTGTTGCCAGTACGCTCAAGCAGCCTACCCGGAAGCGACGCGAGCCACGCCTAATGCTTCCCTATTTGGCCTTGCTTCAGATGGGGTTTGCCGTGCCGTCCGTGTTACCACGTCCGCGGTGAGCTCTTACCTCGCCGTTTCACCCTTACCGTCCCGGGTTTCCCCGGTCTTAGGCGGTCTATTCTCTGTTGCACTTTCCGTCACCTCACGGTGCCCGGTCGTTAACCGGCATCTTGCTCTGTGAAGCCCGGACTTTCCTCCCCGTGCAATGCACGCGGCGGTTGCCTGACCGACTTCCCGCATAGATTATACGCTGCCGCACCCTAAAGGTTCAGTTTGTCACCGGCGCGGGGGTCGGCGCGGCAGGGTCTTGCTCAGGCGGCACCGGCTCAATGGCTGGCTGTGGCACGATTTTGGGGGCTGCCCGGAAGACCAGCTTATCCTTGCTCATCTCGAAAGTACCTATCAATTCGCCCATCCCGCTTTCCGGCACCTTGTCGAGAGGAGCAAAACCTTCGCAAGTTCGCGTTTCAGTCACATACATCCGCCCGTCCTGCTTGAGAATCCAGGCGTCATTACCCGGCGAATAGACTTCGACCGAAGAATTGAGTGGTGCCTGCGACATTGGATGACGGCGCATGCAATCCGGCATACGCTGAGCAACGATGTCGTATTTGGCTGTCTTGTCCCACGGCATGCCGGTCACGCGAATAAGTGTCAGCGAATACTGACTTCCCTTGATTTCGTAGGGCACGCGCTGGTCTGAACAAGCCGCAAGCAACGGCAGCAAAAGGAAGGGCAGGATTTTTGAAGGGGACACGGAACCTCCGGGCAAGATTTCACAACATCAGGCAACAAACTTCCAACTTAGCGCTTCACCCGCACACAACGGAACCAGCACATCACCGCCAGCATAGGGCAAGGCGTCAGGGACTGACCACGATTGTTTTTCAAGCATCACTTTAGTGTCATTGCGCGGCAAGCGATAGAAGTCCGGTCCGTTGAAGCTGGCGAAGGCTTCGAGCCTGTCGAGCGCTCCTGCCGCCTCAAAGGCTTCGGCATAGAATTCGAGGGCAGCGTGGGCGGTGTAGCAGCCGGCACAACCGCAAGCCGACTCCTTGGTACCGCGCGCATGCGGTGCCGAATCGGTCCCGAGGAAGAACTTGTTGCTGCCTGACGTGGCCGCCGTGACCAACGCTGCACGGTGTGTCTCACGCTTAAGTACTGGCAAGCAATAATAATGCGGCCGCACACCGCCGGAAAAAATGGCGTTACGGTTGTAGAGCAGGTGATGCGCGGTAATCGTGGCCGCAACATTTTCATCGGCTGCGGCCACAAAATCGGCGGCATCCTTGGTTGTAATGTGCTCGAACACCACGCGCAAACCCGGGCGACGCTTGAGCAAAGGCTGCAGCACGGTTTCGATGAAAACGTTTTCGCGGTCAAAAATATCAATCGCCGGATCGGTAACTTCACCATGCAAAAGGAGTGGCATACCCGCTTCTTCCATCGCCGCCAGCGCGGCGTCGCACTTCACCAGATCAGTCACGCCCGCATCGGAGTTTGTCGTCGCCCCGGCTGGATAGAGCTTCACGGCTTTCACAAAACCGCTATCAACAGCGCGCTTAATCTCGTCAGCCGGCGTGTTGTCTGTCAGGTAAATCGTCATTAACGGCTCAAAATTCATCCCTGCCGGCAAGGCGTCGAGAATGCGCTGGCGGTAGTCTGCGGCCAGCGCCACGGTAGAAACCGGCGGGCGCAGATTGGGCATGATGATAGCACGGGCAAATTGCCGCGCGGAATGAGGCAAAACGGTGGCAAGCGCCTCGCCATCACGCAAATGGAGGTGCCAGTCATCGGGTCGGGTGATCGTGATTTGCATATTTGGCTTTGGTGACGGAATAGCTGGATTTTAGTTCAAATCATATTAACAACGAAGGGCAGCGCGAAGCCGCCCTGAAGAGAGAGGGAGAACACAGAGAAAAGTCAAAGCGATTAATCGTTTTTCATTACCAGCGCCAATTCATACATCGCATTCTTCGCCGCACCGGTAATGGCATGGGTGAGCTTCGCGGCCTGTTTGACGGACAATCCTTCGTCGAGCAGCAGTTTGAGGACGCGCTGGCCTTCACCGTCATCTGCCGTTCCGGACGCACCTGACAACAGCAAAACAAACTCGCCACGCTGGCGATTGGCATCGGCCTGCAGCCAAGCCATCGCCTCACCGAGCGGGCCACTATGGATGGTCTCGAACATCTTGGTCAGCTCGCGTGCCATGACCAGCGTGCGTTCCGATCCAAATACGGTAACCAGCGAGGCTACGCACTCCAGAATCCGGTGCGGCGCTTCGTAAAAAACCAGCGCATAAGGCAATTCGATCAATCCGCGCAGCGCATCCTCCCGCTGTTTGGCCTTGGCCGGCAAAAAGCCATGGAACAGAAATTGAGATTCCACCAACCCCGAGGCAGACAGCGCGGTGATGGCTGCACACGCCCCGGGCAATGGCACGATGCGAAATCCTGCCTCGCGCACCCGCGCCACCAGTCGCGCTCCGGGATCGGAGACGGCCGGCGTGCCGGCATCGGAAACCAGCGCCACCGACTCGCCGGCCTCAAGTTTGGCAATAACCTGCTGCGCCGCGGCTTCCTCATTGTGCTCGTGCGCCGGCAGCAGGCGCGCGCCGCTGCCATAGTGTTTGAGCAAAGGTGCGCTGTGGCGTGTATCTTCGGCCGCGACCCAAGGCACTGCGCGCAGCACCTCAATGGCGCGCTGCGTCATGTCACCCAGATTCCCTAGCGGGGTCGGCACTACATATAATGCGGGAGTTTCTTCCGTCATGGCAGTCACGTATTAAATGAACGGCAACGATACCACGACCAGCGTTGGACAGCGCGCCGAAGACGTAGCGGTGCGCACTCTCGAACAGCACGGGCTTACCGTTCTGGCGCGCAATTTCCATTGCCGGGGGGGCGAGATCGATGTCGTCTGCCGCGAAGGGAAAGTTCTAGTGTTTGTCGAGGTGCGCCTGCGCCGCAATGCGGATTTTGGCGGTGCCGGAGCGAGTATCACGGCAAGCAAGCAGCAACGCATCATTCTAGCTGCACGCCAGTATCTTGCCACGCAGGTCAAAGGCGAGCCTGACTGCCGGTTCGATTGCGTGCTGATTGACGGCAATAAACTCGAATGGATTAAGGATGCGTTTTCTGCAAACTAGCCTGCTGGTGTTCTGTCTCTTTATCTCGTCGCTCGCCTCTGCCGAGTCAGTCAAAATTCTCGTACAAAGCTCGCCATTGGCCGGCAGCCAGTATTACGCTGTAAGCAAGGTTTGGAATGATATTCAACTGGGTGACCGCCTGACGCTTACCCGTGAGCCGGACAACCGCCATGATCGCAACGCCATTCGTGTCGATTGGAACGGCCAGCAGCTGGGCTACGTACCGCGCACCGAGAACCGTGCCGTGGCTCGTGCGCTTGACACCGGCGAGACGCTGGACGCCCGGGTTTCCAAGCTGCGCAACGATCCCGACCCCTGGCAACGGGTCGAGTTTGAGGTCTATCTGACCCTGTGATGTTAGACTAGGCGTTCATACCACGCTCCCGACAACACGATAATGGATTTAATTACACGTATCAGCCAGCATTTCACTGACAGCGCGCAGACCAAACTCGACGCGACTGAATTACTCGCCGCGCCGATCGCCGAAGCCGCCGAGGTTATGGTTGGCAGCCTCTTGGGCAATGGCAAGATCCTGGCCTGTGGCAACGGCGGCTCAGCGGCCGATGCGCAGCATTTTGCCGCTGAACTGGTTGGCCGCTTCGAGATGGAGCGCCAGGGACTGGCGGCCATTGCACTGACCACGGACAGTTCGATCCTGACCGCGCTGTCCAATGACTACGGGTACAAGGCCATCTTCGACAAGCAGGTGCGCGCGCTCGGCCAGCCGGGCGACGTATTGCTGGCCATCTCGACGTCCGGCAATTCGTCCAGCATCATTGAGGCCATTCACGCGGCACACGACAACGATCTGCGCGTTGTTGCCCTGACCGGCAAAGGCGGTGGCGAGATTGCCGGTTTGCTGCGCGAAACCGATGTCCATATCTGCGTGCCGTCCGACCGCACGGCACGCATCCAGGAAGTTCACTTACTTACCGTTCACTGCCTGTGTGATGGCATTGACTGCCTACTTTTAGGAGTTGAAGAATGAAGGCTCGCCTCATTACCGCGCTGCTGCTTGGCGCCACGGCTTTTCCCCTGCTTCAGGGTTGTGTCCCCATGATTGCCGCAGGCGCCACGGCCGGTGCGCTATCTGCCTTCGACCGGCGCTCGCTGGGCACACAAACCGAAGACGAAACCATCGAATGGAAATCCAGTTCCCGCGTTAGCGAAAAGATGGGCGACAAAGCGCATCTGAATTTCACGAGCTTTAACCGCAAGGTGCTGATTACCGGCGAAGTGCCGACAACCGAAGACAAAGCCGAAGCCGAACGACTCGTTTCCGGCGTACCCAACGTACGTGGTGTGTATAACGAATTGACTGTCGGCCCGGTCACCTCATTTTCGGATCGTAGCAACGATTCCTTCATCACCTCCAAGGTCAAGAGCCGCTCTGTCGACTCCGGCAAGTACAACCCGGTGCACGTCAAGGTGGTGACTGAAGCCGGTGTCGTCTTCCTGCTCGGCATGGTGACCCAACCCGAAGCCGATTCAGCGATCGGTGTTGCACGCACCACCGCCGGTGTCAAAAAGGTAGTCAATCTGCTGGAAATCATCACTCCTGCCAATGCGCGCGAGCTCGATGGCGCGCAGCAAAGTAGCAGCAAACCTGCCGCCCAGTAATATCAAAGGGCGGCCAGCGGATCAGGCCACCAATCACCGGCCGCTTGGCGTAAAACTCTTCGGCAGCATCCCAATAGTCGCGGCGCCAGCACACCCTACCGGACGCGTCGAATTTCAGGTGTGAGACACCTCGAATCACCTGCGCCACGGGATCAAACGGCCAGGCCACTGTGAAGCAGTTCATCGAGAAAACGCTGCGCCGGAAGGGACAGCACTTTTGAACTCAAATAAACCACGTTCCAGGGTTGTTTCAGGGGGAAACCTTGGACGTTGAGCAAGGCGAGTCCCTCGCGCTCAGGATCGTCACCGAGTGCATGGCGCGACAAGACCGACAAGCCCATGCCGCTGGCGACCAGCGCTCGAATCGCTTCGTTGCTTGCGAGCGAAAGCCGTACATCCAGATGAATCCCGGTTTTCATGAGGTACTGGTCAACGACATGGCGGGAGCCGGAACCGACCTCACGCAGAAGAAAAGGCTCGCTCGCCAGATCGGAGAATTTCCAATTCTTGCCAACAGCCCAGTGCGAGGCAGGCGCCAAAACCACGTATTCATTGTCGAGAAAGGGATGGGAGGTGATATCGAGATCGTCAGGCGGATAAGACATGACATACAGGTCATCCTGATTCTTGCGCAAACGTTCGACGATCTTTTCCCGATTGGCAATCTCCAGCTCGATATCGATGTCCGGATAGTGCTGGCAGAAGGTTCCCAGCATGCGCGGCAGGAAATACTTCGCCGTTGTGACCAGAGCGACGCGTAGGTTGCCACGCTTGAGTCCCTTCAATTCATCAATGGCCGATTCGAACCGGTTCCAGACATCGTCAAGGCTGCGCACCGTCGTGAGCAACTCGTCGCCGGCGGAAGTCAGCGCGATATCTCGACCGGTCTGCGCGAAAAGCGGCAATCCGATGGCGTCGGCTAGGTGTTTGATCTGGATCGATACCGCCGGCTGAGTCAGATGCAAGGCCTCGGCCGCTTTGGAGAAACTGCTGAAGCGCGCCACTGTGGAAAAGGTGTCAAGCTGGCGAAACGTTATGCGGCGACGCGGCATACATAAGTCCTTACCTATGTGTTAAACGAGTATCTTTAATTTGATTATATACCTGACCATTGGCATAGTGCATCCGTCGCGGAGGAATTCGGGACATCCTTGAACCGTTTGAATTTTGGAAGCCTTCTGACAATGGAAACAATTGGTACCTGGTGGATGTGGACGGGGTTTTTCGTAACAGTCCTGATCATGCTCGCTATCGATCTGTTTGTGGTCGGTGGTGGCAAGGAGCATCGTGTCTCATTCAAGGAAGCGGCGACCTGGTCCGGCATCTGGGTAAGTTGCTCATTGCTCTTCGCCGGCTTGTTGTGGTGGTACCTGGACGGCACCATGGGGCGCGAACTGGCCAATGAAAAGACGCTGCAGTACATCACTGGTTACCTGATCGAGAAGTCGCTGGCCGTTGATAATGTGTTTGTCTGGCTGATTCTCTTCAGTTTCTTCGCAATTCCGCTGGAGATGCAGAAGCGCGTGTTGATTCTCGGCGTGCTCGGTGCGATCGTCATGCGGACGGTCATGATCTTTGCCGGTGTCTGGCTGATCACCCAGTTCCACTGGTTGCTCTATGTCTTCGGCGCATTCCTGCTGATCACCGGCGTCAAGATGTGGCTATTCGCCGAACAGAAGCCCGATCTGAATAACAATCCGGTCATCAAATGGATCAAGCGTCACATCAAGGTAACCAGCGAACTCCACGGTGAGCGCTTCTTCGTCATGAAGGAAGAGGCCGGAAAATGGGTCCGTTACGCGACCCCGCTCCTGCTGGTGCTGGTCCTGGTTGAGCTGACGGATATGATCTTCGCGGTCGACTCGATTCCGGCCATCTTCGCCATCACCACCGATCCATTCATCGTGCTGACCTCAAACATCTTCGCTATCCTTGGCCTGCGAGCGATGTACTTTCTTCTCGCCGACGTGGCCGATCGCTTCTCGCTGCTCAAGTACGGCTTGGCGATCGTGCTGATGTTCATTGGCGTCAAGATGATTCTGATTGATCTCATCAAGGTTCCCGTCGTGCTCTCGCTGGGTGTTGTGGCGGCGATCATTACCGTGTCGATTGTTCTCTCCCTGCGCAAGGACGCACGCGAACGGAAGACCCAGCTTACTCCGGGGGGTCATAAATCGTGAAGACGGCATTAAGCCGGGCTGCGATCTTTGCGCTCACCGCCCTGACCATCCTGTTGGCCGGCGCGCTTCTGATCTGCCCGGAGCGGACTTGCCGTGTCCCCGGGTTTGACGTAACAGGTCTGGCCGCAGCGCATGGATCGAGAAACTCCTGGCTCGACGCCGCATTCATGGCCGTCAGTTGGCTGGGCTCCTTGTTCGTGCTGGCGCCCGCCGTCCTGTGGCTGGCCTGGCGTGCGCCCACCGGTCGAGCGCGGATGGATAAGGCTTTTGTGGCATTGGCACTGGCCGGAGCCGCTCTCATCGGGCATCTGGCCAAACTGGCGATTGATCGGCCGCGCCCGGACCTGTTTCCGGCCCTGATCGATACGCCGCCGGACACCAGCTTTCCCAGCGCCCACGCACTCCAGGTCACGGCCGTCGCAGCCGCCTGGCTGTTGCGTCCGGGGCAAACCGCCGCGCCCCGTGAGGTGCTTGCCGGCGGCGTACTGGTGGCAGCCGTTTCGCTCTCACGGGTCTATTTGCAGGTGCATTTTCCAAGCGACGTCGTGGTGGGCATGGCGACCGCTCTGGCCTGGGTTCTGGCCCTTCGTCACCTGCCCGTGTGGCAGAAAGGTCTTCAATGAGGCACAAAGTTCTCGGCACCGGGGAAGCCGGCTACTATCCCCTGCGCAAGATCCGGACGGTCTTCTCCGGGCTTCGCTACGCCGTTTTTTATGACTGGTCGGTCACCTACAAGCTGGTCTTGTCGGCGGCCCTTCTGGTCCTCGCTTTCGGCCTGCGCGCCTGGGTCGATTTCCTGCTGATTCTCGTGGTCACGGCGTTTGTCTTGGTCGCCGAGATTTTCAACAGCGCGATCGAGGCGCTGTGTGACTTCGTCGAGACCCAGTACAACGAGAAAATCAAAATCATCAAGGATATTGCGGCGGCGGGGGTCGGCATTACGATCTTTGTTTGGTTCATCGTACTAAGCGTCGAGTTGAGTCGTTTCCTCGGCGGCACGGGTTTCTGGCTGGCGCGGTGGGGTTGATGATGATTGTCAAGACAGCGCAAGTCGGCCCGCAGCAGAAATCAGATGGCTTGGCCGCCTGGCTGGAAACGCAAATCGTCCAGCGTGTACTGATCAACTTGATTCTGCTCAATGCGGTCATTCTTGGCGTGGAAACCAACCCGAGCGCCATGGACCAATGGGGGCCATGGCTGACCGCCGCTGATCGGGCAATTCTTGCCGTGTTTGTGCTTGAAATCGGCCTCCGGCTGGCGGTGCATCGCCTCGACTTCTTTAAGGACGCATGGAACGTCTTCGATTTCGTCGTAGTGGGGATCGCGCTGATTCCCGCGTCCGGTCCGCTGTCGGTTCTGCGTGCCTTGCGCGTACTGCGCGTCTTCCGTTTGATAACCCTGGTGCCAAGCATGAAGCGGGTTATTAGCGGTTTGCTCTCGGCACTGCCCGGTCTTGGGTCGGTTTGCGCGATCATCGCGCTTATTTTTTACGTTTCAGCGGTGGTGGCCACCCGCCTTTATGGCGAGCAGTTTCCGGAGTGGTTCGGCACCCTCGGCGCAACCACCTTTACGTTATTCCAGATCATGACGCTGGAAAGTTGGGCGATGGGCATCGTGCGTCCCGTCATGGAGGTTTTTCCGATGGCGTGGGTCTTCTTCCTGATCTTTATTCTGACGTCGACCTTTACCTTGCTCAACCTGTTCATCGCGGTGATTGTCAACGCCATCCAGCAGGAGCACCTCGGAGAAACGGCACCCCCGCCAACGCTTGACGTTGAAAAGCTGCATCTCGAACTAGTGTCTTTGCGCAGACAACTGCAACGCTTACGGGCACAAGCGCCTACCAAGAGAGGGAAAGTCGGTTCGGTTTCGGACTACCGACAACGCGACCGGTAAGCGCTGCGCAATCGCGCCGACCAGCCCTTCGTGACGCTGTATCAGGCAACACACCAATGCGATTAAGGTTCTTGCACTTGACTCAACCAGGAGACCGATGATGACACGGCGTGAACTGATTCTCTGGCAACCGGGCAGAACCGGCTCTATCAGCCTCATTTCGGCCTGTACGCTACTCATCCTGCTGGTCGCCTACCTGCATGTGTTTGCCGGTCTCGGTTACGAGTTCTATGTCTTCTTCACGCCACCGCTGGCCTTGGTCGCCTGGTATCTCGGCTTGCAAAGCGGACTGGCAATGACCTTCCTTGTTGCCGGTTTCTGGTTCTGGGGTGATCGCCTTCTGGACGAGGGCCCGGTCGACCTCTTGCCGACGATCTTTAACACGAGCGGCCGTTTGGCCGTCTTCTCTTCTGGCGTCTGGCTGGTGGCGCAGTTGCGTCAGGTGCTCCTGCGCGAAAGGCGTCTGGCGCGTGAAGATGGACTGACGCACCTACCGAATCGCCGGGAGTTCTATGAATACGGGCGCCAGGCTTTGGCGCAGGCACAACGCGAAGGCACTGCGATGACGGCCGTCTTTTTCGACCTCGACAAGTTTAAGGAAGTAAACGACGTGAAGGGCCACGCGGCAGGCGATGCGCTATTGATTTGCGTCGCGGACGAACTGGCGAAGCGACTGCGAACAAGCGACATTGCCGCTCGGCTTGGTGGCGATGAATTCGCGCTGCTGCTGCCGGGCATGGGAAGCGATGCGGCGCGGGATTACGTCGACGATCTGCAGCAGCGTTTGCTGAAGGCCATGACGGCTGGCGCGTGGCCGGTGACCTTCAGTATCGGTGTTGCAAGCTACGCGCGGGCCCCGGCAGACTTCAACGAGCTATTGGCGGCAGCGGATGCCCTGATGTATGAGGCCAAGAATGCCGGGCGGAATCGAATCCGGCAGCGGGAGTTATCGTCCTTGCAAGTTTCGCCGGAATAGGCGAATTCTTGCCTCTTTTCGAAATAGCACTGGAACCCGCATCAAATGGCGATTCATGGAATAGCATCGCTGCGAACCAATGAATACGTTATTCTTCAAACGTATGGTCTGTAGATTGCCAATCCATGGGCCTCGCAGCCATATCGTTGATCGGCGTTGACGGTGGTTCGAGTTTGCTGTGCAGCAGTTCGGCGCCAGCCGGGTCTGTTGCGGCAACTCGGCCGCCTTGGTAAAACGGTCTAGGCAGTCGACGGTTGCAAAGGGTACGAGTGGGTGAATGGCAACTCGTCAGCACAGCATGTATAAGCTTTCGCAAATGCGTCACTTTAATTTATCTGATTGTACTTCATGGCGGCCTCGGTCAATAATGACTCAGGCCTGAAACGCCCCTTGGGCGCATCGCTACGCGCGCGACCTAACCACCTCAGGAGTACTGAGGGTCACAAGGAGAATGGCATGTTCATCGTTTATGGCATCAATGGTCAGAACTTTCGCGGACCGCTGGAGAATCTGGCGCGCGTTCCCGGCGTGCCGTCGGCGCGGCGCGCCCGGGCCGTCGAAACCGATGGTGAAGAACTCGGTCCGGAGTACTACCTTGAAACCGGTCGCCGGCGTGTCGGTGATGCAAAGCGCGTACCAAGCAGTACCTACGCCAAGGCGGCGGACGCGTATGCCAAGCTGTTGCCGCAACAGGCCGAGCGCGGCCCGGTTCGTCACGCCTACCAGGTGATGACGCGCGACGTCTTCAGCTTGCCGGCAAGCACCACGGTCCGCGCCGCCTGGCACAGCCTCATGGCGCGCGGGGTCCATCAGGCGCCGGTGCTGAACCCGACGATGGAAGTCATCGGCCTAGTCAGTGAACGCGACCTTCTGACGGTTATCGACGTCGATGGCGAACAACTGAGCGGCTGGCTCGAACGGACCGTTGCCGACGTCATGAGCACGCCGGTCGTCTGCGCCGATCCGGTCACCGACATCCGGCGCATCGCCCGCGTACTACTCGATACCGGCCTGACTGCGCTGCCCGTCGTCGGCGAAGCCGGCGCCCTGATCGGTGTGGTGTCGCGCGGCGATATCTTGCGCGCAGCGGTGGCCGATCCTCCCCTCAGCCTGTGGGTGTGATCGATTAACCGTGGAGAGCAGCGGGTACCGCTACACCGCCCCCGCGCCGCCGCGCATCATGCTCATGATCCGCTCCATATTGATGGTCTGCGCCTGCTGCCTGATCTGTGGGGCGTAGTCGGTCTGTAGACGCTTAGCCGGTTCCATCAGGCTCTGGAAGCTCTCGCGCAGCAGCGCGCCATCCATTTTGCGACCACCCGCGTAGCAGCCTCTGGCGAGCTGTCCCAAGACATAAGTCGTGGCGAACGAAAAGGCGATACTGGCACCGGCACTGCCGACCTTGCCGACCGTCTTTCCCGCCAGTTTGCCCAGCAGGCCGCCGAGCAATTTGCGGCCAAACTGTGCAAGAAAGTCCTGTTCAGCCTGGTTTTACCGACCGTCGGCGTCGCAAACACAGACCACCATCTCGTAGGCCAGTTGCCGGCTCTCGCTACTGCCAAGCTGCGCGGCCGCTTCGCTGAGGCTGACCCGTTTGAGCAGAACGTCCTGATATATACGCGACAGACTCGGGGCGTGCGCCGCATCCGCCAACGATTCGGCGATGCGCCTGAGTTCCTGCCGCTCGCGTTCGTCTTTTTCGCCATCGGCAAAGGCGGCGCACATGCCAATGGTGAGAATCGATCTTTCTTCATCTATTGTCATGGTGAGGTTCCCAAGTATGGTCAGTTGCAATTCAAGTCGGGGCTACGCTGGCTGGCCGGCACAGTCAGCCAGCGTCAATTTACTCTTTCCGTCGCTGCCTTGAGCGCGGCGATCCGTTCTTCCAGCGGCGGATGCGTCATGAACAAGCGCTTCAAGCCGCTGCCGACGCCCCCGGCGATCCCGAATGCGGCCATGTTCTCTGGTAGCGGTTGCGGTGACTGGGCCTTAAGACGCTCCAGCGCCGCGATCATGTTTTTGCGCCCGGCCAGCGTCGCGCCGCCATGATCAGCGCGAAACTCGCGCCGACGTGAAAACCACATGACAATCATGGACGCCAGAACACCGAGCACCAGCTCAGCGACAATCATCGTGACGAAGAAAGCCGGCCCGGTGCCGCGTTCGGTTTTGAACACGACTTTGTCAACGACGTACCCGATCACGCGGGAAAGGAACATGACGAAGGTGTTCACCACGCCTTGGATCAGTGCCAGCGTCACCATGTCGCCGTTGGCGGCATGCGCTACTTCATGGCCCAGCACGGCCTCGGCCTCGCTGCGAGACATTTGTTGCAGCAAGCCGGTGGAAACGGCGATCAGCGAACTGTTCCGGCTCATTCCGGTGGCAAAAGCGTTGATTTCCGGTGCGTCATAGATGCCGACCTCCGGCATCTTGATGCCCATTTCGGTTGAGTACTTCCGGATCGTTTCCACGAGCCAGAACTCGGTTGAATTCGCCGGCGTTTCGATGACGTGTACGCCCATCGCTCGCTTGACCGACCATTTGGATATAGCCAGCGAGATCAGCGAACCGCCAAAACCCATCACCGCCGCGAAAACCAGTAATGATCCAAGGTTGAGACCGTTGGCCGTGAGATAGGGCTCGACGCCCAGGAGGCGCATCGTGACGGACAAAACCAGCACGATGGCCATGTTGGTACCGAGGAACAAAAGGATGCGTTTCATGGTTGTATCTTTAACCTGTAGTGGATGGCGTGTCAGCGCTGGGCTGGTCATCAATGACCGGTACTCTTTCGGAAATGCGTTCGCGCTGGTGCCCGCGCAGGCGCGCCAGGCGACGGGCCATGGTCCGTTCGGTTCGGTCGGCCGCGCTGTTGATCGCCAGATAGAGATCGGATTCCTCGTCCTCAATCACCACATCCGGCAATCCGGCCATCGGGATCTGAATACGGCAGCGTTTGTCGTTCCCGCCGCGCGGCCCGTTGACGTCTGTCAGGCAAACAGTGATCGACCGCACCTCGTGATTGGCCCAGCTGAGCGCGAACTGCAGTCGCTTGCGAGTGTGCTCGCGGATACCTTCGGTCAGATCAAAACCTCTCGCTTGAATATTGATATTCATGGTTCATTCTCCTCAAAAAATCGGGGCTCAGCGGCCGGCGCGTTACGGCAATTGGTACCAGAACCCGCACTTGTTGATTCCGCTGCGTCAGGCGGTGATCTTGGTAGCGCTGGAGCGACTGGTTTTGTGCGGCTGGTTCTGGATCAACTCGGCCGAATTTGGCCCGCTCCGAGAATCCAGGCGCCAGACCTTCAATGCTTGCGCGATGAGCACGCATTCACCGGCCAGTATCATGCCCTCAGCGTTGAAAATATTGAGCATCGAACTAAAAAGTGTGTTGCGCTTATCCGGATCGCGGATTTCGTTCAGCAGCGCGTCAATGCTCTCAGAATCAAGTTCCGGCCGGCCCGATGCGGCTTGATGCGCAGAGGACAGCATGTCTTCGCAAAATTCGTGGACCACCTTATCGAACAAGGAATTATCCAATCCGAGCTTGCCGATGATTTTGTGCTGTTGCAAGGATTCAACCTCGCTGAAGTCGATGGCGCCATCGGCCAAGAGCGCAAGGGCTAAGATTCGAGCGGTGGCTTCCGGACTGTCTGTTGCGTATTGACGCATGATGAATCTCCAAGTGACTGTAAATTGATGCGCCCCGTATCGGAAGGCACAACGTCACTATGGCGACTGAATTGCATTAAATCCAATTAAATAAAATAAGGCGTTAGATATGTTAATACTTATATGTTTCATTGGTCCGGACAGTACTTGCGCTCAAGGCTTCCGAACTCGCCGCTGATAAAAACATAAGGCATAGCCGAACCAAAACAGCGCCAAAGACACTACGGTAAGCATCAGCGATCCGATCAAGTCAAACAGCACCACCAGCCAAGGCATGGTGTGCCAACCTGCTTTGGTACCGACCAGTCCGGCGGATGTATGGAAAAAGCCGATAGCCGCGACCCGTGGTTAACCCGCGATCAGAATAACTCCCTGATGGAACCAATGGAGTTGCCACAGGAATGCCTCCTTGAATTTCACGGCACACTTCGTCCGACATATTCACGCTCGGCAATCAGCTTGGCCCATGCCAGCGGCGTCACGTCACTATCGGAAAGGGTACCGGCGGCCAGCGTCGCTGCTGCCGTAACGAGAGGGGGAAGCAATAACAGCCAGGCCGTCTCGCGCCAGCCATGTCGGGGAATATGTTCCTCCGGCCAGGCGACGGGCACCGGACGGAACCATGCGCGCCAGAGTATGGGCAGGAAGTAGGCGGCGTTGAGCAGGCTGGAGGTCCACAACACCCAGACGGCCCAGTCCATTGATGCCGCCAGCGCGCCGTCAATGAGCCAGGCCTTGCTCACCGCGCCAGCGGTCAGCGGCGCTCCCATCATGCCTAGCGCGCCGATGGAGAACGCCAGCGTGGTGAGCGGCATACGCCGCCCGGCGCCGTCCATTTCGCTGACCTTGTGGATGCCCAGGGTTTCCGCGTAATTGCCGGCGCAGAAAAAAAGCGTTATTTTCATGATGCCCTGATGAACCAGATGCACGAGTCCGCCGATGGTGCCGATCGGGCCAAACAGCGCGACGCCGAGCACGATGTAGGACACCTGGCTTACCGTGGAAAACGCCAGGCGCTTCTTCAGGTCGTCCTGGAACAGCGCGCGGAGACTGCCCCAGACGATCGTGACGGAGGCGAAGATCGCCAGCGGCAACAGCAGTTCCAGCGACTGCGCGAACTCGACGCCATAGACTTCGTAGACAATGCGCACGATGCCGAAAGCGCCCGCCTTGACCACGGCAACGGCGTGCAGCAGCGCGGATACCGGCGCCGGCGCCACCATCGCCTGCGGCAGCCAACCGTGCAGCGGCACCATAGCCGTCTTTACGCCAAGACCGGTAATCAGCAACAGGAAGATGATTTTTAACTGGCCTGCGTATTCCGGGCCGAGCGCGGCGGCGATGCCGGCATGAGCGAACTCGGTATGGCCGAGCAGGTGGTGCAGCCAGACGATACCGGTCAGCAATGCCGTGCCGCCGAGCAGCGTGTAGGCGAGGTAGATCGTGCCGCCCTTCATTGCCTTGTCGGTGCCGCGATGGACAACCAGCGGAAAAGTCGACAGCGTCAACAGCTCGTAGAAGACGAAGAAGGTGAACAGGTTGGCCGCCATGGAGATGCCCATGGTGGCAGTGACGCACAGGTTGAAGAAGCCGAAGAAGCGGCTGCGGCGCGGCTTGTCTTCCAGGTAGCCGATGGCGTAGAGCGTCGTGAACAGCCACAGGACGGCCGACAGCGTGATGAACAACATGCCCAGAGCATCGGCCTGGAGCGATAGTTCCAGACCGGGCAGAACCGCGTAACGCACCCCGTAATTTTCGCCGGCCGCGACGCCGTCTAGCAGCAGGGCGACTAGGCCCAGCTTGCCGATGGCGGCGAACACGTTGAGAGAAGTGCGTACGCCGACCCAGCCGTCCGGCAGCGCGAAGATGATGAGGCCAGGCAGCAGTGAGGACGCCAGCACCGCCAGCGGTACCAGTTCGTAACTGGTCATGTCCGTGCTCCCAGCAACTGTATCAACTCGACGCCGCGCAGGCCGAGCAATACGCTAGCCGCTGCGAGCGCGAAGGCGCTCCACTCCAGAACACGGGATACGGGCGTGAACGTAACGTTCTCTGGCGTTGACAGGAAACCCAGTCGCAACACGCGGAAAACATAGACCGCCGCTAGCAGGCCGCCAGCCAGCACCACCACAACTATGATCCAGTGGCCTTGTGCCAGAGCCGCCTGGATGATCTGCCACTTGGCGAGAAAGCCCGAAGACGGCGGCAGCCCCATCAGCGTTATGCCGGAAAGAGCGAAGGCGAACATGGTCACCGGCAGGCGCTCGACCGCACCGGCCAGCCCGGCCACCGTGTCCTGCCCGGTGGCCTTGATCAGCACGCCGGCGGCGGCGAACATGCCGGCCTTGGCCAGCCCGTGGGCGAATGCCTGCATGACGGCAGCCTGAAGTGCGGCGGGCGCGGCCAGCAACGGGAAGATCAGAAACAGGTAGCCCAGTTGCGCGACCGTCGAATAGGCAATCAGCCGCTTTAGCTTGACGGCACGAATCGCCTGCCAGGAGCCCCAGAAAATTGCTGCAGCGCCGAGTAGTGCCAAGAGCCAGCCGAAGGCGGGCAACACCGATTGCAGCGGGCCCAGCCAGAGCCGCAGAATCAGGTAAAACGAGGCCTTCACGACCAGCGCTGAAAGCAGCGCCGATACCGGCGCCGGCGCGCCGCCGTGGGCCGGTGGAAGCCAGAAGTGGAAGGGAAACAGCGCCGTCTTGAGTATCAGGCCGGACACTATCAAGGCGCTGGCAATCCATACCAGACGCGGCACCTCGTTCGTCACCAGCGGCAACAGCGTGGCGATCGACACCGTGCCGTAGACGCCGTAGATCAGCGCCACGCCGAGCAGATAGGCGCCCGATCCAACCAGCGTGGCGAAAAGATAGCGCAAGGCGGCGGCGACCTGCTGCGCGCCGCCGCCGGCCGCGACCAGCCCCACGGCGGCGAGTCCGACCAATTCGAGGGTGACGTAAAGGTTAAAGAGATCGGCGGAGACGAACAAGGCGTTCATTCCGGCGATCAGGAAACCCGTCAGCGGCCAGAACCCGGCACCGGCCGGATCGCTAGCCTTGAAGTAACTACGCGCATAGATCGCCAGCGGCAGCGCCACGGTTTGCGTCAGCAGCAGCATGGCGGCCGACAGACCATCGACGGCGAGGTCGATACCCAAAGGCGCGCCCCAGCCGCCAACCGCGTGCACCACCGCCACGCCAGCGCTAACTTGTTGCGCCAGATTGAAAGCCAGCCAGCATTGTGCTACGAGACCAGCGATGGCCAGCCACCCGCCGCGCCCCGGACCGAGCACGAAGGCCAGTGTCGCCCAGGCGAGCGGCAGCAGGATCAGCCAGACCAGGGGATCGATCAGGGGCTCATTCATCGGCATCGTCCGGCAATTCGATTTCGCCGGTCAGCGCGTGCAGTTTGCGTACCAAGGCCAAGGCCAGTGCCGTGGCAGCGACGGCGACGACGATGCCGGTCAGCACCATCGCGTGCGGCACGGGGTCTGCTACGTCGTAACGCTGGGCCAGCCCCACCAGCACGAGAAAGGCGCCACTACCCATCAGGTTGAAGGCGAGAATACGCCGCATCAGGTCGCCGATCAACACGATGCCGGCCGCCCCCAGCGCGAACAGCGCGCCGCCCGTTATTGCGAACACAAAACCGGTGGTCATGCCCCCTCCTCGCGCGCCAAGAAAAGGAACAAGCCGGCGAGGATCAGCGCCAGCGACACCGTGAGACCGCACTCGATGAGCAGGATTAGTGTGCCTGCTGCATCGGGTGGATACTGGAGCAGCGAACCCTGTTTGAGTAGCGCGGCCGCCACCGCCAGAAACAGCGCGAAGCCGGCCGCAAGCCCGATGCGCAGCCGCAACCTGGGCGAGCTCCAACCCGCGAGCAGGCCAACCAGATGCAGCAGCACGGCGGCGGCGGCCAGAACCGCGCCGGCCTGAAAAGCGCCGCCCGGCCGGAAGGCCCCGGCCCAGAGGAGATAGACGGCGACGACCACCATCAGCGGTGTCACCAGCCGCCCCAACGTTTGCAGCACCGGATGCGCCGCGCGGGAAGGCGCTACCGGCGCCTCACCGACCACCGCCAGAATGGCCACCAGGGCCAACAGCAGGACAGCGATTTCGAGCAGCGTGTCGTAGCCGCGATAGTTGAGCAGCACGGCGGTGACCGGATGGCTGACGCCACTCTCCGTCAGATGTGCCGACACCGGTACGCGCAAATCAATGGCGGCCGGTGCCAGTTCGAGCATTGCGGCGGACAGGAAAAAGACGAACGCTAGGGCCAGTGTGACGACGAAGGCGACGACCATCATGCGCTTCACGGCCCCTTCCTCGGCCGCCTCAACACGCCGTAGGCGTCAAGCAGTAAGGCGCCTGTGAGGCCCGCGCCGATCGCTGCCTCGGCCAGCCCGATGTCGGGCGCCGACAGTCGCGCCCAGGCTAAGGTCATCAGCAACCCGAAGGTGATGAACATCACGATGGCGCGGTCGAGCCGGGGCGTCGCCAGCGTACGCCAGCCGCTCCACAGCAGTGACAGCGCGAGCAAAAGATCGAAGGCGAGCGTCACGGACCGTCCTTGCGCCAGGGAGCGATGCCGAGTGTTTGCGCGCGATGAGCGATGGCGAAGCCGATGCCGGCGCTCGCCGCTAGCACCAACGGCCAGATAATGAGAATTTTCAGGGCCGCTGACAGGCTCTCGGCCTGCAGCGCAAGCGCCAATAGCACACAGCCCAAACCCAGGTTGTCCGCTTTGGCGAGCGCGTGCAGGCGGCTATACACATCCGGAAAGCGCAGTAAGCCGACGGTCCCGGCGAAGAAGAAGAAGGCTCCGACGACCAGCAAGGCCATGCTTAGCCACTCAATCATGCTCACTCTCCTTGTTCTGCCAGGCGCGCTTGGCGAAAGCGATGCCGCCGGTGGCGGCCAGGAGCGCCAGCACCAACGCGACATCGACCAGTGCGGACAGACGCATCGCATGCGCCAAAAGGACGAGGATACCCGTCCCGGTGGTCCCGATCAGCAGCACCATCAGCATGCGATCGGCTGGTGTCGGGCCACGCGCAGCGGCGATCAACGCGATCACCAGATTGGCGAGCAGGAACAGGGCGACGGGCAAAACCAGCGTGTTCATGGCGCACTCGCGAACATCCCGGCGATAGCCGCTTCCAGCGCCCGAGCGTCGGCAACGTTGGGCTGGCGCTCATCCAGGACATGGAAGCGCAAGCTCGTCTCATCCAGATCGACGCCGAGCGTGCCTGGCATCATACTCAGCGTATTGACAAGCAGAATGCGTGCTCCAGACGAAGTCAGCGTCACCGGCAACTCGACGATCCCTGGTTGCAAGGCCGTGCGGCCGCGCAAGGCCATCGCCGCCACTTGCATCCCGCCGTACAGCGAATTCCAGAGAAAGAAGCGGAGAAAGCCGATCAAGCCGGCAAGACGGATGGACTGGTTGCCCGGGGGCAGCAGCTTAATGCTCACCCAGCTTGCGGCAGCTACGGCAATACCGCCGAGCAGCCAGCCGTCGAGACGGCCTTCGGCCAAGATCCACCATAGGACGGCGAACGGTAGCCCACGCAAGAAAATAGACTGAATCATCATCACATCCCGTCAGCGCCGCGTTCAAGAAGATGGCGCCAGTGTCGGCACACAAGCTGATAAGCCGCACGCCTCCGTTTCGGCCTGTTTGCCATCGGGTTCCTCAACCCTGGCAGTCGTTCATTCCCTACCGTGCCGCCCTGCTGGCCGATGACGATCAGGTCTGTCTTATTTGTGCTCATGTCATCGACCCGCTAACGCTGGCGGACTCGCCACTGACGCAGGGTGATCACGGCAAGCGTGATGGCAGTCAGCGGCAACACGACCGTCTGCATGACCAGACCGTAGGTCGCAAGGACTTCGTGCTGCTGAGCCGCGAGGAGAAGGAAGGCCAAGTACGCGGCAAAAAAGGCCAAAAACAATGCGCCTTCCCAGCGTTCGATCGAGTAGCCAGTAAAAAAAACCGGCATACAGGCGACGGCGACGGCGATCATGACGAGCACGTCGAAACTGAGTATGGCCGGCGCCACCGGCAAGGCCGCCGGTGCGACTAGGCCCGACACGCCCAGTACGCCGAGAATGTTGAACGTATTGCTACCGATGACGTAGCCGACCGCGATGTCGCGCTCGCCGCGCAGCGTGGCAACGACCGACGTCGCCACCTCGGGCAGTGATGTGCCAGCCGCGACGATGGTCAGGCCGATTACCATTTCGCTCAAGCCGAGAGCCCTAGCCAAGCTTACCGCCGCATCGACCAACCAGTGTGCGCCGAGCACAAGTAATCCCAGGCCGCCGGCGATCAACACGAGCTGCATGCTCCAGTGGCCGTCCCACGCTACGCCCCCCGGCGGGCCGAACTCGGCCGCGTATTCTTCGTTTGTGCTTTGGTTCTCTTTGCGGCTTTGCCTAATCAGGAACACGGTGTAAGCAACGAGCAAGCCAAATAACAGCGCCCCATCCAGACGGCTGATGCCGCCGTCCAGTGCCAGCGCAAACAGCAGTACCGAGGCGCCGACCATGATGGGCACTTCCTGGCGGATCAATTGGGAGGCAACCACCAACGGTGCGATGATTGCCGAAACACCAAGAATGAATAGGACGTTGAAGATGTTGCTGCCAACGACGTTACCCAGCGCGATGTCGACCTGGCCGCCCCATGCCGAACGAACCGAAACGGCAAGCTCCGGCGCACTGGTGCCGAACGCCACGATCGTCAGGCCCATTACCAGCGGTGAAATGCCAAAGGACAAGGCGAGCTTCGAAGCGCCACGAACCAGAAGTTGTGCCCCGCAGACCAGCGTGACGATGCCCAAGGCGAAGATCAGTGCGGTCAGTTCAGTTTCTCCTTGAAGTCAATTGGATCTGTCCCAAGACAAAACGGTGAGCCAGGCGCAGGGGGAGACAGGATGATCGGCTCTCACTTGGATGGTTCACTTCTGAACAGGATCGCCTGCCCCTGGCGCAAGAAGAAATGACGGGCCGCCAGCAGTGCCACGAAAGCCATTGCGCACAAAAAGATATCTAAGGCATCTACGTCAACCTTGAACGTCTTGCGTGCAACCACAAACGACAGCAGCTCGAGAATCGCTTCGAGGCTGTGCGTGAGCAACGTGCGGACAAGCTCGATGCCGATGACCATCAGCAACACTCGGTAAATCAATTCATAGAATGTCCCGGTATCATGCCAGTTCATGTTCACCAGTTCGGTTGCACTCGCGATCCCATAGGCAACGATCCCGGCAATAATCGCGCCCGCTACAAGGCGCTCGAGCCATGTAACGAAGACCTTGGCCAAGCTGGTGAGTCGTTCTGCAATCATGGTGTATCTCCATCGTAGCGGCTGGTCGGCAACAGGTTAATGATACCAGTTGTGGGGGCTATCTATATATGCCGCGTGGGGAAGGGGCTCAGAACAAGCAGGTAGGGATAGGAAATTCAAGTGCCACTTTTTTGGCTCTTTCACCGTTAAGGAACCGCCGAATAACCCGCAGCAGATTTGGGCCACACGGACAAATTGAGACGCAAAAGTGAATCAAATTGATTTTTCATCAGATAAATCGCCGTTATTAGGCTTGGATGCGGGGATTTTTCCCGTATCCGGCTCATGCCGGACGCACCTATCCTGTCAGCGGTCGCCCCCATTTGTTGATATTGAGCATCGCCAGCATGGCAAAGGCCCGATTGGCGTTCTTGGCCAGGCCGCGATAACGCACCTAGGCAAAGCCTCAGAGCCGCTTGAGGGTAAGAAACGGATGCTCAACTTTGGATCGGACACTGGATTTTCGTCGGTTGGCGGCTTTGTCCGCCTCCGTCAGTGGGCTGTTTCTATAGGCTCGTTTGTTGGTAAAGTCTTTCGCGTTCGGTGCAATGGCCTTGAGCCGCTCCCGTTGTGCCTTGCCCCGGTAGGCGCTATCGCCATAAAACCGGCTTTCTCCACATAAAATGAGACATTAGATATTTAAATGCTTATGTATTACGGTGGGTCTGACAGCCCCCTCAATGGTTCATGGCGCGAAGTGCGCTCGCAATCACGAACGGCAGCCATATTGAGAAATCGACCACGTGGCTTACGAATTTTTTGCGCCCGCTCTGGATCGTTTTCGGCGTCTTGTGATGGTCGACGTGCTGTAAAGCTTTGGTCAATGACGATGAGAACGGCGGCTCAAACCTGTGAGAATTTTCTGGAAGCAGTAGATGTCTTGATCATGCCCGGCAACACCCTGGTCTTACAGCAGCTTGGGCAGCATCTGGACGGCCGATACTGCTCAACCGGCTCAACTAGCCAGCATTCTTTTCAACCCAGGCACTACAGCGCCAATCACCGGCCGCTTGGCGTAAAACTCTTCGGCGGCATCCCAATAGTCACGGTGACCGCCTCGCGCAGCGGCGAGTTCGGTGCCAGCACCCCGTTCCACAGGGATTTCCGTTGGTCATAGTAGCGGTGACGATGGCGGCGCGACGGTTTGGACCATGCTTCGGGTGGTACAGAAGGGGCAAATGCCAAGCGGTTGACGATTAGGCCCAGTGCGCCCGGATCGATGTGTTCGGCAATGTAGATCAGGGATTTGAGAAATACGGATCATCCATTGCCGGCATGGCAATCAGGAAATCATCGGTCAGGTTTATATTTTGTAGCATGTTTCTATTTTAATCGCCGACGGCGAGTGATACAAAGTGAATCAGTGCATACTGGAGAAGGTGTCAATAAGTCGTTTGGGCGAGGGGCGTCGCAAGGTCCCCATGGATATTGGCTTGCGCCGCTGGCATGCCGAAGATAGCCATATTTAAAGCGGATTGGCCTTGCCGGCTAGCGCAACTTTTCTGACCCTCGTGTCGCTCCGTCATGGGTGCCGAAATCAATTGGAACGACGAAGCGAGTGTGGTGGCAAACGATTATTTGAAATCGCCTATGGGTTACGTGACAATGAAGTGGCCTCGCAAGGTCGGGGAATAAGGGTAGCCAATGCTTGATTCAATTCTGGTCTGGTTCAGGCGCGATCTGCGTGATACGGATCATGTCGCTCTCGCCGAGGCTTTTCGACGTGCGCAACGTGTTTTCTGTTGTTTTGTGTTTGACCGTGAAGTTCTGGACGCGTTGCCTAGCCGGATTGATCGGCGCGTCGAGTTCATTCGGGAGTCACTGGTCGAACTCGATGAGGCCTTGCGCCAACGCGGAGGCGGCCTCATTGTTGGGCATGGCTTGGCGAGCAGCGAGATCCCGCGCTTGGCGCAGCAACTGGGGGTCGATGCCGTGTTTGCCAACCGTGACTACGAGCCGCAGGCCAAGGCGCGTGATGCGCGGGTCGCAGCGGAACTCGGCGACCTGCGGATCGCTTTTGAATCATTCAAGGATCAGGCGGTTCTCGATGGTCCCGAGGTGCTGACTCAGGCGGGGCGACCCTATACCGTTTTTACGCCGTACAAGAACGCCTGGCTGAAGCGGTTGGACGACGAGGATCTGCTTGCCTTCGCAGGTGGACCAGGCCGCTTGGTCCCGAGCCCGCTCGCAACCGGTGTGCCGTTGCTTGAAGACATCGGATTTAAGCCAACTGCTTTGCGTCAGCTCGGCATTGATCCGGGCATGTCAGGTGCCCGGCAGCTGGTCGCTGGTTTTCGCGCACGTCTCGCACGCTATGCCGAACAACGTAATTTTCCCGCGCTCAAAGGGGGGTCCTACCTCTCAGTGCATCTTCGTTTTGGGACCGTGTCGATCCGTGAACTGGTTTCGATCGCTCTGGCTGAGGGCGCTCTCGCTGGTGAGGAAGGTGCCGCGACCTGGCTCTCGGAGCTGATCTGGCGGGATTTCTATTTCATGATTCTTGATCGTTTTCCGCAGGTCGTCGAACGCGCGTTCAAGCCGGACTATGATGCCATCGCCTGGGAGCAGGGGGATGTTGCCGACTCTCTGTTTACCGCCTGGTGTGAGGCGCGAACCGGATATCCGCTGGTCGATGCGGCGATGCGCCAGCTGAATAGTACGGGTTACATGCACAACCGTTTGCGCATGGTGGTTGCGTCCTTTCTGACCAAGGATCTGGGCATCGACTGGCGGCGTGGGGAGGCCTACTTTGCCCGCAAACTGAACGATTTCGACCTGTCCGCCAATAACGGCGGATGGCAATGGGCGGCGTCAAGCGGCTGTGATGCCCAGCCTTATTTCCGTATTTTCAACCCGGTAACGCAGTCTGAACGCTTTGATCCGGACGGACGTTTCATCCGAGCTTATCTACCGGAACTCGCGGCAGTGCCGGACAAGTTCATTCACGCTCCATGGCGCATGAGTGTAGCCGAGCAGACGGCGTGCGGGGTGCGTGTCGGGAGGGAAACGCCGACGCCGCTTGTCGAACACGACCAAGCCAGGCGTCGGACGCTGGAACGCTACGCCGTAGTTAAACGTTCCGCTGCCGCGTGACGTACTCGCCACGAATTGCAGCAGCTCGCTTTCCTGATCCGGCTCAACTGGCCAGCATTCTTTTCAACCCACGCACCACAGCGCCGATCACCGGCAGCTTGGCGTAAAGCTCTTCGGCCGCATCCCAGTAATCGCGGTGCCAGCACACCCTGCCGGACGCGTCGAATTTCAGGTGTGAGACACCTCGAATCACCTGTGCGGCGATCCGAGCCCCGAAACGTGCCCGAAAGCGCAACTCCCAGGCGAGCATCGCGCCGCTTTCATCGACAACACGGTCAAGCACGATAAAACATGGCTCGGAAACCTGTTTGAACATATGCAAAAAAATTCGCTGGATCGTCGGCAGTCCGCGAGCCTCGTTAAAAGGGTCTTTGAAATAGGCGTCTTCAGCGTAATAAACCGGAAATTGCTCGACACTTTCCAGCGTTATGGTTTCGAAGAAGCCAACTACAGCATCGACCCATTTTTCGTTGTTCATACGCACTCCTTAATCGCCAGTCATTCGGCGCAACAGCCAGAAATACACTCGATACGGCAGATGCGCCAGTAGTTTCATCATCCACGTAAAACGCTTCGGGTAGTGAATCTCGAAAGCGCTGCCAGCCAGCCCGGCGATGGTCGCTTCGGCAGCGGCCTCGGGCGTCATCAATGCGGGCATGGAAAAATCATTCTGCGCCGTCAGTGGCGTCGCCACAAAACCCGGATTGATGAGCCGCACGCCAATACCTCTGGGTGCCAGATCGAGATAGAGCGCCTCGGCAAAGTTGATTAACGCCGCCTTGGTCGGCCCGTAGATCAGTGATTTTGGCAAACCGCGATAACCGGCCACGCTGGCGACAAAGCCGATTTGCCCGGCACCCTGCGCCAGCAACTGTGGCAGCACGCAGGCCGAAAAACCAAGCGCACCGGTAAAATTAATGGCCACCAGCCGCTGCGCGATTTCCAGATCAAAATCCCAGGCGTGCATCGGCCGGTAATCACCCGCCACATACAATGCCAAATCAACGCCGCCCCAAGCCGATAACAACTGTTCCCACGCACCGCGCATGCTGGCATCGTCACTCGCATCGCAAGGCAGAATCAGCGCCCGACCCGGTGCAACAGCGTTGAGTTTCTCCACACTACGCGCCGAGATCGCCACCTGAGCACCACGTGCCAACAGTGTGCGCGCGAGGGCTGCTCCGATGCCACTCGACGCACCGAGGAGCCAAACCCGTTGACCATTCCAGTCAGTAATTTTCGGATTCATCATTTATCGCTTACTGAAACTCAGGGTCACTTCACCGAGGCGAAAGCCGAACTTGCTCATCGCCGAACGGTTGAGCATGACCTTTTCGTCAATCAAAAACATCCAGTCATCGAAATCAACGTTCCATACCTTGCCATCGACCGGCAGGGCCAGCACGTAGCGCCAGCGTAGCGCATTGCCCGCCGCCTCGCCTTGCGCCTCGCCGATCACATCATCGGCAAGCCCGACATAGCGCCCATCAGCGCTGCGGGTGATCGTCCATACACGCCGCGACTTTGTTCCATCCGACCACGTAAAGTGTTCGTCGAGCGTGCCTACCGCTAAGCCGTCGCGCGTTTCCCATTTAGCGTCAATGAGCACATGAAAGCGCTTGACCACCTCACCCGAGCGATCCTGAAACATGCCCCAACCGTCGATCGTGCCGTTGAAATACTTCGCCAGATCGAGCACCGGCTGTTCGGTGCGATAACGTTCGACCGGCACCCCGGCGCAACCGCCGATACCAAGAAATCCGAGCACAGTGCAAAGCAACCAGAGAATTTTCATGATGGAACCTCCAAAGAATTGCGCCAGCGCCAGGCTAGCGCCGCCGCCAGTGATTTAAAGCCAAGGGGAAGCAGACAATAAGCGGTGGCCAGCGCAGCGGCTGTCGACGCCGCACCCGGCTGGTAGCCCAACCAGCCGAGCAGAGGCAAGGCAATACCGGCGGCAAGCGCCAGATTGAGCTTGCTCACCAGATTCCACCAGCCAAAATAAGCGCCGGCCTGCGCGCCGTCGCCCGCCATTCCAGCACCGCTGATTTTTTCCTCGGCGATATCGGCGAGCATGGCGGCGGGCAGCGTCAGGTCAGCGCCGAGGGCCGCGCCCGACAGCACACAGACAACAGCAAACGCCCACACATCACCGCCACCCAGCCCCCACGCACCACTGAAGGCAATGACGGCCAGCGCCATCGACAACAGCCACGCACGCAAACGGCCAAGGCGTGTGGCCAGGGCGACCCACAGCGGCAGAAAAGCCACGCCACTAACGAAATAGAGCGCGAGAAAAACACCGCTCCACGCTTCTGCATGCAACACGTCGGCGACGAAAAATAGCACCAGTGTGGCGGGCAACGCAGCCGCAATGCCGTTGACTACAAACACCGCCAGCAGGCGATTGAAGCGCGGGTTGGAAAAAGCGCGACGCAAGCTCGGCCACATCGCGCCGGACGCCGGTCGATGCACGGGTACACGCGGCAAGGCAAACAACGTCAACAAACCACAGGCGGCCAACAACAGCACAAACAGCCACGCCAGCGCGGCCAGCCCTTGCGCGATATTGTCCGACAGCAGGCCGGGCAAGGCCGCCGCTAACACCACGCCGAACAGGCCGAAGCCTTCACGGCTGGCGGTCAGGCGCGTGCGCTCGTTTGGCGACCGCCCCAACTCGGCTCCCCAGGCCTGATAAGCGATGCTGGCCAGAGAAAAAGCAAAAGTGGTGAGCAGCAATGAGACCAGCAGCCAAAGCGCAGCACCTTCACGCGGCGGATGCATCAGCGCCAGCATACCTAACGCGAGTAGCGGCAAGGCGAGCAGGATCAAACGCTGGCGCAGTTGCGCGCGGTCACTCCAGAAACCAATCAAAGGGTCGATAACCGCATCGACAAGACGGGCGGCCAGTAACAAGCCGCCGAGCAGGGCGAGACTCAAACCGCTGACATCGGCATAGAGCTTCGGCACGTGCACATACACCGGCAATGCGGCCATCGCCAGCGGCAAGCCAAAAACGCCGTAGGCCAGCGAATCGCGAAGGGAAAGCGTTTCAGTGCGCATAAGTAAGAGGTCGGCTAAGAATCATAAAGAAGTGACTTTTTTCACCCTTGCGGCCGTTTGAGTAAGGCCGCGCGCAGATCCGGGCGGCTGGTCGCCGGATCGAGCCAGATGGCAAAAAAGAGCCGCGCGAATTCGCCGTCGTTGATTTCGCCGCTCAGAACGCCGCGATGGTAAAAGCGTGCGCCTTGTCCCGGCAGATGCACGCCGATGATGCTCTCGCCTTCCTTTACATCGGGAAAGACGCGTTGCAAATCAACCGTCCAACGTGCCAGACGGGTTTCATCAGCGCCCAGCCGACGCATTTCGTCAAGGCTCGACTGCACCAGCCGCGCACGCGGAATATCTCGCTGATAGTCGAGTTGCAGCGCCGTCGGATCAACGCCCGGCGTTGTACCCGCCACCCACAGCGTGGCGCGGTAGAGCGAAAACCCGAACCAAGTCATCTCGCCGCTACCCCACTGCCGCCAACCCTCCACCCCCTGCCGCGCCGTCGGCGGCAAGGCCTGCGCCGCCGACGCCAGCAAGGCCAGCAGGGTCAGAATGAGGAGCCGGGTCTTCACGCCCTGTGCTCCAGCTCGAATTGCATGACATCGGTGCAAGTACTGTTAAAGCCGGCCTGACAATATGCCAAATAAAAATGCCAAAGACGGTAAAAGCGCGCATCAAAACCTTGTTCAGCGATCTGCGGCCAGGCATGCTCAAAGCGGGTCTGCCACTCGGCCAGTGTGCGCGAGTAATCGAGACCGAATGCGAAACGGCCGCTAACACTCAGCCCGGCGCGTGCCGCCTGTCTGGCAAAGACTGCAGGACTGGGCAACATGCCGCCGGGGAAAACATGTTGCTGGATGAAGTCGGTGCCACGCCGGTAGCGTGCGAATAACTCGTCACGGATGGTGATGCTTTGCACCACCGCCCGCCCGCCCGGTTTCAGCATGCGTTGCAGGGTGGCGAAATAGCCCGGCCACCAGCGCTCGCCAACGGCTTCAAACATTTCGATCGAGACAATATGGTCGAAACGCTCACCGCTGAGATCGCGGTAGTCGCGTAGTTCGAGCTGAACCAAATCGTGCAGACCGGCGTCTGCGATTCGCTCCTGCGCGTACGCCAACTGTGCCGGCGAGAGCGTGATGCCATGCACTCTGACGCCGTATTCACGCGCCGCGACTTCAGCAAAACCGCCCCAGCCGCAGCCGATTTCGAGGATGCGCTGCCCTGGCCGCACATCAAGACGGTCGAGGATGCGCCGGTACTTGGCCTGCTGGGCTTCCTGCAGCGTACTTTCCGGTGTGCTGAAGAGGGCGCTCGAATAACTCATTGTCGGATCGAGCCAGCGGGCGTAAAAATCGTTACCGAGATCGTAGTGCGCCATGATGTTGCGCTTTGA
>JBBRDR010000020.1:0-32909 GCA_038203745.1 Burkholderiales bacterium | reverse complement strand
TCAGTGCCAGCGCGGGCGGGCGGATGGTGAAGTTCTGGCTCTACTACAACTTGGGCTAAAAAACGCCAAGCGCACCATGGACATCAAGGAAATTCACGGTGAGTTCATAGCAATCGATACGGCACTTGAAGAACTCAAACCAGGGGATCTGTGCCTCATACTGATCGATCAGATTGAAGAAGCGTTGGAGCACATTGCAAAAAGGGTTGCTGAAGGCTGATTTGCACTTGTCCGGCGCTGGCTCCGATGCTCATTCATAGCTTGGGCGGAAGCCAGTCTCAAAACACAGAGGGTACCTTAATTCTTTTGAATTCAAATTCAGTGCATCCCCCATCATGCTCTGGGTGACGCATCACCAGAAAGGCCAAACATACGATCTGTTCCGAGCCGCGAACGTCGACACTGTGCTGACAGCAGCCACATCGTTCGCCGTCATTTGTCCATTCTGACTGGTTATCGCCACTCACCATTGCTCAAGCTCGGCATCTGAAACCAGGCGAAGACTCTATGACCAAAGTTAGAAGAGAACAAGGAAATAAGTCACATTAAAGCAACATGTTGACGTGCGCCAAAACTATCGACAGACAATGACAAGAAAAACGGTAATCAATGCCACAATTGTTCTGGCCATCGTCCTGCTTGGCGGGATAGGCTACAAGATTTCTCCCTTATTTCTGCCGCAGGCCGACCTAACCCTTCCCGTATCAACTTGCAATCCTGGTTTTCAGGTTTGCACTGAAATTCTTCCGAATGGCGGGAAACTGGAATTCGTGATCGAACCACGCCCCATCCGGGCGCTCGCACAACTCAAGCTTCTGGCCACAATCAAAGGGATCGATGCACGTAAGGTCGAGGTCGATTTTGACGGCACACAAATGAGCATGGGCTATAACCACACAACACTTTCGGGTAGCAACGGGCATTTCTCTGGCCCGGCCATTCTCTCGGTTTGCGTCACAGGCACGATGGAATGGGAAGCCACCGTACTGATTCAGAGCGGGAACAAACGTATCGCCGTTCCATTCCGTTTTGAAGTTGCCGGCCGCTAAAAAATTCCGTATTGGACAAAACAGCGCCCTCGCTGCGTACCACACAGCGAGGGCGTTCTTATTCTGACAGCCGGCAAAGCGTTTTGATTATTTCTTGCGAACCAGTTCGGCGTCGGCCAGAATCGCGTCAACGTCTTTACCGTATACGCCACGCGCTTTCGCATAGACAGGCTCGACTGATTTGCGGAAAGACGCAATATCAGGGCGATCAATCTTTGCGCCTTTGGCCTGCATCTCGGCCAACAGAAGTTCTTCGCTGTCGCGCACTTCGATACGTGACAACTTACCGGCCTCGACGGCCGCCCTCTTTACCCCCGCCTGATCTGCCGGCGACAACTTCTGCCAAGTCTTTTCGGACATTGCCAGCGGCAGTGGGCTATACACGTGACGGGTCAGCGTCACATTCGGAGCAACTTCGTAAAAGCGCAGCGAATTGATCGTGTCGACCGGATTCTCCTGACCTTCAACTTCACCCTTCTGTATCGCCACATAGACCTCGCTTACCGACATGATCTTGGTTTTAAAGCCGAAAGCTTCCATGATCCACTGCAACATCTCGTTCTTGTAAATGCGAATAGTCTTACCTTTAGCGGCATCCGGGTTGGGCAACGGTAACTTGGTCGTAAAACTGCGGAAACCTGCCTCCCAAACATGCAAAACACGGAAACCTTGAGCCGGCAAGGCGTCAAACTGCCCCTTAACCCACTTTGATTCATCGTAGAATTTCCAGCCCTGCTCGTAATTATCAACCAGGTAGGGCAGACCAGTCAGGTTGAGCGACTTGCTCTTGCCGGCATAAACCCCGGTTGCAGACACCACGAAATCTACCCCGCCCTTGATCAGATCATCCAGTGCTGCCGCGTCGCCACCCAGTTGCCCTGAATGGAAAACCAGAACACGATAACGCCCATTGGTGTACTCGTTAACTTTTTTGGCAAACAGATGCGCGGCTCTATCCCGGCTACCGCCCGGCGCATCGGTATGGTTGAACTTGAGTACGTGCTGTGCTGACGCTGATCCACTCCACAGCAGCGGCAGCAGCAACGCTACCGCACCCACACGCAGAAAATAGGTTATCTGGTTTTTCATACTGTTTTTCATACGATATGACTCGCTCATTGAAGTATCCTGCCACCCGCACCAAACACGGAAAGATCAACATAACTCGACCCAGTGTGCTGTGGTGTTGAAAAATTAACCATGAAACCGCCGACTTCAACGTTCTTCATCGACTCAAGTGCCTTGAATAAGGCAGCGCGGGTCGGTGTCTTGCCAGTCTGCTTCAGCCCTTCAATCAGAACCCGTGCGGTCAAATAGCCTTCAAGTGAAGCGAAATTGACTCGGGCACGGCTCAATCCAATTTTCGTTGTCAAACGTTCAAAGTCGGCCGCTACCGATGTCTGCCTGCGATAGGGGCTAGGCACAACCTGGGCAACCGAAATACCCCGCGCCAACTCCGCGCCAACCTGTTCCTGAAACTGTTCGGCATCGGTCAAGGCGCCGATAAACAATTGGGAGGAAAGCCCTGCCGCACGGTATCCCTTGACGAAAGCCACGCTGGCCACGGTATTGGAGAGCATGATGACAGCGGCCGGATTAGCTTTGCCGATGGCACTAACTGCTGCTGCAACATCAATACTGCCTTTCTTATAGCTCGCCTGGGCAACCAGCTTGAGTTTCTTGGCAACCAGAGCTTCTTCGACACCCGCCACTCCTTCAAGGCCGGACGGCTGATCTTCATAGAAAACGGCAATACTTTGAATACCCATGTTCACTAACTGGTCGGCCATTTTCTCAGCCTCTCCACGATTACTCGGGCGTAGATGAAAAAGCATGTTCTGAGAACGCAGTGAATTTGATCCGGAACGGATACCCACAATGGGGATTCCTGCCTGATCAAGAGAGCCTTTTTTGATCAGTGCCTCGGCACCTTCCGTACCGATCAGTCCGATAAACGCAATTGGATCGTCATTTTTGACGATGCTCTCAAACAAACGCACCGTTTCGTCTGGCTTGTAACCGTCATCGCGTGACATAAAACGTATGGTGTTGCCGTTAACGCCGCCTCGTGCGTTTAGATCGTCAAAGCAAATCATTGCCCCCAGGTTGAAATCTCGACCAGCACCAGCCAAATTACCCGCAAAAGGTGCAACCTGCGCCACAACGAGTTCCGCCGCCCAAAGGCTAACGCTGTTCGCAGCCAAGGCAAAGAGAAGCGCCAGTAGCTGCAGCAGTTTAGAAAAACCGACTTGACCGCATCGCATAAATCATTCCTGTTCTGAAGAATAGAAGACTGCTCACTCGGCGAAAATCAAGGGATCGTAACCCCGAATCGCCTAACCACGCTAAGTTAATAAATACGTTAATTGTGCCCAACCGGATTCTCGCATTAAATTAAGTCCCTGTGCGTTATCCGTAATACCTTACATAAAAATGAGGCTGGCGATATGGCCGTGGCTGCAGGACAATGGAGGCTTGAGGTCAACATCCAAATCTGCCATGCCCCCGAAACCAGACAATGCAGCACCCTGCCCCTGTGGGAATGACAGCACGTATGCCAACTGCTGTGGCAAACACCATGCGGGGCTCATGGCGCCGACGGCCGAGACTCTGATGCGTTCGCGCTACAGTGCCTACACTTTCGGGCTGGAAGCTTATTTACTGGCGACCTGGCACACCAGCACACGCCCTCTGTCACTTGATCTGGCTCAGGACACGTCCACGCGTTGGCTCGGACTTGAAATTAAACACTACGGGCCAACCGGGCCGCAAAACGCGACCGTTGAATTTGTTGCGCGTTACAAGATTGACGGCCGCGCACACCGGCTCCATGAAACCAGCCGCTTCCTGTGTGAAGACGGGCGCTGGTATTACCTTGACGGTGAAATTTCCTAAATGAGGTGCTGTGGATAACACCCTGCCTGTTCTTTACCGCGACGACCATCTGATCGCGATTCATAAGCCAGCCGGCCTGCTGGTGCACCGCACCGTGCTTGACCGCCACGAAACCCGCTTCGCCGTTCAGCTACTGCGCGACCAGATCGGGCAACACGTACACCCCGTACATCGCCTAGACCGGGGCACGTCCGGGGTACTGCTTTTTGCACTCAACCGCGACATTGGCCGCGCGCTCAGCAAACAGTTTGAAACACAACAGATCGACAAGACCTACCTCGCCATTGCTCGCGGCCACCCGGATCAAGCCGGCGTTATTGACCACCCATTAACCCGCCAGTTTGACGATTACGAGTTTCGTTTACCCGACGCCATCGGTGAAGCTCAGAGCGCCATCACCCACTTCAAGCGTCTGGCCGTCACCGAACTACCCTATCGGGTTGATCGCTACCCGAGCAGCCGCTATGCGCTGCTTGAACTCAAGCCACAAACGGGCCGCCGTCACCAGCTTCGCCGTCATCTCAAACATCTCGCGCACCCGATTATCGGCGATGCCACGTATGGCAAAGGCCGGCATAACCGATTGTTTCAGAAAATTTTTGGCTGCCAGCGCCTGCTTCTGGCCTGCCTTGAAATGCGCCTGACACACCCGCTCAGTGGCAAACCGCTAACACTCAGCGCACCACTGGCAGAGGATTTTTCTTCGATAATTAAGCAACTGGGCTGGAACACCGTAGACTATTGTGAAGACACCGGTCGATAGTCAGGCTCCCAAACAGGAACGAAACCTTCTTGGTCCGCAGCACAGGCAAAAGTGGCATCAACACCCAATCCGCCAACCCAGACCAGTTTGTCGTTGCACCACAAAAAAGGTAGCCGGGCCCGCTCCCACGGAGGCACAGCGGCTTCCTGCAACAGGTTGCGCAGGTTTCTGCGTGGCCGTTTGGCATGCAAACGCAATCGTTCACCGCCCTGCCGTGATTTGATACAAGCACCACCGGCAACGAGCAGACCACGGCGAATACCCGAACCCGTCACCGGCAGAAACACGATTCGCCCACCCGCCCAAGGCAATTCAGTTCCTCCCGACCAAAGCACAGGCTCCACTGGCAAATACGGCCTATGTCCGACGATGTGCAACTCACCGCGATAGACGTGGAGTTCACCATCGGGTGTCGCCATGCAGACTTCGGACAGTGCACTTGCTGTCGCCAATTGGCGTCGTGCTTCGTCAACCCAGCGTGTATCGGGCGCCCGAAAACCGGCTGCAACCCACTCGAAACGCAACAGATTCCGCGCACGCGCAGGTGCAAGCACATTAAAACCGGCGAGGCCAATTCGCCTGTTTGGCGTAGTCAGCACGGCGCGATCCATCGCTGCCAGATCGTCCAGGAGTAATGCCCCTTCAGCAAAATGGCCGGCTGCGCGTGCTATGGACTTCTGTGCACCAGGAAATTTTTCTTCAAGACGCGGGAGCACGTCATGCCGCAAAAAATTCCGGCGGAAATGCAGATCCTCGTTGCTCTCGTCATCGATCCAGCGCACGGCATGCACTGCAGCATAGCCCTCGATCATTGCTCGCGGCACATCAAGTAGCGGCCGCACAAGATTGGGGCCATGATGCTGCGGACGCTCGGCCAGCATACCGGCTGCACCGGCTAAACCGGCACCGCGCAGCAGATTGAGCAGTACCGTTTCGGCCTGATCGTCGCGATGATGCGCCAGCGCCAGCCAATCGGCGTCACACGCCGCAAAAACCGTATGCCGTCTACGGCGTGCTGCAGCCTCAAGCCCTTCACCACTGTTGCGCGGCACCGCCACGCGAACAATATTCAAAGGCACGGCACAGTGCTGGCAAACATCGACACAGAAATCAGCCCAGGCATCGGCGTTCGGGCTGATGCCGTGATGCACATGTACGGCAGACAAGGTGAAAGGCAATGTGGCGGAACCGGCAAGACGGCTGAGTGCATGCAAGAGCACGACCGAATCACGCCCACCGGAGAGTCCGACACAGAAGCGCGAACCTTTGTTCAGACGCGCAGCAAGAAAAGCTGAAAGTTGGGTGACGAGCTGGTTCGCTGCCGCCAGTGAACGCTCAGCGGCCGGTCTGCTCTTGGGTTCGGCCATAGGCCATCAGGCGTACAAAACGGGCGGTCAGAAGTTCTTCTCTCGATAACGCGGAGACTTGCTTCAAGGCGTCCTGCAAGGCTTTCTTTAGATTCTGTCCCATCGCCACCGGATCGCGATGCGCGCCACCCAGCGGTTCATTGATAATCTTGTCGATTAGCCCGAGCGTTTTAAGTCGGGGCGCCGTAATACCCATGATTTCGGCGGCTTCGCTGGCTTTTCCGGCACTCTTCCAGAGAATCGAAGCACAGCCTTCCGGTGAAATCACCGCATAGGTCGAGTATTGCAGCATCTGCACCACATCGCCCACACCAATCGCCAGCGCGCCGCCCGAGCCACCCTCACCGATTACGGTCACGATGATTGGCACTTTCAATTCGGCCATCACATACAGATTGCGCCCGATGGCCTCGGACTGGCCTCGTTCCTCGGCATCGATACCGGGATAGGCACCCGGCGTGTCGATGAATGTAAAGATCGGAATATCGAATTTCTCGGCCAGACGCATCAGGCGTAGCGCCTTGCGATAGCCTTCGGGGCGCGGCATTCCGAAATTGCGGTAGATCTTCTCTTTGGTGTCATTGCCCTTCTGGTGGCCAATAACCATCACCGGCTGGCCGTTGAAACGCGCCAGACCACCAACGATGGCATGGTCGTCGGCAAAAGCCCGATCACCATGCAATTCTTCAAAGTCAGTAAAGATGAGTTTAAGGTAATCGAGCGTGAAGGGGCGTTGCGAATGACGTGCGACCTGCGCAATTTGCCAGGGCGTTAACTTGGCGTAGATATCCTTGGTCAACGTCTGACCTTTTTTTTCAAGACGGCCAATCTCGTCGGAAATATCCACGGCCGAATCATCCTGCGCAAAGCGCAAGGCTTCGATCTTGCCCTCGAGGTCTGCCATCTGCTGTTCAAAGTCGAGAAAATTCGTTTTCATCAATCTCAAGCCGGTTCTAAAACGGGGCTCATTCTACCGCAAACCTGTTGAAAAAATTCTCACCCTGCTGGAAGGACAAAAACAGGACAAGCCAACAGCACTTGAGGATATTACTTTGCGGCATTGTCAATCTCAATAACATCCGCTCTCATTGACTCTCAAGCCAATTACCGAAAGTTAGTATTCCACCGGCACCGGATCAAGGCTACGCCACAGATACCAGGTGGCCACCGAACGCCAGGGGCGCCAGCGCTCGCCGAGTTTGGACAGATTACTACGCACCGGTCGCTCGCCTTGGCAGTAGTGTAACGCCACGGCTTTCTGCAAACCGATGTCATCAAGTGGGAACACGTCAGGACGAAGCTGGTTGAAGATCAGGAACATCTCGGCCGTCCACACACCGATGCCGCGAACGGCGGTCAACTCAGCGATGATTTCGACATCGCTCATTGCCGCCCAGCGGTCGAGATGAATCTGGCCCATATTGAAGTGACGCGCCAAATCACCGATGTATTCGACCTTGCGTGCAGAGAGGCCACACGCACGCAAAGTATCATTTTCGCTGGCCAGAACCGTTTTTGGCGTCATCACCGGTAGCGCAGCACTTACCCGCAACCACACGCTATCAGCCGCCTTCACCGAAATCTGCTGGCCGACGATGGAGCGCGCCAGCGTGACAAAAGGGTCGCCGCGAGAAACCAGCGAGGCACCCGAGAATCGCTCGACCAGGCCGGCCATGATTGGATCAGCCTGTGCCAGATCAGAAGAGGCTATTTGCCAGTAGTCAGGAATCATGGCTTCATTGTAAAGTCATACAAAGTACAAACCGCTAATAGTTGTTTGCAATAGCAGCATTTTTGTCTAATCTGAACCAACATTCTCATTACTTCATTGAAGGTGATCATGGGCGAGAAGATCTGGCTTAAAAGTTATCCGACGGGTATGCCCGCCGAAATTGAGGCGACTCCATTTTCTTCATTGCCTGATCTTGTCGAAGACACGATCAGAAAATTTGGCGACAAACCGGCCTTCAACAACCTCGGACACAGTATAAGTTTTGATGAACTGGGCCGCCTTTCACGTGATTTCGCAGCATACCTGCAAGGTCTCGAGGGGATTACACAGGGCGATCGGGTGGCCATCATGCTGCCCAACCTTTTGCAATACCCCGTGGTGACCTTCGGCATCCTGTATGCCGGCCTGACGGTGGTCAACGTCAACCCGCTGTATACGGCGCGGGAACTAGAATTCCAGCTCAAGGACTCAGGCGCCAAAGCCATCGTCATTCTCGAGAACTTTGCCCTCACCTTGCAAAAGGTACTGCCCAGCACACCAATTGAACACGTCATCACAACGCAAGTCGGCGACATGCTGCCTGCGCCCAAATGCTGGATCGTCAATTTCCTTGTCAAGCGGGTAAAAAAAATGGTGCCGCACTGGCATATTGCCGATACCTTAACGCTGAGCAGGGCCCTCGAGCGCGGCGCAAAGGCAGAATTCACGCCGCCCATGATCAAACAGAAAGATATTGCCTTCCTGCAATACACCGGCGGCACCACCGGCGTCGCCAAGGGTGCCATGCTGACGCATCACAATATGCTGGCCAATCTTGAGCAAACTAATCTATGGATTTCAGGCAGTTTTAAGCAAGGCTGCGAAATTGCTATTGCCCCGTTGCCGATGTATCACATTTTCTGCCTCACTTCGACGCTGGCCTTCATGAAATGGGGGAGCCTCACCATACTCATCACCAATCCGCGCGATTTACCGGGATTCGTCAAGGAACTCAGCCACTGGAAGTTCAGCGTAATCACTGGTGTCAATACGCTGTTCAACGGCCTCATGAATACCTCGGGTTTCGAGCAACTTGATTTTTCTGCTCTGAAAGTCGTGGTCGGCGGTGGTGCCTCGGTGCAAAAAGCCGTCGCCGAACGCTGGCAAAAAATCACCGGGGCGTTTCTTACCGAAGCCTATGGCCTGACAGAAACTTCACCGGGCGTCTGTTGTACGCTTCTGGGAACAACATGGAATGGCACCATCGGCCTTCCTGTCTCATCTACAGAAGTCTCAATCCGCGATGAGAACTTTACTGAATTACCCGTCTTTAGCGGAGCGGATGATATTGCCAAACATACCGGCGAAATTTGCGTACGCGGACCGCAGGTCATGCTCGGTTATTGGAACAATTCTGAAGAAACCGCCAAGGCCTTTCAGGATGACTGGCTGAAAACCGGCGATATCGGTCACATGAATGACAAGGGCTACGTCACCATCACGGATCGAAAAAAGGACATGATTCTGGTGTCGGGCTTCAACGTCTATCCGAACGAGATTGAAAGCGTTTTGATGATGCACCCAGGCATTGCAGAATGCGCGGTCATCGGCATACCCGATGAAAAATCAGGTGAAGCCGTCAAACTGGTTATCGTGAAGAAAGACCCTAGTCTGACCAAAGAAGCGATATTGCAGTATTGCAAGTCACAACTGACCGGCTACAAGCGACCGCAACACATCGATTTTCGCGATTCGCTACCAAAATCCCCAATTGGAAAAATCCTGCGCCGCGAATTACGCAACGAGAAGAATGTGGATTAACTGCGCCGACGTCCAAATGTCAAACATCGACATCCACACAATGCGGTTTTTTGTCCAGGGTGCCGTAAGGCATTTGCACATGTTCGAAGAACGGGGGGTTGCGAATTTTGTTACCGCTCGTTCGACCCGGGCAATGACAATTTCACAGCTCGCGCCGGAAGCACGAAGTCCAAGAATACAGCCATATTAACTAATCATTCCCGCATGAAGTCTATCTCCTTGCGTTTCTGACAGATGCGTACCACATTGATTCAATTCGAATTAGAATCGACCATCAGGATGGTAGCCGGTTCGACCCGAGTCTGACGATCTGGGTTAAAATGACTTATGGATTTATTTTTTACAACCGCCATTAAGTAATGCAACAACAAAACAACTCAAAGAATAGCGACAACATGCCGACACCTTATTTTTTCTTCCGCCCAATTCTCGCCGCTGACCGTAGTTGGTCTGCACTTGACTGGTGCTCGGGCAGCCCCTTGGCGACCGAAAGCACAGACTTCGTTCGCTGCTTCAAAGAATCGGCCGCTGTACCGCTGGCCAATATGTTGCCTCTGGTGATGCCTGTCAGCCCATCATGGCTTGAACAGGACAACTTTGTAGGTGCATTTGATCCCCGCCAAACGGTTTTCATTCTGCCAACTGAGAGTCTGGATAACGCAAGCACGTTAGCCCAGTGCAAACGACTCCATTCAGACGGATATCACCTCGGCCTGCGCCTGGACAGCGCCGACCTGGTTCGGAGAGTACCTCTAGCCGGGTTTGAATATTTGCAATTTGAAGCGGCGTTTGCCCGCCAGGATCTCTCGGCAAGAGACCTTATTTATGCCGGTGAAGCAGGTTTCAGGTCGATCGCAACAAGCGTCGGTTCCCATGAAATGTTTGGTTGGTTATCCGACAAAGGATTTGACTGGTATGACAGCCATTTTCTGACCGCGCGCGATCCTCTTTCCGGCAAAGAACCCGACCTTACCCGGCTTAAGTTGCTTAAACTGCTGAATCTCGTCAAACACGATGGCGACACCCGTGAGATTGAAGGTATATTTCGCGAAGAACCCAAGCTGGCGTACAACCTCCTGCGATTGGTCAACTCAGTTGCGGTGGGTGCCCGCACCAAGATCAGCAATTTTTCACAGGCGATTGCCATCCTCGGCCGCCGCCAGCTACAACGCTGGCTGCAGCTGCTGATTTATGCCAACAACCTAGCCGATGGCGACAAACCCAATCCGCTGATGCAGCTTGCTGCCTCACGCGGCCGTCAGATCGAACTGCTTTGCGAGGCGATTGAGCCAAAGCCAGCCTCCCCCGATATGTCCGATGACGCATTCATGACCGGGTTGTTTTCTTTGCTCGAGGTCCTGATCAATCTACCCATGGATGAAATCCTCAGGGAGTTGCCGTTGCAAACCGAGGTAATGGAAGCACTGAGCCACCACCCCAGCCAAAACAGTATTCTCGGCCAGCTTCTTACTGCTGTTATTGCCAGCGAATCGGGCGAATTCAACGTTGCAGAAGGTATTTTTTCGAATCTGAATATCAGCCCGGCCAGCCACGCCAAGGCACAGGTGTCTGCCTTTTACTGGGCCAGCCGAATCAACATCGACTCCGACAACTGAGCGGTTCAAACGCCTAACATCGCTTAATTCAGGCGCTTCAAGTGGCTACCGCAACCAGCACGGCAATCGCTTGAACCAAAACCGTCCACCACAATCTCTCCGCTTGTTTTCTGGTTGATGAGGCACTCTGCCTCTGCATGACGCAGCACTTCCCGCAAATTGACGCCCGGGGCAGCCAGCAGATAGTCAATGTGCCAGTGCATTTTTTTGCTCATTGCCAGATGACGACTCACTCTGGCTTCAAAATTGCGCAGTGCGCTTCCGGTATAGAGGTAAAGACCGGCTGGAAATTCAAAACTTCCCAAACGTCCAACTCGCACACAAACCAACTCAGTCACCTCAATCAATAACTGGTAGGTGCGAAAGCCCGGTTTAATCGCCACAAAAAGGATTGCTGCGCCGTTCGGCACCAAAAGTCGACATCGGGCCATGGCCCGAAATAAAGGAAATATCGTCACCAATCGGCCAGAGGCGATTCCGGATGGACGAAATCAGCGTATCGAAATCCCCTTTAGGGAAATCAGTACGTCCAACCGAACCCTTGAACAGCACATCACCAACGATGGCCAGCCGACCCGGCGCATTGAAGAAAACTACATGCCCAGGCGTATGCCCCGGACAGTGCAGAACATCGAGCTCAACATTGCCAAACGACACCTTGTCCCCCTGCTCCAGCCATCGATCCGGCGTAAAGGCTCGCACATCAGGAAAGCCAAACCTTTTGCTCTGCTGTGGCATGCCATCGATCCAGAACTGATCCTCACGTTGCGGCCCCTCGATAGGCAGCGAAAGCTTCTCGGCAAGTTCGGCCACAGCACCGGCATGGTCAATATGTCCATGCGTGACCAGTATTTTCTCCAGCACCACACCGTTTATCTCAAGTGCACTCAGAATGCGGGGGATATCGCCGCCCGGATCAACGACTGCAGCACGCCGCGTTTCATCACACCACAGCAGGCTGCAATTCTGTTCGAAAGGTGTCACCGGAATAATCTGGTACTGAATCACTGAGCTTGCCCCTGTATTTGTGAATATCGAGAGAAACATTCATGTTGCCAGTTTCTGCCAAGCAAGCCAAGCGCTACAGGACTTGGTCGGATGGGCACACTCCAATATCTGGATCAGTGATTTAGCGAAATCTCAAAGAGGGCTTCGTCCGCTAATAATTCTGAGTAGGACAACTACGATGGCGATCACCAGAAGAATATGGATGAAGCCGCCAAGGGTATAGGACGTGACCAGTCCAAGGAGCCACAGGATTATCAGAACAACAGCAATTGTATAGAGCATGATTTATTTCCTTTCGTACTATTGATTTCGCGATCGGTTCTTGTAGCCATCAGGCGGGACGGGCGTAATTACTTGATGCGCATATTGTTGCTGACAGAAGTTACGCCTTTGATCCCGTGTGCTAGCACAATCGCCTGATTTGAGGCCGCTTCGGAACTTACGAAGCCGCTAAGCTGAACCGCCCCTTTATAGGTTTCGACATTCACTTCAGTGGCTTTGACCAGCTTGTCTTCGAGCAACGCTGCTTTTACTTTTGTCGTAATCCAGCTATCGGTTACATACTCGCCGGCACTTTCTTTTGTTGCATTGTTTTCCTTGGGCATATCTGCCGCATAAGCGAATGTCGTAACACACAGGATGGCAAAGAGAACGGCGGACAAGCGTTTGAGTTGTTTCATGTGATACTTCTCCAGATTGAAGGTGACTGTAACTCGCAATACCCTGAGGTAAATGAAGGCACGGCATGGTGCCGACAAAAGCCTTGACGAGATGGCCATTGTTTTCTCATCCAAACAAGAGTTCTGTTCGCTGGCGCACAAACTGGTTGAAATGATTGATCTATCCTCCTGATCAATCATGAACGCCCTGCCGATAAAACCTGCCGCAATCACTCAACCGACGCCCAACAAACTGGAACTTTCAGGCTCATGGACTGCGCGCGGGATCAGCGCAATTGCATCTCGACTCGATGCACTATCCACTCCTGAAAAATCAGAAACTGTTATTGACGGTGCACAAATTGAAGCTTTTGATACGGCGGGCGCCTGGGTTCTGAAAATACTCATGCGTCGCTTGGGTGGTGAAGATATTGCCGTGCAGATTTGTGGCCTGCGCCCGGAGTTCTCAAGGCTGTTTGACGCAGTCATTCAATACGATAAAAAACCAAGTGATTCTGACGCTCCACCCTCCAAGACCGCACTATCCACTCTTGAAGCGCTTGGCCGGAGCACGGCCTCTGCATTTGAGCAGCCCCTTGCCTTGCTCAGTTTCGTCGGCGAAAGTGCTCTGGCACTTGCGGCTTCTGTGGCGCACCCGGCACGATTGCGCTGGCGGCCGATCCTTTTCAATATCCGAAGCGCCGGATTTGATGCGCTTCCGATTGTGGGGCTGCTTGCTTTTCTGCTCGGTATCGTTGTCGCCTATCAGGGTGCCGATCAGCTCAGGCAATACGGCGCCAATATCTTTGTTGCCGATCTCATCGGCTTGTCCATGTTGCGCGAATTCGCGCCTTTGATCACAGCCATCATCATCGCCGGACGTTCAGGTTCCGCCTACGCGGCACAGATCGGCACGATGTCCGTCACCGAAGAAATCGATGCCATGCGTACGCTCGGCATCGAACCGATCGAGATGCTGGTTTTGCCCAAAATCATCGCCCTGCTGATCGCTTTGCCGCTGCTTACCGTGTTCGCCGATGTTCTCGGTGTACTCGGCGGCATGATCATGGCCAAGGCCCAGCTCGGTGTCGGCTATGATGAATTCCTCGAACGCTTCGTCAAGGCCGTCAGCGTAACGGCCTATCTCATCGGCATCTGCAAAGCGCCCGTGTTCGCGGTCATCATCGCTGTAATCGGATGTTTCCAGGGTTTTCTGACCAAAGGCGGTGCTGATAGCGTAGGCCGGCAAACCACACGCAGCGTCGTTCAATCCATTTTCCTTGTCATCGTTGCAGACGCCTTGTTCTCTGTGGCCTTTAGTGCGCTGGATCTGTGACATGGAAAATGGAAAGCATTCCGATACAACCGTCATCAAAATCAACAAGGTGTCGACGCGCTTTGGTGATCATGTCGTGCATTCCAGAATCGACCTGGATGTGCGCCGAGAAGAGATTTTTGCAGTGATTGGCGGAAGCGGCTCCGGAAAATCAACGCTGCTGCGCGAAATGATTCTTCTGCACCGCCCGGATTCAGGCTCCATTGAGATACTTGGTAACAATCTGGGCAAACTCACCGATGAGGAAACTGTTGCGTTACGCCAGCGCTGGGGCGTTATGTTTCAGCATGGCGGGCTGTTCGGTTCGCTGACAGTCAAGGAGAACATCGGCCTGCCACTGCGCGAACACACCGGGCTTGATGATGCGCTGATCGATGAAATTGCGGACTGGAAACTGGCCATGACCGGGCTCAAACCGGAAGTCGGTGCGCAATACCCCTCAGAACTCAGCGGCGGCATGATGAAGCGCGCCTCACTGGCGCGCGCCATGGCGCTTGATCCTGAATTGCTGTTTCTCGATGAACCGACCGCCGGCCTCGATCCGGAAAGCGCTGGTGAAGTCGACAAACTCGTACTCAAGTTACGCGACTTGTTCGGCCTCACCATCGTCATGATCACACACGACCTCGATCTGTTGTGGCAGGTGGCCGACCGTGTCGCCGTCCTAGCCGGAGGCAAGGTTCAGGCTATCGGGTCAATGCCCGAACTCTCGAAAATGGACAGTCCGGATATCCGGAAATTCTTCGATGGCGCACGCGGAAGAGCGGCACTTACGGCCGCACAAGAGCAGGAACAAAATCAGACGGAACCGCAATCCGAAGCACCACCCATCAAAACAACGAGGAGAACATCATCGAAACCAAAGTGAACTATGCCATTGTCGGAGCCTTCGTTGTTCTCTTCGGTACGCTGCTTGTTGCCGGCGTTTTGTGGCTGGCTTCGGGCGGTGCTTTCCAGAAGAAATTCGATCTCTATCTGGCTATTGAAGACGAGTCAGTCGCCGGCCTCAATGTGAATGCGGCAGTCAAATTCCTTGGTGTCGACGTCGGTAAGGTGCGCGAGATTCAGCTTGACCCAACCAATCCGGAACGGGTCATCCTGGTCTTCGCTATTGAGCGCGGCACACCCATCAAGGTTGATACCGTAGCCGTTCTGAAAACACAGGGACTGACCGGCATTACCTATGTCGAACTCAGCGGCGGTGCACGCGATGCACAGCCCTTGCGCTCGACCGATGGAAACGCATATCCAGTCATCCGCACCAAACCTTCGCTCAGCGCACGACTGGAGAATGTACTCACCAGCGTACTCGGCAAGCTTGACAGCACATCAAACAACATCAATGCCATTCTCAGTGATGAAAATCAGGCGGCGTTCAAAAGTGCGCTTACCGACATCGCCATCGTGGCGCACACCATTGCTGAACGCAAAGAATCAATTGGCACGGGTATCGAAAATGCATCGTTCGCTTCGGCAAAGATCGGGCCTGTTATCGACCGACTCAGCCGCAGCGCTGACGCTGTCGAAAAAATGGGCAACGAAGTTGCCAAGACAAGTGCCAGCGCAGGAAAAACGGTCAACTCGATTGGTGCTGACGTGAAGCGCTTCAGCGCCGAAACGATGCCAGAGCTGGAACGCCTGCTCGGCGAACTGAGCACCCTGTCAAACTCACTGCGGCGTCTTACCGAGCAAACCGAACGTAATCCGGCCAGCCTCTTATTTGGCCGCAAGCCCATGCCGGAAGGACCGGGAGAATCGACAAGCGGTAAAACAGCAGAGCCTTCAACCGCAAAATGAACAAAGCAATTAATTACATAACTAACAGGACGGCGCGACCATGAAAAAACCACTCCTTACACGGCTGCCCCGGTTTTGTGCCATCGGTGTATTGTTTACGCTACTCGGTGCCTGTAGTGCGTTGAGTCCGAAAGCCATCGAACAACCGTCTTTCTATTCACTCAACGGGACACCAGGAGAAGCCCAAATCACAAAGCGGGCACCTGCTGCTATTGTCAGAACTTTGCCCACATTGATCATCAATCCGCCGCATGCGGCACCAGGTTTCAACAGCCAGCGCATTGTCTATGTTCGCGAAGCTCACAAGCTTGAATACTACGCCCACAGCGAATGGATTGACCCTCCGGCGCGCATGATCGCACCGCTCATCGTTTCCGCTATCGAAAATAGCGGGGCATTCCGCGCCGTTGTACTCACACCAAGCGCCGCAGCAGGTGATCTCAGGCTCGACACCGAGATCATTCGCCTGCAACATGACTTAAACAGTCAACCGGGGCGGGTACGATTTACTTTGCGAGCCTATATCGTCGATAACACGACGCGCCAGGTGCTGGCCTGGCGGGAATTTGACGAGTTTGTAGCCGCTACGACTGAAACCCCTTACGGCGGCGTCGTTGCAGCAAATCGTGTTGTCCAGACTGTCCTGGAGAATCTCGCACTCTTCAGCAAGGACACGGCAGTCCAGTGGAAACCCGACACAGTTGCGCCCTAAACAGGGATGACCTAAAGCAAGCGCTGCAACAAGCGGCTTCCCCACTCCTTGAAGCGAAACATCAAGGGACGGCTCTCCCAGCGCTCCAGATCAATGTGCTCTGAGGCGTTAATATCATTGGCAAACATGGCCTGCATTTGCTGGGCGAATTCGCGGCCCAGAATCACCGCGTTGACCTCATCGTTGTCGAGAAAGCTGCGCCAATCAAGGTTGGCAGAACCAACGCAGGACCACACGCCATCAATGATCGCTGTTTTTGAATGCAACAACGCACCGCGCCGTTCATAAATCTTTACACCGCCTTTGAGCAAGGCAACATAGTGCGAACGCCCGGCATGAAAAACGATCTCGGAATCGGAATGGCTCGGCAAAATCAGTGTCACATCGACACCACGTCCAGCCGCGTCAATCAGTGATTGCAGTAGCCTCGGGTCAGGCACGAAGTACGCATTGGTAAGGTGCACCTGTCTTTCGGAATTGCCAATCGCCGAGATCAAGGTCAGGTAAATCAAGCTATACGGATCATCGGGCGTGCTGCCGATGGCGCGCACGATATCTTTCCCCTGCGCTTTAAGCACAGGGAAGTAATTTTTCGTAACGAGAGCCTGACCGCGCTGCTTTTCCCATGTTTCCATAAAAAGCTTCTGCAACTCACCGACGACAGGCCCTTCAATTTGCAGATCCGTGTCGCGCCAGGCCACCGTGTCATCAGTCGTTTTTCCGGGTCGCCTGATGATCGATCCTGAAGAATAAACGCTACTAATATTGATGCCGCCAATGAATGCCGTCCGCCCGTCGACCACCAGCAATTTACGGTGGTCACGATTATTGATCAGCCATACCTTTTTTGCCACGAGCGGGTTGATCGGATTGAACTCAAGCACCGCAACCCCGGCTTCTATCAAGCGCTCGAAGAAGGCTTTGGGTGTATTGAAAGCGCCGACGCTGTCGTAGATTACATTGACCTGAACTCCCCTGGCCTGCTGCTCCAACAGCAAATTCGCGAACTGCTGTCCGATTTCGTCGTCGTCAATGATGTAGGACTCGAGGTTGATATGGTCTCGTGCATTGCGGATTGCAGAGAACATCGCTGCATAAGTTTCAGCCCCGTTCTGCAGCAGAGTGACTCTGTTTCCCAGAATAAGCGGGCTATCTACAACGGCCTGCTCCAGCGCAATCTGTTTGTCCAGAATATCGATGTCACCGGATTTGCGCTTCAGTTCGGCAAGAATTGCTGCGCTTTTCTGCGCAGACAACGCTCCACGGGCGGAATCGAAACGAGCGGCTTGTCCTGAATGCCGCTCGATGATGGCGTCAGTGTCAGGCAATGTTGCGCAACCTGCGGTAGCAAGCAGATAAACCACTAGCACAGCAAACTTGACCGAATAAACATTTCTCTCTTCCATAGTCCGCCTGCATCCGAGAATGGCATCGCCATCTGGCCGTACGATATCCGTACAGCCAGACAATCGTGCCCGGCCGATGCGCCGGGAACTTAGCGTGCGGGAGGTGCAGCCGGAATGATCAACACGGTGTCACCACTGGTTTTTCCAGGCTCACCGGTCGCTCCGGTATTACCTGTAGATCCTGTTGCGCCGGTCGCACCTGAATCTCCTGTGGCACCGGTATAACCCGTTGCCCCAGTCGGCCCGGTCAAACCTGGAGCGCCAGTCGGGCCAGCAGGGCCGGGGACGGGAACCGTGATAACGGTAGCGGGCACAACAGGCGCCGGCTTACTGCATGCACCCAGGGCTAGCACCATCAAAACTGAGGAGAAAACGATTGAATACTTCATGAGAATTCCTTCACTAATTGTTTGACAAAAGCCACAACTCGGAAAAAAACCGTGGCCACTTGAAATTGCACGCTAAAGTTACACTTCATGAATTCTTGTTTCTGTTCGCTGGCGCACAGAATTTCCGAAGCGAACAAGCAATAATCACAACTACACGCCGGCCTTTACCCCTCTAGGTTCAACTGGCGAGTCAAGACCCTCGGTCACTCTTCTGGCCGAGGGTCTGTTTTCTTATGGCCGTCTCTCGGCAAGGCTCTTGCCTCCTGGATCAGATGTCGACAATCACTATCAACTCCGGGTCCGGCATCAATCAGCGGAATCAAGGCCAGCACAGGATTGAGCATACCCAGCGCAATCGCGCCGAAAGCACGTGCAGCGACCTGGCCCTTATCCACTTTAGCTTCCGGTCGCGCGAAACTTCCACGAACGTGGATTGGACTTCTCAGCGCCAGAGGGCTGGTGTTCTTAGTTTTCTGATTGAGAGTGAGATCCAGTTTCTCCTGCCCAAAATCGATGGTTCCCGTTCCGATGATGGTCGTAACCTCGGTGTCGAAAACCAGCGCGTCGGCATGCATGATGCCCTCGGACACGTTAAAGTCAGCCACCCCGCAACGCAGCTTGACAAGCTTGTCACCCGTCATATTCAACCCCAGAATTTCCCAAAGATGCATACCGGCTCGTTCCATCATCATCTGGCTAATCTCGCCCCCGGCGACAACGAGCCCCACTTTTCCCTTGGAACGTCCGAGCATCTGCCTTACCGAGTTTCCATTTCCAGCAAGATCAAACTCGCCATTGATCTGCCCTATGCTGGCCTTGCTCAAATCAACGCCGGGAAACAGGCTTGAAATGTGAAGTTTTCTTGCCCGCACCTTGGCGCTTGCCTGAATCGGATTCACCCGTCCATCAAGGGAAATCACGGCATTGAGGTGCCCGCCGGCCACACCAAAATCAAGCGGATCAAGTGTCAAAACGGAATCGTGCAAACTCAGATGAGTAACAAGGTCTTCAAGCGGCAGGCCAACGCTATGAATGTTTTTGGCTTTGAGACTGACCTCCGCGTCGACGCTATCCCAGCGATCAGTCTTGAACGGCATATCCGGCAGCACACGCGCTCGTTCAGGTATCAGCACATCTGTTTGAGAAGGCGACGGAGCCGCTTGTACAGCAACGTCTAAGCGACCGGGCCGCGCGCCAATCAGGGGGCCAAGGTCGGCAAGATCAAGCCGATTGGAAACCAGATCTGCTTTCATTAGCGTTCGTTGTCCACCGGTATCAATCTGCAAGGAGCCCGCAATGTCACTCTCACCGATTCGCCCTGTGAATTTCTCGTAACGCCACGTTTGTTCGTTGTGTGTGATGCGTCCGTCCGTCGAGTAAGCGCGCGTTTCAGGGAATGCGATACCGAGCAAGGGGAAGAGTTGTGCCAGGCTCTCACCACGCAAGGCAAGCCTCATGTCCATCGCAGAAAACTTGAGCAGGCTAGTAATGGTGCCTTCCACCTGTGCGACGGTAAGACCAACGGTGAGATTCGCCTTCAGCGGGTAAGGCGATCTTTCATCGCGCAAACCCAGAACCGGCCCACCGTTGCCTTTCGCTTTCAGGTTCATGCCTTTGTATTGACCACGCGCTGCAAATATCAATTCGCCATCACCTGACGTGGTTTTTTGGGTGGACAGTTCCATGCGGATGCTGGTTTTCTGTTCAACATCGTCATAGCCCAGCGTGCCATTATCGAGGGTCAGACGATCAATCCTGATGCGGGCTGATTCATCCTGCTGTTGGTGATCAAGCAGCCAGTTCTTTTGTCCGTTCGCACCCTGCTCAAGAAAAATCAACGGGCGTTTGAGATGGACTTCGGGAAAAACGATGTTTTGCCAAAAGATCTGCGGCAAATCAATAGTAATTTCCACATCATCAGCCGAGACCATCTGTTTCGCTTTGGCCCAGGCCGGGTTGGCGAAGCTGACCTTCGTTGCATGGATACGGGGTTGATGCCAGCCAAACATGACCTCGATATCACCGTTGATCACCAGTTCGCGTCCGGTTTTCTCCAGTGCCATGCGTTCGATCGGTCCGTGTAGCCAGTTCCAGCCGAAAAACGCGATGAAAAGAATTGCCAGAACGACAGGCACGAAAAATACACCGGCAATCCATTTAAGCGAAGTTGGGATGGTCATCGTATTGGTCACTCATATTTACAGACAAGGATTAAAGCCTCACCACCAAAGCACAAAGCCTCACAAAACGACCAAAGTTACTGATGGAAATGCAGAGCGAATGCTGAGTGTGAAGACAATCTGGTGTACCTTGGTGGCAAATCGTTGGGTTGAGCCAAGTCTCCACTGAAGTGCAGCCGTGTTGGGGCCATCATCTGCGTTTATAAGCCCTCGCTCTGTTCGATGGCGCACAGAAAGAATTCCCTGCTTGCGGATACTGACTCCAGTAATGACGAAAACACCCGACACAACATTGCCCATCAAATTGAATTGGAGTATCAGCACATGAAAACGATTTTTGGCATCAAGAAAGATTTAATTTCGTACAGTTTTGCGGCCATCATTCTTGGCTCCGCATCGTTTGCATCTATCGCAAGCACCGACAGCGAAGCTGTTTTCCAGACCTCCGGCGGGATCAACTATGTTTCAGGCGGGGTTGGAGACGGATCAATCAGCCGGCTCAATTCGCTTTCCGGCGATTTTAATCTCAAACTCGTGTTCGCCATGAAGTCGGGCGAATTTGCCAGTGGCGTCCGGGTTATCATTGCAGACACAAAAGGTGTAACGCTTCTGGACACGACGTCTGAAGGGCCGTGGTTCTTCGCCCGATTGCCGGCGGGAAATTATCATGTTGCTGCAACACTCGCCGGAAAAACCGTGACCCAACAAACCGCTGTTAATACGAAAAAACTCCGGACGGTCGACTTCAGGTGGGCATCAGAATAAGCGCGTTAAAGCGTAGCCTGAACCAAGAGGTGATGATGGTTTTTTCTCTCAGCATCGGGCATCACCCGACGTCTGAAGCCATCATGAATAGCACCTCCCTTCTGGGTGTCGTGCATACTGTCGTGTAGTCTGGCGATTATTGCTTTCACCCTGCTCTCAAACCCAAGAAAATGAAATGGATACTCAATGAATATCAATCTGGCCCTTACGCCCCTGGTTTCACTACTGGCAGGGATTCTGATTCTGGTAGCACCCCGCCTGCTCAATTACATCGTCGCCATTTATTTGATTGTTATCGGACTGATTGGAATTTTCGGGGGCGGTTTGCACTTTAGGTAATCCGACTTTCAGGGGGAAATTTCTTGCTTGTATTTCGACGGCCCGTTTCAGCCACTGACATTGCCGAAAACTGATAATCGGCTTTCTGCAGGCAGCGTTGGCAGACGTTTTACTTCGTTCGGAATGAACGTCTTCAATGCCCTTGGTCAACAACTACCGCGTCGGCCGCAGGATGAATTCGCGCCATACGATTCTTATGGTATTTTCAGTTAGTCTAAGCTGAGCCGGGAACATATCTCACAAGATCGTTGTCTCTGCACAGAATACCGATTTTGCGAGTTTGATGAACTCCAAATCGGCGAACTGAAACAACCAATCCTGAATGGAGCAAGAATCATGTACAAAGCCCTGCCGATGTCCAAGATGAAAGGAGGGGTTATTTGGTTGCCTGTTGATGCCCCTTCGCCCAAACCAATAACGACAGACTCTTCGGCTATCGAGGTAATGACCGATCTACGGCAAGTCTATGCCGTCACTGCACTGGCTAATGAAAGCGTCGTCCGGGCCACTGAAGTCATGATTGCTCGACGTGTTCGCTTGCTATTGGTCGTAAATCCAGACGGATTGATCGAAGGATTGATTTCGGCTCGCGACACGATGGGCGAAAAACCGCTCAGACTATTACAGGAGAGGCGAGGTGCCAAGTATGAGGATTTAATTGTTGGCGACCTCATGGTGCCCAGAAGCGGGATTGACGCTCTCGATTTCGAATCGATTTTAAGAGCCAAAGTAGGTTCTATCCTTGCAACGTTGGAGGCGAGTGGCCGGCAGCATGCGCTGGTTATTGAAACCGACCCTGCCCGTGGCGTACAAATCGTACGAGGCATTTTCTCGGCAACACAAATAGCACGCCAGCTCGGTGTGGCACTGCCCATTTTTGACGTTGCCCAGACATTTGCCGAGATCACATCGGCCTTGGAAAAGTAGCTCGGACAACATCCAGAAGAGTTCGAACTCTCGATAATCATTGAGATTGTTGGCGCGCGCCATGTAAAACCATGGGCCGCTCGAACGCAAAGAGCGGCCTGACCAGTGAAGTACAAGCGGCAGGATCGGGACGGCTAGCCGAGAAGCGGCTGGTCATTCGAGCCGGGCACTATTCACTGCCGTTGCGGCCTCTGCCAGGACATACCGGGTCAAGACACCGAAAAAACCATGGGCAAGGACAGCCTGGAAGCATTCAGCGACGGCGTGATGGCTATTATCATCACGATCATGGTTCTGAATTGATGGTGCCTCATGGCGAGCATTTCGATGCACTGATGCCCTTGATTCCGGTTTTTTTCAGTTATGTGCTGAGTTTTGTCTACGTTTCCCTGCTGGACAAGGTCACAGCCACGTAATTCTCCTTTGTTCTACTGCACAAATGTTAGATTACATCGAGCATACCCCTGAGACTTCCTCTCTGATAACCTTATGAACACCCGACTCGACAAACTGTCCGAACGTCACTTTCCTTGGTATGTGCGCCTTGTTTTTGCCTACCAGAAACGCAAATATGGGCAAGTACTGGCCCCAATGTGGGCTTGGGGACGGCAGCCCGCGATTATGTTTGCCTTCCTCCTCTTGATTGGACGCTTCAATCGACTGGCCTCGCCCAACCCCTTGCTGCGGACGTTGATGAGTGTGCGTATTTCGCAGATCAACCATTGTGATTTCTGCGTAGACTTCAATGCCCACAATTTCCTCGCTGCGCATGGCGCTCACGAGAAGATCGATTTAATTGGCCGCTGGTTGGAACATCCTGAGGTTTTCAGCGATGAAGAGAGGGCGGCACTTGCCTACGCTGAAGCGGTAACGCTGAATAATGCTGCCGGCACCGACTGCGCGATGGCCGAACTCAAGCGCTTCTTCAAGGATGACGCAATCGTCGCCATCACCGCGTGGATCGGCGTGCAGAATTTTTCGAGCAAGTTTAACGACGCCCTGAGCATCCCAGTGCAGGGGTTCTGTCAGATCCCGCCTTGTTCACCCCCTGATTGAATCCGACATGCGCTTCATCCGCGAATTTCCGTTTCCGATTCTGATCGTCGTCGCTGTGCTGATGCTTGGCGCGCCTTTCGCTCCCGATCCGCACTTGGTTGAGAAGGCGCGCATGGCGATGAACGGCACACTCACCCGCCCCATCGACTTCCTTGATGTGCTCTGGCACCTGTTGCCGACCGCGCTTCTGGTTTGGAAAACCGTACTTTGGCGACGCGAACGAACGGCCGGAAAGGCTCAATCCTCGGCCGATTCTTCTAGGTGATCCCCCTGCGTCAGTTTAATTCTGCAGCAAGCCCCTGACGATATTGAACATCGGAGAGCAGCCGGTCCAGTTCCTTCTTGACCACGGCATAACACTCGCAGGTGCTGGCCTCGAGCCCGGATCGATCAAGCACGGCAATGTGCCCGCGCCGGTAACTGATAACACCAGCACGCTGAAGATTCCCGGCAGCCTCCGTGATTCCTTCACGGCGCACCCCGAGCATGCTGGCCACCAGTTCCTGCGTCATGACCAGTTCATTAGTTGGCAGGCGATCAAGGGTTAGCAGCAACCAGCGGCACAATTGCTGTTCGACAGAATGGTGACGGTTACAGACGGCTGTTTGCGCCATTTGCGTCATCAACGCCTGGGTATAGCGCAGCAGCAAATGCTGTAGCAAACCGGCACGGTCGAACTCCTGCTTCAGCTTGTGGCGATCCATCCGGTAAGCGTGGCCCGCAGTTTGCACCACGGCCGAGCTGGGCGTGGTGTCTCCGCCCATAAAGAGTGAAACCCCGACGACCCCTTCATTACCCACCCCCGCGGTTTCTGCCGAAGCACCCGACTCCATGACATAGTGCAGCGATACGATGGAGGTTGTGGGGAAATAGGCATGCTGCAACTGCCCGCCGGGTTCATAGAGCATTTTCCCGAGCGGCATTGGAACCAGTTCCAAATGCGACGCCAAAGCGTCAAATTCAGCTGTAGGCAGGGCGGCAAGAAGATGGTTTTGGTTCGGACTATTGAGAGGTGTCATCACAAGCCGTATAAGGAGTGTTCAGTTTTTCGAGGTGAGCTCGACACCGATTCCGCGGTAACCGAGAAATCGACAGGAGCTATCAAACATCGGCTCGCCACTTACCTGAAACTTTTGCTGCGACCCATCAATATTAGTCCGGCTGAAGACAAAGTCCAGAAAAGGCTGGCGCGCGGCAATGCATTCCTGTAGCAAGACCCGTTCCGCCTGATTCCAGCCGGTCACCTGCGTACTACCGGTTTCAACATTAAAAGCGCCCACCTGGATGCCGAGCATCTCCTGCACCGGGCCGGACACCTTGGTGAAATTCATATTTTCGTCCTGCTCCCAATACCAGTCAGAAGCCAGTTCGGTCAGGCTGCGATAGCGTGCCTCGCTTTCGCGCAGTTCGGCAGTACGCTCCTGCACAGCCTGTTCAAGCACCGCGTTGTAGCTTTCAAGCTTTTTATACAGCAGCCGCACTTCGAGCACGTTATGAATGCGTGCCTTGACCTCCACCAGATCAAAGGGTTTGCTGATGAAATCCTTGGCGCCGGCTTGCAAGGCACGGTGCTTGTGTCCCGGCTGGGCGGTAAGCACAAGCACCGGGAGGTAAGCATCAGCATCATTGGTCTTGAGGCATTCCATGACCTGGAATCCATCCATGACGGGCATCTGCAGATCAAGCAGGATCAAATCGTAATGATTTTTTCGATGCAGCGTGCAAACCTCTTCCGGATTCATGGTCGACGTCACACGGGTGTAACCTGTTTCACTGAGTAATTCCTCCAGCAGGCTGACGTTGGACGGCTGATCATCAACAATCAGGATGCTGGCGTTAAGAATCTCGGTCTCGTTAAGCTTCATGCTTGTTCCCCAGTATTTACACGGGCTGATTCAGTTTTGGCAAACGCCAGCGCTTCATCAAGCGTATCCATGAATTCTTTAACATTAATCGGCTTGGTCAGGTAACGGAAGAATCCTGACTCAAGCCCTATCTGGATATCACGGGGGATGGCATTGGCACTGATCGCCACCACCGGAATACGTGCTGTTGCAGGATCATCCGCCAGAATTCTCATGGCTTCAATGCCACTGAGACCCGGCAGATTGATGTCCATCAAAATAACATCCGGCCGCGAGGCACGTGCAATCTCGATGCCACGGTGGCCATCGCTCGCACTCAGCAAGTGAATATCCGGGCGACGCGCGACGATATCCTCGACCAGCATCAAATTGGCCGGATTGTCTTCAACATAGAGCAGGGTTCGAAACTCGACAGAAGCAGGAATATGGGGCTGAAAAGTGCCGGTGAATCCCATTACACAATCCGGCGTTTGGGGTTTCGTTGTCAGTTTCAGCTCGACCCAGAACACACTACCGGTTCCAACCGTGCTTTCCACGCCAATAACGCCCTGCATCAATTCGACCAAACGCTTGCTCACCACCAGGCCAATGCCGGTACCTTCTTCGGCAATGGCCTCCTGTCCGAGACGATTGAAAGGCTGGAATAGCTGCGCAAGAAGATCAGGCGCCAGCCCGGCGCCGGTATCCCGAACGTTGATGCGAATCGTATCTGGCCGGCTCGACGTACAGTCCACAACGACTGTCCCGCCCTTCCGGTTGTACTTGATCGCGTTGGACAGCAGATTGATGAGAATCTGCTTTAGGCGTGTCCGGTCGGCTTGCACATAAACGGGCCGCTCAAACAAACCAAAACTCACACTGATGCCGCGACTCTGCGCCTGCGGTTCAATCATGGTTTCACATTCATACATGACTTCAGACAGAGATATCGGCTCCAATGACAGAGATAGCTTGCCAGACTCGATCAGCGCCAGATCGAGAATCTCGTTGATCAGTTCCAGCAAATACCACCCGGCTTTGAGGATCTGATCGATACTGCGCTTCTGCGCGATTGTCAGTTGCGTCGTTCCGGATTCGATCAGCTGTGCAAAACCGAGGATGGCACTGAGCGGCGTACGCAGTTCATGACTCATGCTGGAGAGGAAAACCGACTTCGCAAGATTGGCTTTTTCCGCCACGACTTTGGCATTCTCCAACTCAACATTCTTGTTTTGCAACGCCTGATCGAGCACTGCCCGTTCGGCCTCAACCCGCATGCGTGCCGTGTTGTCAGTGCCGATCAGCAAATAGCCAATAATGGTCTCCTGCGCGTCGCGCAAGGCCGTCACTGAGACTACCGCCGGGAAGCGACTGCCATCCTTGCGGATGTAGGTCAACTCGTAAATATCTTCAATGCCGCGCGAGGCCTTGAACACCAGCGCTTCAAAACCCGGTGTAATCGGCGTTTCGAGTTCCAGACTCAATTCCTCGGCGCGCTTGATCACTTCTTGCGGATCGGAAATATCGGCCGGCGTAATCGTATTCATCACCTCAACCGCCGAGTAACCCAGCATGCGTTGGGCACCGACGTTGAAAATCTGGATCACACCTTTGGCGTCGGTGGCACTACTCGAGAAATTGGCGCTATTGAAAATAGCGTTCTGCAGCGCGCCTGCTTTTATCAGCGCTTCTTCGGCCTGCTTGCGCGCGGTGATGTCACGTAGAACAGCGGTAAAGAAACACTGACCACCCAGCCACATTTCACTTACGGTAATTTCCAGTGGGAAAGTGCTGCCGTCTTTGCGCCGGCCGGTGACCTCGCGGCCGAGACCAATGGCTCGCGCTTCATAGGAGGCGCTGTAGTATTCAAGCGAACCATTCAGCTGATCCTGATCCAGCTCGGGGATGAGCAGGGAGAAATTCTGACGCTTGAGTTCTGTCGCTGAAAAGCCAAACATCCGCTCTGCCGCCGGATTAACTGTCTCGACAATGCCGCCACGTGCTTGCAAGGTGATGATGCCATCCACCACCGTATTGAGAATCGTCTGGATCTGTGCAGCACTGTCGCGCAAAGCCTGCTGTACGGCAAACTCCTCGGTGACATTACGGAACACCAGAACGGCACCAAACACATGGCCATTCGGGTCGTGTATCGGCGCACAACTGTCAGCAGCGATAGTACGCTCAGAACCGTCACGGGAAATCAATAGCGTGTGGTTAGGCAGACCTTGAATCGTGCCATGGGTCAGGGTTTCCATCACTGGAATCATCGCTGGTTCGCGGGTTTCCTGATTAATGATGATAAAAACCTCACTGATCGGTCGCCCCAAGGCTTCATCCTGTGTCCAGCCGGTGAGTTGTTGGGCCACCTTATTCAGGCGCGTCACTCGCGCTTCACTATCGGTGGCGATCACAGCATCGCCAATGGAGTTGAGCGTAACGTCCAATTTTCCTTCGCTGTCCTGCAAGGAAATATTGGCCCGTTGTAGATGCTTGTTCGTCGCTTCCTGAACCTCCAGCAAATGCTGGGTTTCAAGATGGACCAGACTTTTTACACGCTGCTGTGATTGGCGATAGATCAGCCAGGCAAAAGCAAGTGCGAGCAACGAGGAAAACAGGCAAACCGATACGATGAGGATAAACAGACTGCGCATTTTCGCCTGAAAATTCGCTTCACTCTGCGTCAGTGCGGCTTGCTCTATCTCGATAAGGCGGCTGATTTCGGTATGGACCGAATCCATCAGGCGCTTGCCCTCACCACTGCGAAAAATTGCCAGTGCCGCCGCGGTGTCGTGCTTGCGCCGTGACTCGATGGCGTGCGTCATGTGCACCAATTTGGCATCGATCAATGGCACCAATATCTTGAGGTGTTTCTGAGCATCGCTGGCCAGGTTAAGACGACTGAATTCTTCAAGATGAACACTGATGACATCACGCATTGCCAGATACGGGCCCAGGAAAGCGTCGTCCCCCGTCAACAAATAACTGTGCTGGCCGGTCTCGGCGTCTTTCAGTTCCGACAACAAACCATTGGCGCTGATTACCGCACCGTATGTATTGCTACGTGTCTCGGACGCCACCGTAATCTGATGAAATGTCCAGAGGGATAGCATTACACCCAGGACCAGCAATACAACCGCTAGCGCAAGACCGACGACAATTTTTCTTGCCATTTTCAACGTAAAACCTTTGGCGTGCTTGAATGATTCTCGGACATATCAAACCTCTGTTAAAGCGCAAAAAAGCTGGCGGATCGTACGGCCTGCGGCACGAACAGTAACTCATAACTTACAACTCATACCACGTTCCTCAAACGCTTAGACGCTCATCCAACGCATGGCATCGGATCTATTTCCTCCCAGAGTCGAATAAACGGCGTGAATCAAACCATGATCCACGCCATACATCATGCCGGATATAGCGGCAGCACTCTGTCTGCTGCCGCACACAGGCCGAACATATTGGCTCGGGCCTTATCCCGAATGAACGCTCACGTCGACCCGGTGTTCTTGCCGGTCGTCGACGAGTGGAATCTGCTTGTCGTGCTGTTCCACACCATCGACCCATACGCTCGCCACGCCATGCTTTCCACCCTCGCCGAAACCGGTTTGCGAAATCGCGATGTGATAAACCGTTTCCCGATAGCGGTAGTGGATTTTGAAGGCCTGCCAGTGCGCCGGCAGGCAAGGGACCAGATGCAATCGGTCTCCAAGCAATTTCAAGCCCAGCAGTGATTCCACGATGAGCCGGTATGTCCAGCCCGCCGAACCCGTATACCAGCTCCACCCGCCGCGGCCCGTATGCGGTTTTACGGCATACACATCGGCCGCAATAACGTAGGGCTCGGCTTTGTATCGGGCCACGCCTTCTGCAGAGAGCGCATGGTTGACCGGGTTAATCATACCCAGCAATTCCCAGGCACGCTCACGCTCACCCAGTGCGGCAAAGGCCATCGCAGCCCACACCGCCCCGTGCGTGTATTGGCCGCCGTTTTCACGCACACCCGGCACATACCCCCGGATGTAGCCGGGATCAAGATTCGAGGTATTGAAGGGAGGATCGAGCAGCTGAATCAGTGCATCGTCACGGCGTACCAGCCGCTCATAGACGGCCGTCATGGCCTGGCCTGCCCGAGCACTATCGGCCGCACCCGAAAGCACGGCCCAGCTCTGTGAGATCGAGTCGATACGGCATTCTGTATTACTTGCCGAACCGAGCGGCGTGCCATCATCAAAATAGGCGCGGCGGTACCATGCACCATCCCAACCATTTTTCTCGATGCTCTGGCGCAGCCGGAACCACTCGCCCTGACAAAGATCGGAAAACGTCGAGTCACCCCGCAGATGAGCCAGATCGATGAACTGCCTGAGCACTTCGCACAGGAAGAAACCCAGCCATATGCTCTCGCCTTTGCCCTCGACTCCCACCCGATTCATGCCGTCGTTCCAGTCGCCGGAACCGATCAGCGGCAAGCCGTGCTCGCCAAACTGTAATCCGCGCCGGATAGCACGCTGGCAATGCTCATACAGGCTAGCCACGTCACTGGAGCGTCCGGGCATATCGTAGTAGGAATCATCTTCCGGATTGACCGGGCGGCCTTCCAGAAAATGCACAGGTTCATCAAGCACCCCGGTATCGTTGGTGCTCATCACATAGCGACATACCGCCAGAGGCAACCACAGGTAATCGTCCGAGCAATGGGTACGCACGCCACGACCTGCCGGCGGATGCCACCAATGCTGAACGTCGCCTTCCTGGAACTGCCGGCTCGCACAGAGCAACAGATGATCGCGCACCAGACCGGGTTCGCAATGTATCAGCGCCATCACATCCTGCAACTGGTCACGGAATCCGAAAGCACCGCCCGACTGGTAGTAACCACTACGCGCCCATACCCGGCAGGCCAGAGTCTGGTAGACCAGCCAGCCATTGGTCAGTACATTGACCGAAACATCCGGCGTTTCCACCTGGACTGCGCCAAGCGTATGGTTCCAGTGTTGCCATACGGCTTCGAGCGCACTTCGTGCCGCCAGGTCGCCACGGAAACGCTGCACAAGCTGGCTAGCGTCTTCAGTGTTGCGCCCGGAACCCAGCCGGAAAACGATGTCACGGCTCTGTCCATCAACCAGTTCAAAATTAACCTGAATTGCACCGCAAGGATCGATCGCGGCGCCGACCTTGCCGGAGAGACGCGACCGTCTCATGGCCAGCGGGTCACGCAAACTACCGTTGCGCCCGATAAACTCCCGGCGATCGCCACTCACCTTGCGCGCGGGATCATCCACATCAAAGAATGCCACCCGCTCAGGAAACTCGGTGCTGTAGGGATTGCGGGCATAAAGCGCCCCACTACTGGCATCAATCTCCGTCGTGATATGCATACCCGATTTCGCCGGAAGGTCCCCCAGCACCCACTCGACGTAGCCGGTTGCCGAGAGCTTGCGCGGCCGCCCGGATTCATTGCGTATTTTTAACACCGAAAACTTGATGGCGGCGTCAATGGCGACATAAACCCAGAGCTCCGAACAAATGCCGTCCAGCCGCGTCTCGAAAACACTGTAACCAAAGCCGTGCCGGATGATGTAATCCGTCGTTGCGCGGACAGGCAAGGGCGTGGGCGACCAGAAGCGGCCGCTTTCTTCGTCGCGCAGATAAAGGGCTTCACCGCTGGCATCGCTTACCGGGTCGTTGTGCCACGGCGTGAGTCGGTATTCGTGCGCATTTTCACTCCAGGTGTAGGCCACGCCATTTTCAGAAACAATCGTTCCGAAATGCGGGTTGGCCAATACGTTGACCCACGGTGCCGGTGTCACCTGACCCGGGGCAAGCGTAATCACATATTCACGACCATCCTGCGTAAATCCGCCGAGCCCGTTGAACAGTATCAAATCGCTGCGCGTCTGGGCGACACAGATGGCACACGGTGTGTTGCCTGCGGATTCAGCCGAGGCCTCGGGGCGAGAACTTTTGCTCGGCTTGAAGCGTGGTATGCGGACTTCCGGCGGCCTGCCCAAGTCGAGCTGTTCCTCCAGCGTTCCCCGTGTATCTGTAATCACGGCGCGCGCAACCGACTGGAACAGAATTCGATCCTCGCTGGAAATCTGATCTGCCTGACGCACGAAGATGCCACCCGGCCGATCAATCACGCTGGCCTCGATGCCCGAAGCGATCAGGCCCATGATCTGATCCTGCAATTGCTGCCGGTAACCCGCGTGATCCTCGTTCCAGATTACCAGATCAACGGCCAACCCCTTCAGACGCCAGTATGCGTGCGCCTGGACGAGTTGGTACACGAGATCAATATTGGCCGCATCTCCGATCTGCAGCAGCACAATTGGCAGATCACCAGAGATGGCGTAACCCCACAAGCCGGACTGCCCGCGCCGATTCTGGATAAGCACTGAGACATCCGGGCGTAATGAAGCATTGGCATGCACGATGGAACTGGCCAGACGCGCATGCAATTGCGCATCGGCCTCGCTGGCATTGAGTTGCCGCAAGAACACCTGACTATGCGTCCACGCCAGGTCAAAGACGCGATCGGCCAGATGGCGATCCTGGTATCTTTCAATCAGGCTGATGGCTGTATCGCGAGTCTCCGTGACACCCAGCACCATATCGATGGTCGCTGTTTTTTCCGGCTCAAGCGTGATGCGATAACGGATGGCAACAATCGGATCGAGTACCGAACCCTCGGCTCCCGAGAGCGCACCGGAGTCACTCATCGCTTGTGGGTTAGCGGTGCTATTTGAGCGGCCGATGAAACGTGAGCGATCCGTCTCGTAGGTGATTTCGCCGATCTCCGATCCGTGCACCGCCATCAGGTGCAACAACCACGGCGCCTGCTCGTCTGGCGAGCGAGGGCGGCGCGTGCACAAGATTGCGCGACGGTCACGCAGGATTTCGGTTTGCACAAAAAGGTTGCTGAAGGCCGGATGCAGAACATCTGAGGCCGCCGGTGCAATGACCACTTCATTGTAACTCGTGATCTCGATTTCCCTGCGCTGTCGCGAGCGATTGGTGATGCGCACCCGGCGCAATTCGATGTCATCCTCCGGCGACACAACGATTTCGGTATGGGTTTCAAATACCCCTTCCCCGGAACCCACGGCGTCGCGGCGGCGAAATTCGGCACGCCCTTCGGAGAAAATTGCTTCGTAGCTCTCAGCACGTTTGAGGGTTGGCTGATGGGCCGTCGACCAGTAGTTATTTTCTGCGCTAGGCGTTATTTCACGGATGTAACAGAAGGAACCCCGGTTGTCGCAGGTG